>NZ_MAEV01000010.1:0-249065 GCF_002013385.1 Mycobacterium sp. D16R24 | reverse complement strand
CCTAGTGCTGAACTGGGTGCTGGGCCCGGCGCTGATGTTCGCGTTGGCGTGGCTGCTGCTACCCGATCTGCCCGAATACCGCACCGGCCTGATCATCGTCGGACTGGCCAGATGTATTGCCATGGTGATCATCTGGAACGACCTGGCCTGCGGTGACCGGGAAGCCGCCGCCGTGCTGGTGGCGCTGAATTCGGTGTTCCAGGTCGTGATGTTCGCGGTGCTGGGCTGGTTCTACCTGTCGGTGCTGCCCGGTTGGCTGCACCTGCCCCAAACCGAGATCAGCACCTCGCCGTGGCAGATCGCCCAATCGGTACTGATCTTTCTGGGCATTCCGCTGTTGGCCGGGTATCTGTCGCGGCGCATCGGGGAACGCACCAAGGGCCGCCAGTGGTACGAGTCGAAGTTCCTGCCGGTGATCGGTCCGTGGGCGCTGTACGGGCTGCTGTTCACCATCGTGATTCTCTTTGCCCTGCAAGGCGATCAGATCACTTCCAAGCCCTGGGAGGTCGCCCGCATCGCGCTACCGCTGCTGGCCTACTTCGCGATCATGTGGGGCGGCGGCTACCTACTTGGCGCCACCCTCGGACTGGGTTATGCGCGCACCACCACGTTGGCGTTCACCGCCGCCGGAAACAACTTCGAGCTGGCCATCGCCGTAGCCATCGCCACCTACGGCGCCACCTCCGGCCAAGCCCTGGCCGGAGTCGTCGGCCCCCTGATCGAAGTCCCCGTCCTGGTCGCCCTGGTCTACGTGTCGCTGGCGTTGCGGCGACGATTCACCGCAGTCCCGCAAGCTATTTCGTCCGATGTCTCGACCGCTTCTGCCTCGACAACGAATGTGACGGAGTAACCCGATGACCGATAGCCCCGTAACTCACCGCGCGCACCCCGATCTGTCGATTGATCAGCGCCATGCCCTGCGCACCGCGGCCACCCGCCTGGAGACCGAGTTCGGCTCCGCCTTCGGCACCGAAACGATCGAACGGTTCCTGCATTCGTCCTATGAGCAGTTCGCTGGCCGGGCAACCGTTCCCAACTTTCTGCCGCTACTGGCCGAACGGTTCGCCCGCCAACGCCTACACGCCCTGGCGCGGGTGGAAGGCAAGGTCAGCGACGGCAAACCCACCGTGCTGTTCCTGTGCACCCACAACGCCGGGCGCTCCCAAATGGCGCTCGGGTACTTCAACCACCTGGCCGCGGGGCAAGCCGTCGCGTGGTCCGGCGGCTCAGAACCCGGCCGCGAAATCAACCCCGCTGCCATCGAAGTCATGTCCGAAGTCGGCATCGATATCACCGGCGAATACCCCAAACCCTGGACCGACGAAATCGTGCAGGCCGCCGACGTCGTCATCACCATGGGCTGCGGAGACGCCTGCCCAGTCTTCCCCGGAAAGCGTTACGAGAACTGGAATCTGCCCGACCCCGCCGGACAATCGACCGATGCCACCCGTCCCATCCGCGACGACATCGAACTCCGCGTCCGCAACTTACTCGCCGAACTCGCCGTCCCGGTCACCAAGTAGCCAGCCAAGACCCGCCATATCTACCTGTTATACAAACAATTTCAGACTTCCGACCGCAAGGAGCTATTGATCCCATGGCCGCCGATAAGCTCTCGGTGTTGTTCGTGTGCCGCCGCAATGGCGGCAAATCTCAGATGGCGGCCGGGCTCATGCGCAAGGAAGCCGGCGACCTGATCGATGTGTGCTCGGCCGGTACCGAACCCGGCGACGCCATCAACGAACTCTCCGCTCAAAGCCTCGCCGAAGTGGGCATCGACATCACTGGTGAGCACCCCAAACCCATCGACCCAGAGCTGCTCCGCGGCGTCGATCGAGTAGTGGTCCTGGGCCGGGAAGCCAAAATCGACGACGTCGACGGCGTCCAGATCGAATACTGGGACACCGACGAACCCTCCGAACGCGGCATCGACGGCATCGAACGCATGCGTCTAATCCGCGACGACATCGCCACCCGGGTGAGCCGACTCGTTGTAGATCTCGCCACGTAGAACCAGTCCCTGAGAAGGGCGACGCGAAGAGAAGTCGCCCCAGATTCAATGAGCAAGGGGTGCGTCATCGTGCTCATCCAAGATGGGCACTGCAGGCCAGGGTCCGTCAGATGCCACAACCGCCACCATTGATCTACTATCTATGTACGTAGATAGTAGATGGTTCCGGCTGGGACCTTCCGCTATCGGCAGGCGTGGTCAGTGCGAGGTAACTGGATTTCGATGGAAAGGGGTACGGCACGTGCGTGTACTACGAGTGATCATGGTGGCCGCCGCGGCGGTGATGGCGATACTGGCAGCCGGTGTCCCGCTGGCCAATGCCGCCAAAAGTGGCTGTCCCCACACAATGGGGTCGCATCAGCGGATCGGTGATGCCGGTGGCGCGGTGGTACAGGAATGGACCGTCAGTGGGCTGCGCAAGAGCGCTGACCCGACTCCGGGTTACCCGGTGTCAGGGCAGCTTTGGGAGGCAACCGCAACGGTGCGGGCACTGGCCGGGACGGTGACCCCGATCATTCCGAATCTTGCCGCCGTCTCCGGCTCCGAGGAGCATTACCCGGTGCTCTGGCAGGTGGCCAGCCCCTACGGCATCCCGGGGGCCACCCTGGCTCAAGGGCATACCTCCACGGGCAAGGTGTACTTCGATGTCACCGGTGCCGCTGCGGCGATGGTGACCTACCAGGGCGGCGGGGCAATGCCGACGGCCATGTGGTGTGAGCAGGGGGCGATGAAAGCGATGATGGCCACGATGAAGTCTGCGCCGGACGCGGACTGCGACTGCTGCGCCGACATGCCCACACCCGGCGGCGACTGCTGCGCGGACAAGCCCTGAGCGGCTCTGGGGTGAAATGGCCTGCCGGGCAGGTGATGTGCCACGCCGGCGTGCTGTATCGCCCGCCCGGCGACTCACCTCTACGTGCGGGGCAGGGGTGGGCCATGCGAATACTGGCGTCACCGCCGAGCTCGATCTACTATCTATGTACGGAGATCGTAGGTCCTGGAATCAGGGCATCGGCCGTTGGGAAGGGAGCGCGATGACTTACTTTTTCACGGTGGCCGCGGTACTGGCGTGCCCGCTGGTGATGGGCGCAATGATGTGGATGATGATGCGCAGTCCCGGCGAGGCGAATTCTGCTGAGTTACAGGAACTGCGGGCGTTGCGTACGGAAATCGACCTCCTCAAATCCAGGCCAGGGCGCGCCCTGTAATCAGCAGTCGGGCCCGGCCGCGCAAGGCTGCCGCGTTGCCGGTCGATGAATCTGTCGGCGATGAGATTGCGTGCGCAACCGGGCCGGGGAACGGAGTGTTATCAATGGCGCCTTGGCGCAAAGCACGTACCGCAGGCCAGCGCGGTGCGCGCATTGCTATGCCGGATCTACGTGAGGGCGCAGGCGGATGGTGGGTGCCGGTGGTGGGTACCGCTGTGGTGGCGGTGTTCGCGGTAGCGGTCGTCGGTACTGCCATGGCCACACGCGGTGGGCAACACACCTCACCTGGCGAGGCGACTGGTTTGGATCATCCGGCGGCCACTGTCGCGGTCGGTGCCGATAGCGCGCCGCCGTGGCCGGCACCGGCGGATGCGTCCGCGGCAGCGGGCGCGGCCGGGCTGCCGATGGCGCGCATGGAGGGCACCGTGCTACACATTCACGCCCATCTTGACGTGCAGGTCGACGGCCGGCCGGTGCCCGTACCGGCCAATATCGGTGTCGATGGGCGACGGGGCGCCATGAGTGCCCTGCACACCCACGATGCCAGCGGCATCATCCACATCGAGTCGCCGGTGCGCCGGCAGTTCAGCCTCGGTGAATTGTTCACCGAATGGCAGGTCAGCTTGGCTGCTGATCACATCGGAGGGCTACGCGCCGGTGCGGGAAAACAGCTGCGCGTGATCGTCAACGGTGTGCCGCAAACAGATAACCCCGCCGCGATCACACTGGCTGCCCATGACCAGATCGCCATCATCTACGGCGCCCCGCACCCCGGGGAGGTCATCGCCTCGAGGTACCAGTTTGCGGACGGCCAATAACCGACCGGCGGCACAGGCCGAACGCCGGTATTACTATTTACGTACGTAGACAGTAAGAATGTTGAAGGCCAGGAGATACATCAAGTGCGCAGTCGAGGTTTCGGTGAGCTGGAATCGGTGGTGATGGATCGTGTGTGGAGCCGCGACGAGGACACCTCGATGACGGTGCGCGAGGTGTTCGACGAGCTGGCCACCGAACGCGACATCGCCTACACCACGGTGATGTCGACGATGGACAACCTGCACACCAAGGGCTGGCTGGCGCGTGAGCGCGAGGGCAAGGCCTACCGGTACTGGGCCACCCTGACCCGCGAACAGCACAGCGCCCGGCTTATGCGTGAGGCGCTTCACGGCGGCGGCAGCCCTGATTTGGTGCTCACCCACTTCCTCGAGCAGATCGGCCCAGAAGAATCGGCGCGGCTGGCCGCGGTGCTGCGGCGACCGGTGAAACGGGCCCGCGCCAAGTGAGCATCGCGGTCTGCCTGCTGCTCTACAGCGCGGCGGTCCTGGTATTCGGGCCACCGGTCTTAACCCGCCTGACCCGCTCGGCGCACGCCCCACATCTGGCGATCGCCGCGTGGCTGGCCGCGATCGCCAGCGTGCTGTCCACCTGGCTGGTAGCTGCGGTGCTCATTGTCATTGACGTTGCCCGGCACTGGGATTCCCCCGCGGCAGTGCTCGCGGCGTGCATCACCCGCCTGCACGCGGTGGCCGCCGGTGATGTCGGCATCGCGCCGCAGTCCGGGCTGCTGGCCCTGGCCGCGGCGGCAAGCGCAGCGACCGCAACCCTGGGGGTACGCCTGGCCCGCGCCGTGGTCCGGCTACGCGACACCGCGCACGAACATGCTCGCGCGGTGCGTATCGTGGGCCGGCGCACCGCCGACGAGCACGTGATGGTTCTGGAAGCCCACGAACCTGCCGCCTACTGCGTCGCCGGCCGCCCGCCGGCGATCGTCCTGACGACGGCCGCGCTGGCTGCTCTTGATGACGAACAGATCGCGGCGGTGCTGGCGCACGAATGCGCTCATCTGGCGGGGCACCACCCCCAGCTCGTCTCGGCGCTGCGCGCCGTGTCCACCGTCTTACCGCGAGTGCGGCTCATGACCGTAGGGGCGGCCGAGGTGTCCCGGCTGCTGGAGATGTGTGCCGACGATGCCGCAGTCCGTCTACACGGCCGCAGCGCCTTGCTGTCAGGGTTGATGGGCCTGGCCGGCGCCGCCAGCGCACCGGCGGCGGCCCTCGGCGCGGCGAATGTGGCTGTCCTGAGCCGCGCCGAACGACTCGTGGCATCACCCCCGGCACTTGCGGTGCGGGCCCGCGCATGGACCGCGTTGGCGATAAGCCTCACGGTGATCGCCGCGGGCCCGATCATCACCGCCGTGCTGGCCGCCTCCGGCGCACTGCTGTGCAGCCCGTAGGGCAGGTATGCCGCCGGAGCCCTCGCACGATACCGAGACCACCAAGTCCTTCCTCCCACACCTGGCGTACCCCGTACAAGTATGAACCGGGCAACCCGGATCCCACCGAAACGAGGCCGCCCGAACGGGGGTATCGAGCCTCGATCGCCCGCGCAACTGCCCAGGTAAGGGGTGGATTGTGATACCCCGTCCCGGTACTGGCCGGTTCCGAGTACACGAGCCTGTAGCGGTGCGCAGCAATACTCTGCACAAATAACCCTACGGGGGTATCCTTTCGAAATCTGCTGGTGCGGGCAAGGAGGTTTCGGTGAGCACAGTGACCGTGAAGGTGTCGGGTATGAGCTGCGGGCACTGCGCGGCCTCGGTGCGCCAGGAGGTGGCTGCGCTTCCGGGGGTCAGCGGTGTGGATGTCGATATCGCCGAGGGCACCGTCACCATCTCCTCGGCCGCGACCCTGCCGGTCGAGGCGATCGATGCGGCCATACGCCAAGCCGGCTACGCACTGGCCGGATGAGTCGCCGGGCCCGGCCCGCCTGCAGGGTCGGTCACACGACTCGGCCAGATCCAAGACATCGGCTTTGACAAGACATTCCTTCGAAAGGACACCGCTCATGGCCACACGACACCCCCTCTGGAGTGCGGCGAGCATCGCGGCCGGCGTGCTCGCCGCGCTCGCCGCCGCAGCCCCGGCGGCATCGGCCGACCCGCCGCCGATACCGTTCATTCCTGCAGTCCCGGCGCCGCTGCCTTCGGTCCCGGGCAGCTATACCTACAGCTACTACAACTTCCCGGCGGTTGCCCCGGCCGCGGTGGATGCGCGCGGGGTGAAGATCGCCACCAACGCCGACCCCGGAGCCACCGCGACCGGGATGCCCGGCAGCAAGCTCGGCAACAGCGCCCACCCGCCGAACATCCAGTCCTCCTCCAGTACCCGCTACTCGGTGACCGGCGGCGTGCGGCCGCCAGCAGTGTCCAGCACCACGGGCGTCAACTACGGCGCAGGCAATGAGACTCCCGCACTGGAAGACCCCTACGGTCGGGCGCCCCAGAACATCGGCGGCGCCGAGGCCGCCGCACCCCCGACGGTGGTTCCCGGCGCTCCGGCTGCCCCCGTCCTGGAAGACCCCCACGGTCAGCCGCCTGTGCCACCGGCCGAGGAATCGCCCTAACCCGCTGCACTTGCATGCCGCCCCGGCAACCGGCACCACCAGGTATCGGTGCCCCGTTGTACCCCAACCAGCATGAATACATTTTCTGCATACCCTATACGGGTATATGGTTAGGGTGTACGGTGGGGTGATGGCGCTCACCGGTGACCGCACGCCGCGCCACCCGCACTGGGTGGCCATCGGCGTGGTGCGGGTGTTGCTGGCCGCGGCGGTGGTGTTGGTGCCCGCGCTGCAGTGCCCACCGGCCGCACCCGACACCGCCATCACCGCACCCGTGCGGCACGTCCCCGCTACCGCCGGGGTACATGGCGCGGCCGCACAACTGGGTGCGCTGATCGCCGTGGCCGGCGATGGTGACCACCATCGGTGCGCCCTACTGACCGCCGCCACCACGGTGGTCGCCGCGGCAGCCGACGCGGTGCACGGGTGGGGCACGGTGCCCGCGGCGGCGATGTTTCTGGTGGCGACCGCCGCGATGCTGTGGTCGCACAGTACCCGCGGCCCACCGCGTCGCGCCGCGATCTGGTTTCTGCGCCGCGGCCGTGACCGGCTGCAACATTTCTGCGTGATGCGGCGCTGACGGCCGGTTCCCCCAGAGCCCCCATCGGGGGCGCTGATACCGGTCATCGCATCCCATCCTGGCCGCCGCGATGGCGGCCCCTTTCACGCAAGGAATCACCATGAACCGCACCGTAATTAACCACACCCGCCGCTACCGCAGGCTGGCCGCCGCCGCGGCGGCCCCGCTAGCCGCGCTGACCCTGGCCCTGGCTGCACCGGCCCTGGCGCAGGCCAGCGGACCAATCCCGAGCGCAGATTCCATCAGTGCCCAGGCCCCCGCAGGGCCCGGCTGCCGCCACCACAACTGCTGGCCGCGCCCGCCGCATGGCGGCGGCTGGGGCGGTGGTGGGGGCCACGGCTGGGGCGGCGGCCATGGCGGCGGCTGGGGCGGGCACCGCTAACACCGGCCCCATTGACCGGTGCCGCCCCGCCAACACTGCGTCCAGGCGGGGCGGCACCCCTTCACCGCGTCGCTGCTCCGGTTCGGACCACACCCTGTGCGGCCCGGCCCCGCTGAGCCGCCGCTGCCTGCCCCTGGCCGACAGCCCCACAGGCCCTTGGCCACCCCGTGTACCCCTGAAATACAAGGACATCCATGACCGTGACCACATCATTGATAACACTGACAACACCGTCCGTGTCCGCCTGCCGGCGCGCCGCCGCCGTGGCGGTAGCGGCCGGTATCACCGCGTTCACCGGGCTTGCGTTGGTAGCTCCCGCCGCCGCCGGCCCGGCGCCGGGTAACGCCCAGACTGTGATCGCCGCCCTTCGAGCCCGTGGGGACCAGGTGATCGTCAACGGCGATACCGCCGGAAAACCGCTGTCGGCGTGCATCGCCGTCTCGGTGCGCGTCGGGCGGCACATCTATAACCAGGTGCAGCAACGCAAAGGGCCGGCGACCCGCTCGTTGGCCTCGCACGTCATGTATGTCACCGTGCGGTGCTAGAGCTTCACTGCGGCGGCCCGGATCATTGTGGGCCGCCGGGATTTTGGCCGCCGATGTCGGTGATCGGCAGGTTCGGTGCGGGTTTGGGTGAGGGTGTGGCCGGCAGCGCGGGAATCTTGTCGGCCGGGATGTCGTGAATATCGTTGGCCGGTGGGCCGTTTTCGCGGCTGCCGTAGCTGCTGCCGGGGGCGCGATCCCCGAGCAGGTGGCTGACGGTGACCATGTGGTAGCCGTTGGCGATCAGGACCGGCAGGAATTGGTAGACGACGTCGACGGTGCTGGAGTAGGTGTCGTGCAGCAGCACCACCGAGCCGGGTTTGATCTGGGTTTTGAGCATGTACACGGTGGCGGCGGTGTTGGCGTCGTTGATCCAGTCGAATGCGATGACGTCCCACAGGATTTCGGCCAATCCCTGTCGCCCGGCTTCGGCGCGCACCGCGTCATCGGAGACTCCGCCGGCGGGGCGGTACAGGTGCGGGGTGTGCCCGATCGCGGCGGTGATCGCCGCGGCGCCCCTGTTGAGCTGGCCTGCGATGTCGGCGACCGCGATGGTGGCCATGTTGGGGTGTTCCCAGGTGTGGTTGGCCACCTCCATCCCGGCGGCGTCGATGCGGCGGGCCGCGTCGGGGTCGGCGGCCACCTTGTTGCCGATCAGGAAGAACGTGGCTTTGGCGCCGCGGTCGGTGAGCACCTGCAGCAGACGATCGGTGAACGGGGTGGGGCCGTCATCGAAGGTCAGCGCCACACACTTGTAGCGAGCACAGTCCACGGTGTCCGGGCCGAGCAGGAGATGATGGCGCACCCCGAGGGCGACCACGCCGGCCGCGGCCAACACCACCACCGTCACCACAGTGATCTGGAACCGCACCGACCTCAGCACCGCACCCACCGGCCACCTCCTGACGCACCGGGCGGCACTGCGGCGGCCTGCGCGCCGCCGCGATCGTGATACCCGCGGGGGGCATCCTTGCACGCGTACCTGGACACCGTCAGCACACCACCGCTATATGGCTATACCCGGTAGGGGTAAAGGCTAGAATGGACCGCATGCGGATGCACCCGGGCTGGGGGTATCGCCGCCGGTCCCACAGGGGCGCGGGGGCGCTGCTGCTGCTAGCCGCCGCGCTGGCAGCGATGGCGATACTCGGGTGCACGGCCGAGCTGCCCCGCGCGGGCGCACCGGCCCCGGCCAGCGGCGAACATGCACCTAACGCGGCCCTCGGCGCGGTACCAGGACTGATCACCGCACACGTTCACGATGTGCGCGCTGACCTGGATGCGCCCTGCCCACACCCCCCGCTAGCCGGGAACGTGGCCGGCGGCGACAACGCAGCGCTGAAGTGGACCGCGCCGGTCCTGCTGACCGCCGGGGCCATGGCCGTGCGGGCGGGTGCGCACGGGCCGCCGCCATGGACGCGCACAGCCGCCGCAGCCAGCGGCGCCGTCTTGCTGCATCAGCTCTGCGTTATCCGGCGCTGACGAACACCCCGGGCTGCCTGCCGCTCTAGCCACAGGCAGCCCGCACTGGTGTGTCCTCGACAGCTTCGCCGCCCCCGTGTGCGGCACCCCAACGTAGGGAATTCTTATGCACAACAACCGTTTTCTTCACCGCGCGGCCGCATCGATGGTCGCAGTCCTGGCCGGGGCAACGCTGGGCCTGTCCGGCGCCGCGCCGGCCTGGGCGGGCCCGGCCGCCCCCAACGCGCTGCAGGTCATCATGGCTTTGCAGCGCCAGGGCGACAAGGTCATCGTCAATCGCACCGGCGACAAGCCGCTGCAGATGTGCTCCGTGACATCGGTACGCGAAGGCAAATCCGAGTACTGGTGGACCCATCCTCAGGTGGTCGACCCCAACCGGGCTAAACGCGCCAATGGTGTGGGCACACAATTGCTGTACCGCACCATGTACGTCGACGTGCAGTGCTGACCATGCCGCATTGATATCGCAGTCGGTCCCGGCCCGCTGGCCGGTACTTACGCGGTGACCGGGCCGGGACGTTCAGGCTAGCCCGGTCACCGGTGGGGTCAGGCCGGGGCAGGCGCACCGGCGCAGCACGGGCAGTCGCCGCCCGAGGTGGGTGCGGGCATGTCCTGGCAGCAGGGGCAGTCCGCCATCATGGCCTTCATGTCGGCCTTCATCTTCGAGTCCATAGGCATGTTCATGGACTCGTTGCAGCACCACATCATCGCCGGTGCGGCGCCGCCGGTGCCGTAGATGACGGCCATCGGGTCCGGGCCGGTGACATCGAAATACAGTGTGCCCGAGGATGTTTGTCCTTCATCGAGAGTGGCGGCGGGCAGTCCTTGGTCGGTGCCGATCTGCCAGAGTACCGGGTAGTGCGCGCCGGTGGCGTGGGCGGCGAGGTTGGGGATCAGCGCGGTGATGGTGCCGCGCGCGGCCCGCACGGTGGCCGCAGCTTCCCAGAGCTGGCCGGCCGGGCTGTATCCGGGTAATACAGCCTCTGATTTCTTCAGGGCGGCCACGGTCCATTCCTGGGTACCGCCGCCAGCGTCGGGCAGCTGTTGAGCGGCCCCGAAGCGGTGCGGACAGGACCCCGCAGCGTGCCCCAGGGGCGGGGCAAGCAGCCCGGTCAGGAACAGCCCGGCGGTGGCCAGGGCCAACAACACGAATCGCAGTCCTTGCATGTGCGGTCTCTTTCTGTGAGGTCAGTGGGACATTCGGCCCGGCGTGGCCGGTTCAGCGCAATCTTCGCCGCCGGGGACGCTATTGGCGGTAGGAGATGACGGTCATCATCCCGGCCTCGCCGTGATAGATGTTGTGGCAGTGGGTGAGCCACTGGCCAGGGTTGTCGGCATCGAAGTCCACTTCGACGGTGGCCATGGGCGCCACCAGCACGGTGTCCTTGCGGGCGGTGTAGGCCCCGGACCGGCCTCGGACCGCGAAGGTATGCCCGTGCAGGTGCATCGGGTGAAACATCATCGAGTTGTTGAGGTAGCGCAGCCGCACCCGTTGGCCTTCGCGCACGGGCAGCCCTTCGGCCCGGTTGTAGGTTTTTTCGTTGATGGTCCAGGTGTACTTCTCGCCCGGACCTGCCAGGCGCAGGTCATAGGAGATGTCGGGTTCACGCGGTACCAGCGCGACCTCGGCGGTGGCGCTCAAGGTCGCGGTGTCCAGCACGGCCATCTTCGTCAACGCCACGGCCGCGTTTTGGGTTTCGCCGAGAACCGGTTTGCCGCCGGAGCGCAGCACCAGCTGGGCGTAGCCGTCCTTGCCGTACGGGACGGCCAGCAGCGGCACCGACGCATCACCGATGGTGATGACGGCGTCGATGCGCTCGCCCATCCCGATCAGCAGCGCGTCGGCTTGCCGGGGCGCCACGGGGAAGCCGTCGGTGTGGGTCACCGTCATCGGCACCCCGGGAACTGCGACCCGAAACGCGCTATCGCCTGCGGCGTTGATGATGCGCAGCCGCACCCGGGTCCCGGGCCGATAATCGACGCTCTGCGGGTCAGCGGCCACCCGCCCGTTCACCAGGTAGTACGGGTAGGTGACATCGCCGCCATCGGATCCCAGCGGCGCATCCGCACTAACCCCCATCCCACCCATCGGCATACCGCCAGACATACCGCCCATCGAGGGCCCCATCTCGGGCATGCCCTTGGCGGCCAGCCCGGCCAGGACCTTGTCGGGGTCGGTGCCGGTGCCATCGATCCAGTCATCGAGCACCACCACCAGTTCGGTATCGTAGTCGGCGCGCTCATCGGGGTCCTCGATGATCAGCGGCGCATACAGGCCGCGGTCGAGCTGGGTGCCCACATGAGGATGAAACCAATACGTGCCCGCGTGCGCCACCGCGAACTCGTAGGTGAACGACCCCGCCGCCGTGATCTGCTTTTGCGTCAGATCCGGTACCCCGTCCATGTCGTTGCGCAACGCAATCCCATGCCAGTGCACCGTGGTCGGGGCCGGCAGCCCGTTGGCGGTGCTCACTCGCAACACCTCACCCTTGCGGACCCGGATCGTCGGCCCCGGAACCTGATCGCCGTACCCCCACGTCGACACCGTCCGGCCCGCCAGATCCAACTGCAGGGGGCGGGCCTGCAAGCGCACCGGCACCAGCCGCCCGCCCCCGTCGCGGCGCACCGCCTCCAGCGCCGCCACTTGCGGGGAGTCCGGCCCCACCAGCTGCCCAGTCGAGCCGCCGCGCGAACGAGCGCCGCAGGCGGCCAGCACACCTGCTGTGGCGGCCGCCGCACCCAGCTGCAAGAAGTCGCGCCGGCCCCATTGCGATCGCGATACCGTCATGAACCGCTCCCTTCAACACCACCGCGCCGACCGTCAAAAACACATGTCAAATACCGGGTAAGGGTATGCGCATATCATGTTATGGTGAAGAGGTGTTGCCGTCCACTGGTGAGCTGCAACCTCCCGGGAACTCCCGGGCAGGGCGCCTGGCCGTGACCGCCGGCGGCGCCCGCGAACTGCGGGGTATGTCGTGGCTGGGAGCCCTGATCGTGGCCGCGATGGCCGCCCTGGTGCTGCTGTTGCAGTGCGCGGCGCTGCCCCACCACAGCGCCGCGGCGACCGCGCTTCCGCATCACGCGGTAGCCGCCGGTTCGACGCTGCAGCGCGGTGATGTCGCGGCCACCGCACACAACCACATCGGGCAGGCCGCGGCGTTCGTGTGCTCGGTCGCCGATGGTGTGGCTGCCCAGCTGGCCGCACCGACTGTGCTGCGCGTGCTGTGGATCGGTGCACTGGCCCTGCTTGCCTATGCAGCAGTCGCGGCCGGTTCCCCGGCATGGACCCGCGGGCCGCCCCATACCGGGGCCGTGGCCATCGCCACCGGCCGCATCATCCTTCACCGTTTCTGCGTACTGCGGCGCTGACCGCGGCTGGCCCGAACCTGCATGCCCCTTACCGGGCCGGCGCGGGTTCTGGTCTGTAGCCGACCAATCAGCCATCGCCGCGCCACTTGGCGCAGCCCACACGTAGAAGGTGCTTTTGCCATGAACAACATTTTTCGTGGCCGTCTGCCCGGATTGACACTGGCCGCAGCCGCCATCGCCGCAACATTGCTGACGGCGCCGGCCGCCCAGGCCGGGCCGGGCGGTCTCGGCAACGCCGACGACGTCATCAACAACCTCAAAGCCCAAGGCAACAAGATCATCGTCACCAAGACCGGCAACAAGCCGCTCTCGCAATGTGTGGCCACCCGGATCCGCAAGGACCTCGACGTCTACGGCCCGACTGCGACAACAAACTGTCCAAACTGCAATGGATCGTCGCGACGGAACCAGGTCGTGAGGCTGTACAGCGTCTACCACGTCGATGTCCAATGCTGACCCCCGCCGCCGCGGCCCCCGGTACCGCATGAGCGGCCAGCAGGTGCCCGGCGAACCCGCGCAGGCGGCGCCGGCATGGATACTGCCCGCAGCACGAGTGCTGACACCGCGCCCGAGCAGCAGCTCGCCGGTGCATGTGGTCGGCGAGGTCACCGCCAAGCTCGGTGCCGAGGAAGCGATCTGGGGGCACCTGAACATATTGCTGGAACACACTCGCCGCGACCGGGGCAACCTGCGCTACGAGATTTTGCGGGACGCCGGTGACCCGGGGCACTTCCTGGTGCATCAAACCTGGAAAACGCCGCAGCGGTTGCACAAATACCTGCAGTCCGAGCCGGTGATCAGACGTATCCACGCCATACAGCAGGCCGCGCAGATCCCGCTGCAGCTGACGGTATGCGATGTGCAGCGGGTACACGCCAAACCCGCACCAGCACCCACCGGCGGGGTCACCGTGCACCGATCATCGGGCGCACCCAGCCAACCGGTGCCAGCGCCGCGCAGCAGCGGCGCCATGATCGACCGGTTCGAGGTCAAGCCATGACAGCGGGCCTTGCACCGCGCGGGCCAGGGCGGCCGCCGGGAGCGCATCACAATCCGGTCACATACCCGCCTGGGGTATCGACGGGCCGTGGTAGCGTCGCGGCCATGGCGATCCGAGTGCAGCGCCGCGGCCAGCTGATGCTGGTGGCGCTGCTCATCGGGGCGATCGCCGCGCTGCCTCTGCTGCTGCATTGCCTGCCCGGGGACACTCATCAGGGGAACCCGGTCGCCCACCACCAGGGGAACCTGGCCACGGCGAGCCAATCGGTGGCGGGTGCTGCCGTAGCGCTCGCCGCCGGGGTGATCGCCGATCATCCGCACGCCGGCAGCGCCGTGCACGGCGCGCTGTGTCAAAGCGTCGACGGGCTCACCGCGGCGCTGCGGGCCGATAATCCGCTGCGGCTGCTGGCCGCGTTCGCGGCGGCCATCGTGGCCGCGATCGTCGCGGCTCCGCTGGTTTCCCGTATAGGCCGCGGCCCACCAGTGCGGGCCGCCGCTGCCTTCTCGCGGTCAGGGCGTGTGCTGCTGACCGATCTGTGCATCATCCGCCGCTGATCCCCGCCCCCGGGTCACCTCACACTCGTGGGTGACCCTGCCGCCTCATCAGCCATTCCCGGCCGCCGTACGCGGCCCCCGATGCAGGGATCACCTTTCATGAACGACACCATCACAGCACCGCACCAGCTGCCTCACCGGCTGCCCCGGCGCATCAAACCGGTCACAACCCGACCCACCGGTGCCCGCCACCTCGGCCCTGCCGACATGGTCGGCAACACCCCGGTGGTGCGGATATCGGAGCCGTTATCGGGCCCCGGGCAAGGGTTCTGGGCCAAGCTTGAAGGCGCCAACCCCAACGGCATCAAAGACCGGCCCGCGCTGTACATGGTCGAGCAGGCACGCGCCCGCGGCGACCTCAAACCCGGCGCCCGGATCGTCGAATCGACCAGCGGCACACTCGGGTTGGGGCTAGCCCTGGCCGCGATCGTGTACCACCACCCGGTCACCCTGGTCACCGACCCGGGCCTGGAACCGGCCATCGTCAACATGCTGGCCGCCCACGGGGCCACCGTCGACACGGTCACCGCACCGCACCCTGAGGGCGGCTGGCAGCAGGCCCGCAAAGACCGGGTCGCACAGCTGCTAGCCCAAGACCCCGAAGCCTGGTGCCCGGATCAATACCAGAACCCCGACAATATCGCCGCCTACGCCCCGCTGGCCGCCGAGCTGATCACGCAGCTGGGCACCGTCGATGTGCTGATCGCCTCGGTGGGCACCGGCGGGCACTCGGCCGGCATCAGCCGGGTACTGCGCCAACACAACCCGCACATGGCATTGATCGGGGTAGACACCATCGGCTCGACCATCTTCGGCCAGCCCGCCGCCACCCGGCTCATGCGCGGCCTCGGGTCGAGCATCTACCCCGGCAACGTCGACTACCGCGCATTCGACGAAGTGCACTGGGTCGCCCCGCACGAAGCGGTGTGGGCTGCCCGCACCCTGGCAGCCACCCACCACAGCACCGGCGGCTGGAGCGTGGGCGCGGTAGCACTGGTCGCGGGCTGGGCAGCGCGCCGCGCCGCACCGGGCACCCAGGTCGCGGCGATCTTCCCCGACGGGCCACTGCGCTATCACGGCACCATCTTCGATGACGATTACTGCCGCCAATACAACCTGCTGGGCCGCGCCCCGGCAGCGGGCCCGGAGCGCATCGAGACCCCCACCGACGGTGTGGTGCAGCAATGGACACGCTGCACCAACGTGATTGACCCAATAGGGGCCATCAGGCGCATCGCCTGATCACCCGATGAACCCGCAACGGCCCGGCCCGCACCGCATACCGGCGGTGCCGGTCAGGTCGCCGGGTACAGCACCGCTGACCGGTACACGAACACTTCCACCTAGCCAGCACACCGCGCGGGTGTGCCGGCGCCGCTTCCCGATTGGGGCACCTCTGCCATGACCTCGTTTCTTGATTCGCACACATTGCGGCCCGACGCGCTGTATCTGGCCTGCTCAGACGGGCCCGGGCTGCCTAAGCTCACCGGCGGGAAGACCTCGGTAGATCTGTTCACCGTGCGCAATATCGCCAACCTGGTGCCCACCGATCCGGCCGACGGATCAGTCGATGCCGCCCTGGACTTCGCGGTCAACCAACATCTGGTGCGTTCGATCGTCGTGTGCGGACACTCGGGCTGCGGCGCCATGAAAACACTGCTGTCCGAATCGATTGACACCCCCACCAGCCCGGTGGGCCGCTGGCTGCACTTCGCCCGCGACGCCCTGATCGCCTACCACGACTATCACCTGGCCCGCGTGAGCGCCGCGGCCAGCGGGTTCAGCCCCGTCGATCAGCTCGCCGTGGTCAACGTCGCGATTCAGCTCGAACGCCTTGTGCACCACCCGATCCTGGCCGCGGCGGCGTCATCAGGCCGCCTGCACGTGGCTGGGGCATTCTTTAGCACCGGCTCGTCGCAGGCCTTCGAGGTCAATACCAAGGGGCTGGCGGCCGCCAGCACCCGCTAAGCCCTGTGCCCGCCGCGCCGAGGGATTAGCGGCGGGCACAGGGTTAGCGACTATCCGGCGTTGTTTTGGTTAGTGCCGTATGGCACAAGCGGATTGGTGCCGTACGGCACTAGCGGGTTGGCGCCGTCGTAGGTCGGCTGGTGCACCCCTTGCGGGTACTGCACCGAACCCGGTGCCAGGCACGGCGTGTGTTCGATCGCGGTCACACTCGGTTTGGTCGCATAGCAAACCGGTGGTGGCGCCGGGTCGGCCGCCGCGGGCACCGATGCCCACAGACCCGCAATACCGGCGGCACTGATCATGCCAGCCGCTGCGACTATCACTATTTTCATGGTGCCACAACCTCCTAACTGCATTTCGGGGAGCCTCGATGCTTGCCCGAAAATGGTGCGCCATACACTTACGTCAACGAAAACGAGCCCGGCACGGTTCCTACCTGAGAGCGCATCAGGCAAACTCTCAGACAAGCCTTGTCCGATTCACGGCGACGGCCCCTGCGCCCGGCGGGGCGCACACCGCGGGGTGTCACCGTCGGCAAATAAGTTGGCGGACAATCCGATCCATGGTCCGCCTGTCGGGGCGGCGGCCCAGGTGCGCGTACTGCTCGATGCCGGCTCTGCTCCACGCTATGCGCAGCCCTCTCAAGTGACGCGAGCCGCTTCGGTACGGAAAACTGCCTTGCAGCCGCGCAGAGTTGCGCGCCGAAACGGCATGTGGGGCCGCGCGTGGGCGCCGACAGTGGTTGTCAGTGCCCGCCGCGGCGCGGCACCGGCTCGGCTGCGGTGCGGGCAGTGATGCGGACGATCTCGTCGGCGATCAGTTGAGGTTCGGTGAAAACCGGTAGGTGGCCGGACTTTGTGGCGTACACGTGCCGGGCGCCAAGGCGTGCGGCGGTGCGGCGGTGGGCGTGCAGGAATGCCGTGCGGATGGACCGGTCGAACGGTGTCGTCTTGGTTCCCGAAATGACGGTCACGGGCATATCGCCCAGATTGGGAGGGTGTGCGCGCAGGGTCTGCAGCCCTTCGATGAAAAACTGCTCCTCGGCGTCGGCCGCCTGTTCGGCGCCAGTGGTCAGGTCTTCGGCGACCAGATCGTGCACCACGTCGGCGGGCATCCCTGGGGCAGCGCGACGCACCGCCGGCGCCAGCAGGTGCAGCCGGCGCAGCACCCCGATGAACCAGCGGCCCGCCACCGCGATCCGGCGCAGCGCTTTGAGCGGGGATCCACAGCACACGTTCACGTGCTCATCGGAGTGATCGACCAGCACCAGGCCCGCGATGGCGGACGGGTCGTGCGCGGCGGCGGCCAGCGCGATCGTCCCCCCGTAGCTGTGCCCCACCAGGATGTACGGGGCGCTATCGAGGGCGGCCAGCAGCTCGGTGAGGTCGCCGCTGAGGCGCTCCAGGGTGCGCGGGCCCCCGTCGGGGTCACTGCGCCCCAGGTTGGCGCGGTCATAGACCACCGTCGAGAACTGCTGTGCCACCAGCGGTGCGACCAGCCCCCACTCCGAACGCGAGGCACCCAACCCTGATTCGAACACCACCGTCGGGTTACCGGCGCCGGCGCGCATGTAGTGCAGCGCGCGCCCATCGGTGAGCCGGGCCACCGCGCTTTCACCCAAGGTGTGTGCCATCTGCGGTCCTCCTGTCCCACAACGTAAGGGCGCATCAATGTCCGGGGCGGCCTAGCCGGCCGCGACGCCGCCGACTACCCCACATCATACCCCATGGGGGTATGATGTGGGGTAGGGGTGCTGATAAGCCATTTGCGCCCGCAACGGCGGAAAATCCCAGATGGCCGCAGGACTCATGAACAAAGCGGCCGGTGACCTGATCGATGTGTGCTCGGCGGGCACCGATCGTGGCGACGCCATCAACGAACTCTCCGCGCAGACCCTCCTAGAGGTAGGGGCGGATATCACTGGAGAGCACCCCAAACCCATCGACCCAGACTTGCTACGCAGCGTCGCTCGCGTAGTGATCCTGGGCCGAGAAGCCAAACTCGCATCCACCGACGGCCTCCAGATCGAATACTGGGACACCGACGAACCCTCCGAACGCGGCATCGGCGGCATCGAACGCATGCGCCTGGTCCGCGACGACATCGCCGCCCGCGTCAGACAACTCGCTGCCGACCTAACCAAATAGAACAGGCCCACTCCACGCGGCGCAATGGTCAGTCACCCAGCCTCAACGGGACGATCATGCGCCAGCCAAGACCGCTTGCCGCACACAAGATCTGTGTGCCCGCTCACCACACAGCGATGGGAACACCCTACAGATAACACTGTTACCCACCGCCAAACATTGGCTCACTGCCCCGCCGGGAACAGTCGGACACACCCCCAACGCCCCTACAGATAAAATGGCCGCAGCGAACTGAGAATGGAGTGCGGCGCGGTCGAGGCCGCCCAGGGCGCCGAGCGCCTCCAACCTTGCGGGGACTTCTGCCGGAGCGTTCGCATGGACGGTTCCCGCACCGCCATCGTGGCCGGTGTTGAGGGCGGTCAGCAGTTCGACCACCTCGGCTCCGCGCACCTCACCCACCACGATTCGGTCGGGACGCATGCGCAATGCCTGACGAACCAACTGGCGCAGAGTCACTTCCCCGGCGCCCTCGACGTTGACGGTGCGTGCCGCCAGCGTGACCACATGCGGATGACGCGGCGCGAGCTCGGCGGCGTCCTCGGCGCAGATGATGCGTTCTGACGGATGGACGGCTCCGAGCAGTGCCGAGAGCAAGGTGGTCTTACCTGCGCCTGTGCCCCCGGTGACAAGAAAGGCCAGTCGGGCGGCAAGCATTCCGCGAAGCAATCCACCGGCATCCTCCGCAACGGTGCCGTCGGCGATCAGCTGCTCCAAACCCTTAACAGTGGGGCGCAATACGCGCAGCGATACACATGTGCCGCCGACTGCGACGGGCGCCAGTACCGCGTGGACACGCACCACCGAACGGGGCGGACCGATGCCCGTCAGCTGTCCGTCAACAAATGGCTGCGCGTCATCCAGGCGTCGTCCAACCGCCAGAGCCAACCGTTGTGCGAGTCTGCGCACGGCAGCCTCGTCGGCGAATCTCACGGTGGTGAGCCGCAACCCTTGACTGTCATCCACCCAGACCCGATCGGGTGCGGTGACCAAGACATCCGTCGTATCCTCGGCGCACAACAGCGGTTCGAGAATGCCGGCACCGGCCAGCTCACTCTGGAGCTCCTTTATGTTGTGCAGCACATCGCTATCACCTAGTACGCCACCAGATTCAGCGCGAATCAGGGCCGCCACTGCCGAGGGGCGCAGCGTGACATTCTCGGTGGCTAGCCGCTCCCGAACACGGTCGATCAACGATCCGGTCACGCCGCCGCACCCTTGCCGCCCCGCGAGACCAGCGCCAGCACTGCCCGCGCGGCACCTGCCAACGGTGAACGCCCCGATAGCCGTAGACCACCGTTGTCGAGACGATTGCCGAGATTCGGTTCCGGCCGCATGGCGGCGATCATTGGAGCCCCCACGATTTCGGCCACCTCCGCCGGGCGCAACCCACTCGGAGCTGGACCGCGCACCACCGTGCCGATGTTCTGGTTGGTGGCTTGTATCGCCGCGGTCACCAGCGCTGCAGCCGCGCACGCCCGTACCTCGGCGGGCGTCACCACGACGACCAAATCCGTACGCTCCAGTGCGGCCACACTCGTCGGACCGAGCCGCCTCGGCAGATCAATGATCACCGGCACGCCGGCTCCCCGCCCACTGTCAATCACCCCACCGACTGCATCCGCGTTTCCGCCGCCTCCCGTTCTGTCGCCCGACACGACTACGAGCCCACGACGATGCGGCAGTGCACGGCGAAGAGCATCGAAACTCACTCGACCGCTGCGCATATCGATGTCCGGCCACCGCAGGCCGT
Organism: Mycobacterium sp. D16R24; assembly: GCF_002013385.1. Taxonomy (NCBI): domain Bacteria; kingdom Bacillati; phylum Actinomycetota; class Actinomycetes; order Mycobacteriales; family Mycobacteriaceae; genus Mycobacterium; species Mycobacterium sp. D16R24. Next base: position 228,664 of record NZ_MAEV01000010.1, on the reverse strand, counting down.
CGATGTCCTCCCACCCGAGCAGCAAGTCAATTCCGCCGCCATACGGATCGGCATCCACGATGAGCGCGCCTCCCGGCACGCTCAGGCCAATCGCGGCACACAGAACAGACGCACCGGCGCCACCGCGTCCGCCCACCACAGCAATCACCGGCGCCTCGCCCGCCCGGGCGGTGGGCGGTATTGCTGAACAAGCCTCGACGAGCCGGACCTCATCCTCGGGCAAGGCGAGCACCTGCTCGGCACCCACCGCAACCGCCCTGCGCCACATCTCACTCGTCGGCTCGTCCCGAGAGACAAGCAGGACCCGCGCTCGACGCGGCAGTCGACTCACCGCATCCAACGACGGGTCAGCGCCGTCGAGCACCACAGCGCCCGCACGGGTCCACGCCTGCCTGCCGATCGCGCCGGCCTCGGTAGCGAGGATCAACGGTCTACCGGTCGCGGCGACGATCCGTTCGATGTCGTTGCCGAGATCTCGATCGCCCACAGCGACGACGATCGGCTCTCCCGTCATTCCCTCCACGCGCTCCACCATCGAGGTTGCGCGATGAGAGCACCAGGGGCGTCGTCGAGATTGGGGATGGATGCGAATCTGTGGATAGATCCGAGGTGAACCGCAAAAACCGGTGATTAACGTCCCCAGAAAAGAGGACGACCCTCGCCAGGGGGGGAGGAGGCGAGGGTCGTCGTGCTTCAGCCCCGGGGGGTCGGGCTGAGACACACTCGGCATAGCCGAGTAACCCCACTATACACACGAACCAGGTGAGGGTGGCAAGACCAATCGGCTGAAAAAGGGGAAAGAAAGGCAACCCTTCTTCTAGCACCGCCGCGTTACCAGACCACCCCCGTTGAACTGCGACTTTCCGGATGGACACGACGACACACCCGGTGAGATCTATCCTCGAGCTGTGACCGACCACGCAACGGAACCCGGACCCTTCCCTTCCGTTGAGGACCGGGATGCCGAAGCCATCAGCCAGCCCACGGACACCGCGCCAGCCCCTAGGACGGCAGCCTTCTTCGATCTGGACAAGACCGTGATCGCGAAGTCGAGCACACTCGCGTTCAGCAAGCCGTTCTTCGACCAGGGCCTGATAAATAGACGCGCCGTCTTAAAATCGAGTTACGCACAATTCTTCTTCTTGCTGTCCGGCGCCGATCACGACCAGATGGATCGCATGCGTACCCACATCACCAATATGTGCACGGGCTGGGACGTCGAGCAGGTGAAGGCGATCGTTGCCGAGACACTGCATGACATCGTCGATCCGTTGGTGTTCGCCGAGGCCGCCGACCTGATCGCCGACCACAAGCTCTGCGGCCGCGATGTCGTGGTGGTCTCCGCCTCGGGCGAGGAGATCGTCGCCCCCATCGCCCGCGCCCTCGGCGCGACCCACGCGATGGCAACACGCATGGTGGTGGACAACGGTAAGTACACAGGCGATGTCGCCTTCTACTGCTACGGCGAAGGGAAGGTGGCGGCGATCCAGGAACTCGCCAAACGCGAGGGCTACCCCCTGGAACACTGCTACGCCTACTCGGATTCGATTACCGACCTACCGATGCTGGAATCTGTTGGTCACCCGACAGCCGTCAATCCAGATCGGGCACTGCGCAAGGAATCCATGGCGCGCGGCTGGCCGGTGCTGACGTTTTCACGGCCCGTGTCGCTGGGTGATCGGATACCGGTCCCCTCCGGTGCCGCTGCCGCCACGACGGCCGCCGTTGGACTGAGCGCAATTGCCGCTGGGGCACTTACTTATTCGTTGATCCGCAAGCTGCGGCCGTAGTACTAGACACACGTCACTCTTGGTACGCGCGTAACAAAGCGGTGACCATTGGAATTGCCCCTTGATGTGACCGTCGTCTCAGTGTAGAAAGAAGGGACGGAAGCCTGGCAAGGCCAAGGTCGACTCGGAAGAGAAGGATCGATCTCCCGACCTAGGATTCCCAGCACGGACCACGGCACCCACGCGGAGCACGCCGCGACAAGGGCAGAAGCGTTGTGGGCCTGCGCAATCGCGAACAGAGACGACTCATCAGACTTCTTGGGTGAAGTCCGGGTAAGAAGCGTCGTGAAAGCGCCGAGGCCACCCACACAACCCATAATGCACGCTTGGTAACCGGAGGATCCGTGCTAACGGGCGGCGGGCCGATTCATTCGGACCGTCGCCCGTTTTTATGTGCAGACGGGTTTCGTTAGCTCGACGCCGTGTCGGCGATCGATGTCGCCTCAGCAGCCCCCGCCGTTAATGCCTGACAGCAGAAGATAATCCACGCTGCAATCGCCTCCGGCGTCCCCTCGACAAAAGCGGAGGAAAGCTCTCGGTACCTTCCCGACTGACGCATCCACATCACCTCCGGAACACCGAGCGCATGCGGATCAAGACCACGCGACACTGTCACCAACCGGGATGCCGCGCGCGCGACCACACCATCGGCAGAACCAAATGGGTTCAGCGCCAGAAGTTCCCCGTGTGCGATCGCCGCAAGAATCGGTGCGGCCACTGATGTTCTACCCGAGATCAGTTGCGCCAACAGCTCCAGCCGGTCGGTATCGACGCCGGGGCGCGGCCGTCCCAGAGTGTCCTCATCGGCCATGCCAGTGGCCGCCAGCACATGGAGACGCGCCAATGCTTGCAGGGGCGCGCGCGACCACACCGACGTCATCTGGCTGAGCGCGTCCCCATCGAGTGCCTGCCCCACACGCAGCGCACCTGCCAGTATCGGGTCATCCACCGCTCCATCGGCGCTCAGCTTCATCGTGCCGCCGTCCAGCGCCGACGAGGATCTGGCCGCCCGCACTGCAGCCTCGGCCGCGGTCACCGGCCATCCCCGCAGATTGGCGCGGTGACGGTGCACCTTACTCAGCGCATCGCGAGCGGATTCGGCGGCTTCGGATACTCCCGGCAAGGTGGCCAACGGCGCGAGTGGATCAGTCATGGTCCACTAACGGTACTGAATGGCTCGTCGTACAACAGACTCACCGCAACGCCTTGCGCTCCTCGCGCCGGATCCGCTGCTGCTCCGGGTCCGGAACCGGCACCGCCGCGAGTAGACGCTTGGTGTAGTCATCCGTCGGTGCGGTCAATACCTGCTTATCGGAACCGAATTCAGCGAGGCGGCCATGGTTGAGCACCGCGATGCGGCTCGCGACCAATTCGACCACCGCCAGGTCATGGCTGATGAACAAGCATGCGAAGCCGTGTTCACGTTGCAGTTCGGCGAACAGTTCGAGCACCCGCGCCTGCACCGAAACATCCAGCGCCGAGGTCGGTTCGTCGGCGATCAGCAGCGTTGGCTCCAGCGCCAAGGCGCGCGCGATGCCGACACGCTGCCGCTGCCCACCGGAGAGCTGATGGGGGAAGCGGTTTCGCATGTTCGCGGGCAACTGCACCTGCTCCAGCAGCGTCTTCACCCGGTTTTCCCGTTGGGAGCGATCCATATCGGTGTGCAGAGTCAACGGTTCGGCGATCGACTGGCCGATCGGCCATCGCGGATTCAGCGAGGATCCCGGATCCTGGAACACCACCCCCACCTTGCTCCGGATGCCCCGCAGCTGTTTGCGGTTGGCCTTCGAAATATCATGTCCAGCAACGCAGATGGTTCCCGATGTCACCTTGAGTAGGCCCACCGCTGCGCGCCCGATGGTGGATTTCCCGGAACCTGATTCGCCCACAAGGCCCACCACCTCACCCCGACCGATGGAGAAGCACACATCGTCGATGGCCCGAAAACTTCCCCCCCTGCCCGGATACTCGATGACCGCGTGCTCCACCTTTAGCGCAAGATCGCTTGGCGGCTGCAAAGATTCGTCATTGTCGTGCAGGGTGGCGCCCAGGTGGGGCACCGCCGCCAGCAGCTGCCGCGTGTACGGCTGCTGGGCCCGGTGGAAGATGCCGTCGGCATCCCCCTCTTCGACGACCTCACCATCCTTCATCACCATGATGCGGTCCGCCATGTCTGCCACCACACCCATGTCGTGCGTGATCAGAATGATTCCAGCATCGATGCGATGTCGCAGATCACGCATGAGATCAAGGATTTCGGCCTGCACGGTCACGTCGAGCGCGGTGGTGGGCTCGTCGGCGATGAGCAGCCCGGGATCCAGTGCAAGAGCCTGCGCGATCATCGCGCGCTGACGCTGCCCACCGGAAAGCTGGTGCGGGTAGTGCTTAACCCGCTTCTGCGGCTCGGGCATGTCCACCAGCTCAAGGAGCTCGACGGCGCGGTCGCGTGCCTGTCGGCGCGTCACCTTCTTATGCGAACAGACGGCCTCGGCGATCTGCCAGCCGATGGTGTACACCGGATTCAGTGCCGTCATCGGCTCCTGGAAGATGACGGCAACATCCTTGCCGCGCACCTCTCGCAGCTCGTCATTGGTGGCACCGAGCAACTCAGCACCGTTGAGCTTGATGCTTCCGTCAACGCGCGCACTGGAGGGTAATAGCGCCGGAATGGCCATGGCGGTCGTGGATTTTCCCGAACCGGACTCCCCGACGATGGCAAGCACCTCCCCCTTGGCGACGGTCAGCGAGACGCCCTTGACGGCCGGCACCCATTGTTTGTCGACCTCGAAATCGACCGTGAGGTCCCTGATCTCGATCACGGAATCTGTGGACACCTCCGCCTACCTCCTCCGCGGATCGAGAGCGTCGCGGAGGGCGTCACCCACCATGATGAAGCCCAGCACGGCGGCCGAGAGGAACAGGGCGGGAACGATGACCAGCCGTGGCGTGGTGGCAAAACGGGACTGTCCGTCATTGATCTGCAGCCCCCACGAAATCTCCGGCAACTCCAGGCCGATGCCCATATAGGTCAGCGTGGCTTCCGCCGCGATGAAGCTGCCCACCGCGATGGTGGCGTACACGAGGACCGGTGCCAACGCGTTGGGAAGTATGTGTCGCAGCAGTATTCGCCAAGTCGGTGCTCCCAGCGCGATGGCGGCCTGGACGTAGTCGCTCTGTTTGATGGCCATGACGCTGGAGCGCACGAGCCTCATCGAGGTCATCCAGCCGAACACGATCAGCGCGCCGGCGACACTCCACACCGTGCGATGGCCCACCACGGAGAGGAGGATCATTCCGCCCAGAATCGTGGGAATGCCATAGAAGACATCGGTCAACCGAGACAAAGCAGAGTCTGCGATGCCCCCGAAATATCCCGCCAGCGCCCCGACGAAGACACCGATGATCAGCACACCGACCATCGCGATCAGCCCGATCGTCAGTGACACCCGGGCCCCATAGACCACATTGGCGTAGTAATCGCAGCCCTGCAGGTCCGTTCCCAGCCAATGAGCCGCGCTGATCCCCTTACGGGCCTGATAAAGGTCGCAGTCGCGGGGGTCTTTCCCGAAGGTGAACAACTGTGGAGCCAATGCCATCAAGACCAGAATCGTCAACAGAATCGACCCCGTGATGAAGAAGCCACTACGGCGTAAGTACTTCCACGCGTTGCCCCAGAGGTCCGCCTGCTCCACCAGCGATTCGGCAGTGGCGTCGGGCCCCGACACCGGGCCCGGAGCGTGTATGGGGTCACTCATAGCGAATCCTCGGATCCAACAGCGCGTACAGGATGTCGACGACGAGATTGAAGAAGATGTAGAAGAAGACGATCAATGTCAGGATGCTCACCACCACGGCACCCTCCTGGTTACGGACCGCATCGAACGTCGCCCTCCCCAGTCCGGGGATGTTGAACACCGACTCGGTGACGACGGCGCCCGCCAACAACGCTCCGACGTCCGCCCCGATGAACGTGACCACCGGAATCAGGCTGTTACGCAGCGTGTGCCGCAGCAGAATGCGCGATTCGGAGACGCCCTTGGCGCGGGCGGTACGGATATAGTCGGCGTCCATGGTCTCCAGCATCGACGTCCGGGTCAGGCGAGCGACATAGGCCATGGACAGTGAGGCCAACACCAGTCCAGGTAGCAGGAAGCTGTACCAGCCGTCCCGGATTCCGGCGATGGGGAACCAGCCGAGTTTGAAGCCGAAGAGGTACTGCGCCAGAAAGCCAAGCACGAACACCGGCATCGAAACCAGCAGCGTCGTGGTGACGAGAACCAGATTGTCGTAGAACGATCCCCGGCGCACCGCGCACAGCACTCCGGCGGTGATGCCGATGATCGTCTCGAATACCACCGCCACCACCGTGAGCCGTAAGGTGACCGGCAGGCGCTGTGAAACAGTCTGCGCGACAGGGCGTTCCTGAAAGTCGGTACCAAAGTCACCGTGCAGAAAGCCGACGATGTATTTGCCGTACCGCACTAAGAACGGATCGTTGAGGTGAAAGCGTTCGCGCAGCTGCGCCATGACCTCGGGCGTGAACGGACGATCGCCCGCCAGGGCCCTGATCGGATCACCCGGCAGCGCGTACACCAGGGCGTAGATGAGCAGAGATGTTCCGATGAGCACCGGGACGGCCAGCAGCAGGCGCTTCACGACGTACCGAAACATGCCCGCGTTCTGCCACAAACGCTGGACATCAAGCAGTTTGGCGGTCATTGCACGACCTCCACATCGGCGTACTCAATGCAGTCTTGGATGCCGATCTTGACGTTGCTCACCCGCTTGGAATGCACCGCCTGATTGACCTCGTAGAACAGCGGGGCGGCCGGAAGATCTTTGAACAACAAGTCTTCCGCCTTCTGATACGCCTTGGTAGCGAGTTCCACGGTCGGTTCGTTGTTACCCTGCCGCAGCAGCTCATCGAAGGCCGGATTGCTGTAGAACACGTAGTTCGATCCGGCCGGGGGAAGCGCCACAGTGCCGTACAACGACTCCAGGAAGTTGTAGATCGATGGGTAGTCCATCACCCAGCCGGACCGGAAGGGCCCCGTCATCCCCTTGCTGTCCTGCAACGGCAGGAACTGCGACCACGGCAGGCTCTTGAGGATGTAGGGCACTTTCAGGTTGGACTGCAGCTGGTTTCCGATGGCCTGCACCCACGACAACGCACCGGTGCTCGACGAGCTGTACCACAGCTCAATGGGCTTACTCCGATCGAAGTGAGCGTCGTCGAGCAGCTTGTTGGCCTCGTCGACGTGCAGCTCACACAGCTTTCCGCAGGCGCCCTTGCGGTACCCGTAGACCACTGCGGAACCGTAAGAGGTGGCGGGCGTGCGGGTACCGGAGAAGATCACCTGAGTGATCGCCTCGCGATCGATGGCCATGGAAATCGCCTGGCGCACACGCACATCGCCATACCGCGGGTCATACATCGGGAAGCCCAGTGAGGTGATATCCGGGCGTGGCCGCTCCAGGAAGGCCGATCCGAATTCGGCCCTGGCGTTCTCGTAGGCGGAGTCGGGCAGATCGAGCTGGATATCCAGGGCGCCGGCCTGCATATCGGTGTAGGCGGTCAGTCCCTCGGTGTACACGCGCCAGATCAAGCCCTTGGACTTGGCCTTCTTCGGGCCTACATATTGGTCATAGCGACTCAGCGTGAAACCGACGCCGCGCACCCAATCGCCGTCTGCCTTGAACGGGCCATTGCCGATGGGGTGCACCCCGAACTTGGCCGGATCCTGAAAGAAGACCTTGGGCAACGGGAGAAACGCTGTATACCCCAACGTCATCGGGTAGATCGCGAACGGAGTGTTCAGCCGCACGGTGAACATCAGGTCATCCACGACATGCAATCCGCGCATCTGTGTCGCCCGCGGTAGAATCTTGTTCTTCGGGTCACCCTGCAGATCATCGAACCCGTCGACATTGGCGAGGAAGCTCGAGGAGCCCTGGGCGTTGGTGCTCAGGGCGGTGTAGTTCCATGCGTCGACATAGGACTGGGACGTCACCGGTTCGCCGTTGTGGAATGTCCATCCGGGCTTGAGCTTTATCGTCCAGTTGATGTTGTCGTGACTGGTGATCGATTCGGCCACCCCGGTGTACTCCACCTCGGCGGTGTCATTGTTGAACTCGACCAGCGCGGTAAATAGCGAGCGCAGGATCCGACCACCCTGATTCTCGGTGGTGTTTCCCGGTACCAAGGTGTGCTCGGGTTCGGTGATGTACATGCTGAAGTAGCCCGGCGGCGCCGGAGTCACGAGGTCGCCGCAGCCGGCGGGAAGGATCGCGGCAACACCAACGAGCAACGCGACGGCCAGTTGGCGGAACCTCATCCTCACCCTTCCCTTCGGTAGCTGAAATAGGTAGGACGAACCATAGGCGGGTATCACGCCGATGTCTCTTCATCGACACACCGCCGCGCCCTGATCTGCACGACGACCCCAATTACTTCTCGGTAACCAGGACCGCCCACTAGGCTTTCGATGCGGACCTGTCTATGGCAGAAAGGCCAGATCAGATGACCGAAATCAGCACCGAACCGGATCGCTACCCGCCGTCACCGGAGTTCGTGGCGACAGCGAACGCGACCGCGGACCTCTACCAGGCGGCCGAGGAAGACCGACTCGGGTTCTGGGCGCAGCAGGCCAATCGCCTGCATTGGAGCGAGCCCTTCGGTGAGGTACTCGACTGGTCCGGGGCTCCGTTCGCGAAGTGGTTCGTCGGCGGCAAGCTCAATGTCGCGTACAACTGCGTCGACCGGCACGTGGAGGCCGGCAACGGCGAGCGTGTCGCCATCCACTGGGAGGGCGAGCCCGGTGATACCCGGACCATCACCTACGCCGAGCTGCTGGCTCAGGTCAGCCAGGCGGCCAACTATCTGACCGAGCTCGGCCTGGTGTCCGGTGATCGGGTGGCCATCTACATGCCGATGCTGCCCGAGGCGATCGTGGCGATGCTGGCGTGTGCGCGGCTGGGCCTCATGCATTCGGTGGTGTTCGCAGGATTCTCCGCCGCAGCGCTGCGGGCACGCATCGACGACGCCCAGGCCAAGCTGGTCATCACCTCCGACGGCCAATGGCGCCGCGGCGCGGCGGCCCCGCTGAAGGTCGGCGTCGACGAGGCGCTGGGCGACGAGCCGAGTTCCGTCGAACATGTTCTCGTGGTGCGCCGCACCGAGATTCCCGTCGAATGGACCGAGGGTCGCGACCTGTGGTGGCACGAGACGGTTTCCCACGCCGATACCACTCACGTCCCCGAGTCCTTTGATTCCGAGCATCCGTTGTTCCTGCTGTACACCTCGGGTACGACCGGAAAGCCCAAGGGCATCGTGCATACGTCGGGCGGCTTCCTGACGCAGACCTCGTACACGCATTTCAACATTTTCGACCTCAAGCCCGAGACCGACGTGTACTGGTGCACAGCCGATATCGGCTGGGTCACCGGACACACCTACATCGTCTACGGCCCACTGTCCAACGGCGCCACCCAGGTGGTGTACGAGGGCACACCCACGTCCCCGAACGAGCACCGGCATTTCGAGATCATCGAAAAGTACGGCGTCACCATCTATTACATCGCCCCAACCCTGGTGCGCACCTTCATGAAGTGGGGCCGCGAGATCCCGTTCGCGCACGACCTGTCCAGTCTGCGACTGCTCGGCAGCGTCGGTGAGCCGATCAACCCGGAGGCCTGGCGCTGGTACCGGGAAGTCATCGGCGGTAACCGCACCCCCATCGTCGACACCTGGTGGCAGACCGAAACCGGCTCGGCCATGATCTCACCGCTGCCCGGCATCACCGACACCAAGCCAGGCTCCGCGATGCGTGCGTTGCCCGGTGTCTCCGCGAAAATCGTTGACGACGACGGAAATCGGCTGGAACCGGCGAGCGGCGATGAACCAGTCACCGGGTATCTGGTACTCGACAAGCCGTGGCCGTCGATGCTGCGCGGCATCTGGGGCGACCCGGAGCGATTCAAAGAGACCTACTGGTCCCGCTACGCCGACAAGGGTTGGTACTTCGCCGGCGACGGTGCCCGCTATGACAGCGACGGCGCCATCTGGGTATTAGGTCGCATCGATGACGTCATGAACATCTCCGGTCACCGGATCTCCACCGCGGAGGTGGAATCCGCACTTGTCGGACACGAAGGTGTCGCCGAGGCCGCCGTCGTCGGCGCCTCCGACGACACGACAGGGCAGGCCATCGTGGCGTTCGTGATTCTGAAGGCCAGCCACACGGTCGAGGGTGACGAGCTCGTCTCGCACCTGAAGGCCCAGGTGTCCAAGGAGATCTCGCCCATTGCCAAGCCGCGCGAGATTCACGTGGTACCCGAGCTGCCCAAGACCCGCAGCGGCAAGATCATGCGGCGGCTGCTGCGTGACGTGGCCGAGGGACGCGAGTTGGGCGATACCTCGACACTGGTCGACCCGAGCGTCTTCGAGGCGATCAGAGCCAGTAAGTAGGCCCCACCAGATCGAGCGCGAGTCTCACGCGGAGATTTCGCTAGATACGTCAAGCTCGCACCCGACGGTGGTTTGGGCTTGGTGCCTCAACCGACCGGGGTGTAACCCACTCCGGCGGTGCGGTTCTTGGCGTTGATATCGGCCAGCACGGTATTGATCGAGTATGTGGTGGTCGGCGTGTGCAGCGGGATGTATTTGATAACGCACACCGGCAGCTTGGTCGCAGCGCCATGGATCATTCCCACCAGCTGTCCGTTCACGGTGACCGGCGCACCCGAGTCTCCTGGCTGGCCGCAGACCTGATTGATGAATGTGCCGGGCTCAGCTCCGGCTCCGAAGGTCACGCCGCATGAGTTTCCGGTGGTGCGTCCCAGCTTGCACGCGATGTCACCGGGCTGCGGGTCCGGCCCGATTCCGGTGATGGTGAAACCCTTGTAGGTGTTCACCGGCTGCACCTTCTCGGGATCGAACTGGATGGTCGCGTAGTCGTACTGCTCGTTGCCGTTGACGAACTTGCCGAGCACACCCTTCTTGGGAAAGTCCTCCGAGGCCACCTGCGAACCCGCACCGCCGCAGTGAGCAGAGGTGAAGCCCACCAGATTGCCCTTGTTGTCGTGCCCGATCGTCGTCAACGTGCAGAGGGTGTCGCCGTTGATGATCAGCCCGGCGCCACCGCCCATGGGCACCTTGTCATCGGCGCCGGCCGCGGGGGCCGCGCCAGCCGGAATCACGCCGGCGACGAGGCCGAACAGCGCGATCAGGACCGACAACCCGTATCGCATACGCCGCCCAGGTGACCTCATCGGCGCCTTAGCCTCTTCACGCATGCGGCTCATTGGTGCAGCCTTTCTCATTCCGGCCGCATCTCTCCCCCGTCGGCCATGCCTGCCACCATTCTAAACAATATTCACACTGGTCACTTCTGTCACAGTGCTATCGATTGGGTAACGACGCTCCCCGGTAAGACGCGCCGCAACCCCGGCGCCATCGACGTGGCAACATAGGCCGCACGACATCACACCGGACCCGCAAGGGGACACGGAGGGAGCACAGTGAGCAGCCCTGGAAGCCGCAACTACCGCACGGACAGCAATGGTGTTCCGATCACCGTCGCCGCCATTCCGCTGTCCGATCCGAACGCGACCGGCACCGGCGAACCCACCATCGGCAATCTCGTCCGTGATGCCACCACCCAGGTTTCCGCCCTGGTGCGCGCCGAGGTGGAGCTGGCCCGCGCCGAGGTCGTCCGGGACGTCAAGAAGGGTGTTGCGGGCAGCATCTTCTTCATCGCGGCCCTCGTCGTGCTGTTCTACTCGACGTTCTTCTTCTTCTTTTTCGCTGCAGAGATCCTCAAGATCTGGCTGCCGGCCTGGGCCGCCTACCTGATCATCTTCGCCGCCATGGTGTTCGTCGCCGTCCTCGCGGTGCTGATCGGTTTCCTCCAGGTCAGACGAATCCGAGGACCACGCGACACCATCGCCTCCGTCAAGGAGACACGGACCGTGTTCACCTCGCGAGACGATGAGACCCCAGCACTGACCAAGTCGGCCAAGCCCACAGACCCGTCGGGCTGGTAACTGATTCACGTCGGCTCGATACCGACACACCCATGCTCTTTGACCAGACGGCCCGCCACCCCGACCCGTCCGTGGTCCGCATCGTCGGCCCATGGCGTCATTTCGACGTGCATGCCAACGGAATTCGATTTCACGTGGTGGAGGCCGAGGCCCCCAGCACACCGACAGTAGCCGTCACCAGCAGACCGCTCGTACTGCTGCTGCACGGATTCGGTTCCTTCTGGTGGTCGTGGCGTCATCAGCTGCGCGCGCTGACGGATGCCCGCGTGGTGGCCGTCGATCTGCGTGGCTACGGGGGCAGCGATAAACCACCGCGCGGATACGACGGATGGACACTGGCCGGCGACACCGCCGGATTGATTCGCGCCCTGGGCCACACATCGGCCACGCTCGTCGGGCATGCCGAGGGCGGGCTGGTCTGCTGGGCCACCGCCAACCTGCATCCGCGCCTTGTCGATGCCATCGCAGTGGTGAGCTCACCGCACCCGATCGCGCTGCGCACCGCCACATTCCGCAGAACCGGGCAGGGTGGGGCGCTACTGCCTTCACTGATGCGCTACCAGGTGCCGATCCTTCCCGAGCGCACCCTGACACGTCATCAGGGTGCCGAGCTGGAACGTCTGGTGCGCTCGCGGGCCGGCGCACAGTGGACCACCACTGAGGATTTCGCCGAGACCATGAAGCAGCTGCGGACCGCGATCGCCATCCCCGGGGTGGCCCATTGCACGCTGGAGTATCAGCGGTGGGCGGTACGCAGCCAATTACGCAGCGAAGGTTGGCGTTTCATGCGCTCAATGAACCGCGAACTGTCTGTCCCCGTGCTCCACATGCGCGGCGATACCGATCCGTACGTGCTCGCCGACCCCGTGCACCGGTCACTGCGATTCGCACCTCACGGACAGTTCGCCGCACTGCGCGGGGTGGGTCACTACGGCCACGAGGAAGATCCCGCCACCGTCAACGAACACCTACGGGGTTTTGTTGGGCGCCGGTGACTGCGGCCCATTGACGGGCTGCTCCGGCGACTTGTTGGCCTCCGGCGAGGAGATGCAACTGCCGGTGCCGACGGGCTCGACAAGATCGGCCTTGGCCAGCTGATCCTTGACCTGTTTGGCGGTGAGCGCGAATCCGGTGTCGTCATCGTCGATGGCCGCCCCGAAGACCACGCCGAGCACCCGACCTTCCGTGTCGATCAGCGGACCGCCCGAATTGCCTTGGAGCACCGAGCCCCGGACGGTGTACACCTCGCGGGTGACCGTGGTGGACCGGTAGATGTCTGGGCCATTCAGTTCGATGATCTCGCGGACCCGCGCCGGGGTCGGCTTGTAGTTCCCACCGCCCGGGTAGCCCAGCACGATGGCATCATCCCCGGTCTGGGCGGGCTTGGACGCGAAGACCAGCGGCGCTGCGGGCATATCCGGAACAGCGAGGATCGAGATGTCCGCGCTGGGGTCGTAGGCCACCACGCTGGCGTCGAAGGTCTGCCCCGCCGACTCCACGGTGACACTGTTCGTGCCGGCCACCACGTGGGCATTCGACATCACCCGGTGCGGGGCGATGACGAATCCGGTTCCCTCAAGCGATTTTTGGCAGCTGCGGGCAATACCCTTGATCTTGACGACGCTCGGCTCGGCTCCACGCACCACCGGACCATCGACCAGCGATGAATCCGGCGCATCGACGGCCGCGATGGGGGTCTTGCCGAACGGCTGCAACACACCGGTGACCCCTGAGGTGTCCAACAGCTTCGATAGATCGTTGGGCACCTTACGGAGTTGGTCCGGGGCGTACTTGTCGACCTGGCTGAGTACCTTCGATTCACGTGCTGCCGCAGCGATATTCGGCTGATTCGAGCTTTGCATCGGGATGGACAGCAGCCATGCGGCCACCAGCACGGCGGCTACCTGCAGCACCACCCCCACCGCCGAATCACCGGCACGGAGCGCCCGATTCTTGATGGCGCCGCGCATGGCCCGGCCCAGCACCACGCCGGCGACCTCACCGATGACCACCAGCACGAGGATGAGCAGGAGTGAGGCGAACAGCCGAGTACGTGCTCCATCCAGGTTGCCCACCACATGCGGAGCCAGCATGACGCCCGCCACCGCGCCCAGAATCACTCCGACGAAGGACATCAGGGAACCCAATGCGCCGGAACGCCATCCGGACACCGCCGCGATGAACGCGACAGCGATGACGCCGATATCAAGCCACTGCGACGGATTCAGGTTCATACCGACCCTCCCAGGTGCTCGGCCAGTAACTCATCAAGATCACGAAGGTTACGAGTGTCCCACGGCTGCGCCCAGCCGGACACTTCCAGCATCGCCGCGATGATCTGCCCGGTAAAACCCCACACCAGCATCCCCGGAAGCAAGAAGGCCGGGCCGCTGTATCGAATACCAAAAGTCTTCTTGGTCACCATGATCCGATTTTCCGGATTGACGAGGTCACCGATCTTCACGCGCGAAACCTCGGCGGTCTCGCCCGGATCGACGGCGAGGACCGGACCCGGATCGGATGAATACGCAAGCACCGGCGAGACGTGAAAACCGGACGGAGGAATGAAGAGCGGCTCCATCACCGTCAGCGGTTGCACCCGGACGGGATCCAGCCCCGTCTCCTCGTGCGCCTCACGCAACGCGGTTCCCACCGGTCCCCCGTCACCGGGATCGGTGGCGCCGCCGGGAAACGACACCTGGCCGCTGTGCTGACGCAAGGTCGATGCCCGCACCGTCAGCAACAGATCTGCCTCGGTGGGATCGGTGACCGTTCCGTCGGCGGATACCAGCACCAAAACCGCCGCCGGACGCCCGGAGGAAGGCAGCTTGCGCGCCCGTAGCACCGCCTTGATCGCGGGGTGCACGCCTCGGCCGTAGATATCTTTGACACCCGCGGCGTTGTCCACCAGCGGTCGCATCCAGTCAGGAGCGGCGCCGGGCGTCAACGGCGCCGTCGCCAATCCTCTTCGCGCAAGCGGCTCATCGGCAGTCACGACCTAGAACCTCACTCCCAACGCTTGCTCCACCTCGGCACCGATCTCATCCGCCGAAGTGAACGAACGCGGTAGCACTCGGGCAACGCTACCGTCCGCACGGATCAAAATTGTTGTGGGCATGACATTCGGTGACTTCAGCGCGGCCGCGATTCGGCGGGCTCCATCCTGGATCATCGGCAGCCGGACGTGAAGCTCGGCGAGCTTGGCCAGCCCGGCGGCCTCATTCTCGTCTTGGTGCACCGTCACAACGGTCAGCTTGTCGCCCGCGCGGCGCTGCATCTCGGCCATCGCCGGCAGCTCATCGGCACACGGACCACACCAGTAAGCCCACAGGTTCAGCACCACCGGACGCCCGGCGAGCGCAGCACCGACCGGCACCCCGACCCCACTGCATTCCAGCGTTATCCCGGCCAGTTCCGGCATGCCCGGGGCGCTGCCAGCAGCCGGACAGGACGGCAGTTGGGCCTGGCGGCGCAGTTCCGCCAGGGCCTCGGGAGTGTCGGCGTCTCGGCGTTCCCGAGCGGCGACAGGTTCCTGGCCCCGAGCCCCCCGCTGCCGCGCATCGTGTTGTTGCGACAACATGACGGTGATCAGCGCGGCGACCAACACCACCCCGACGATCGTCCACCGTGCCCCGGTGCTGAGCCGAGCCACGTCACAACCCGGCCAGGGCCAGCAAGTGCTCGGTTTCCGGACCCTTCACCAGCGCGGCCGCCAACTCCGGATCTGTCGGGCCCAGCCCGTAAGACGGACAATCCTTGGCCAGGGTGCACACCCCGCAGGCCGGCTTGCGGGCATGGCATACGCGCCGACCGTGGAAGATCACCCGGTGACTGAGCAGGGTCCATTCCTTGCGCTCGATGAGCTCGCCGACAATGTGCTCGACCTTGACCGGGTCTTCTTCCTCGGTCCACCCCCAACGCCGCACCAGTCGTCCAAAATGCGTGTCGACGGTGATGCCCGGGATGTCAAAGGCGTTGCCCAGAACAACATTTGCCGTCTTACGGCCAATCCCGGGCAGGGTAACCAAGTCCTTCAGGCGCGGCGGCACCTCGCCGCCGTATCGCTCCACCAGCTGCGTTCCCAGCCCGATGATCGAGTTCGCCTTGTTCCGGTAGAAGCCGGTCGTGCGGATCATTTCTTCGAGTTCGGTCCGGTTGGCCCCGGCGTAGTCCTCCGCGGTGCGGTACTTGGCGAACAACGCGGGGGTCACCATGTTGACCCGAACGTCGGTGCATTGCGCCGACAAGATGGTGGCGACCGTCAATTCCAGCGGTGTGGTGAAATCGAGTTCGCAGTAAACATGTGGAAATGCTTGCGCCAGAGTTCGATTCATCCGTCGCGCGCGACGGACCAGTCCCGCGTGCGTCTCGGTCTTCCCGGCTCGGATCGGGGCCGACGTCTTCGCCGTCGATTTCGCTCTGGGCTTAGAGGCCGATCCGGTCACAGACACAAGCCCAGGGTAGCGGGAGCTTGCGACACCGCAGGGGCGAGCATGTCCACCGATTGCACCCTTGCGCAGGACAAACCGGTTGTTTTTCGTGACCTCGTCGAGATCTTGGGCGTGTTTACTTCAACCCGTGTCGGGCCTATTCGGTTTGTTGGTACCCGGACTTCTCATGCTTGCCAGCCTTGGGCTGGGAAGGCTGGAAGCCGGGTTGATGCGGCATACCTTGCAGCCAAGTGAGGTCGCCGATTTCCTGGACCAAGCAAGTCCATCGGATATGAAAAGGCTCGCCCGTGACGGCATGCCGTCGGCCATCGAGGGTTTGCACCAGCGTCAGTTGCAACGCATCGAGCCGTCGTTGGAGGCGGTGTACGA
This sequence comes from Mycobacterium sp. D16R24, assembly GCF_002013385.1. Lineage (NCBI taxonomy): Bacteria > Bacillati > Actinomycetota > Actinomycetes > Mycobacteriales > Mycobacteriaceae > Mycobacterium > Mycobacterium sp. D16R24. The sequence continues at coordinate 212,010 of NZ_MAEV01000010.1, read as the reverse complement.
GGCCACCACAAACGGCTATAACCAGCCACGAGTCAACGCTTTGTCCATGAATCGCCTGCGTGACGAGGGTGTGCCCTCCATGCGCTCACGGCATTCGGTGGTGGATTCACTGCGTGCCGGTGGGGCAGCGGTGTAGCTTTGATCACGTTCTTTAGCGACTTGGCCTCTAGACTCATGTCGAGCAGGCCAGCGCAAGCATGACCAACGAATTTGGGTAAGGGGCAAACGTGGACGAGATCCTGGCCAGGGCCGGAATCTTCCAGGGTGTCGAACCGAGTGCCATCTCGGCGCTGACGAAGCAGCTGCAGCCGGTTGACTTTCCGCGCGGGCACACGGTGTTCGCCGAGGGCGAGCCTGGCGACCGTCTGTACATCATCATGACCGGCAAGGTGAAGATCGGACGCCGGTCACCCGACGGCCGTGAGAACCTGCTGACGATCATGGGCCCGTCGGACATGTTCGGTGAACTGTCGATCTTCGACCCCGGGCCCCGGACATCCAGCGCCACCACCATCACCGAGGTGCGCGCGGTGTCGATGGACCGGGACGCGCTGCGCGCCTGGATCGGCGACCGCCCGGAGATCGCCGAGCAGCTACTGCGCGTGTTGGCCCGCCGCCTGCGCCGCACCAACAACAATCTCGCCGATTTGATCTTCACCGACGTACCCGGTCGCGTCGCCAAGCAGCTATTGCAGCTGGCCCAGCGGTTCGGCACCCAGGAAGGCGGCTCACTACGCGTGACGCACGACCTGACGCAGGAAGAGATCGCTCAGCTGGTGGGCGCGTCCCGCGAGACCGTGAACAAGGCGCTGGCCGATTTCGCGCACCGCGGCTGGATCCGGCTGGAGGGCAAAAGCGTCCTGATCTCCGACTCGGAGCGTCTGGCTCGCCGCGCGCGCTAGCGGCTCGTGCATCAGCGTGATGCGCTGAACGCCACCACAGCGACGCACACCAGCGTCAGCACCGCACCGGCTTGTTGCGTACGGCTCAGCCGCTCGTGGAGCACCACGCGGGCGATGAGCACCGTCGCCACTGGGTACAGCGAGGACAGCACCGCCGCCACACCCAGGCTTCCGCGCGATGAGGCGTACGTGAACAGCAGAATCGCCGACGTGTCGAGCACCCCCGCGAAGGGCACCGCCCCGAATGGCGGGCGCAGGTTCTGCCGCAGGCTCGTCCAGTTGAATGCCCCCAGCACCAGGATCACCATCACCTCGGTGGCGCGGGAAACCACCACCGCCTCAACGGGGTGATACCTGCCTGCCTCGGCCAGCAGGATCATGCAGACCCCGAACATCACCATGCAGAAGAACGACCACACGAGCACCTGTCGCCCCGGGCGCTGTCCATCCAATCCTTGCGAGGCCGAGGCCAACATGACGCCGACGAGTGTGCCGGCCAGCCCCAGATATGTCAGCCCCGACAGTGCCTGTCCGATCATCGCGCCCCAGATGACCGGTACCACAGCGCCCACCGCCGCGATGGGTGAGACGACCCCCATCGGCCCGATGGCAAGCGCGCGATACAACGCGTAGAGAGCCGTGAAAGCCGCTGGGCCGGAAAGCGTTCCCAGTAGTGTGCGGCCGTCGAAATGCGTAGACGCGGTAAGCACAGCCACCAAACTCACGACGGCCAACCCGACGGGCCGGCTCAGCGCGAGCACTGCGAGCGTGGAACGCCGCTTGCTCGCGTGCCCGCCGATGAAGTCACTGACGCCCCAGCTGAGCGACCCCGCGAGGGCCAATGAGATGGGGTTCACCGCTGACTAAACAGCGCGTAGGTAGTCCAGCTGCGCCTGCACCGACCATTGGGCGGCGCCCCACAGCGACGGGTCCACGTCGGTGTAGACGAATTCGACAACCTGCCGAGCCGAGGCATCTTCACCCAATGCGGCCAGTGCCCCGCGCACTTGCTCAAGACGCTGCTCACGGTGCGCCAGGTACTCGGCCGAGATCGCCGACAAATCGCCGTGCTCGGGACCGTGGCCGGGCAGCACGGTGCGCTTGCCCAGGCCCTCAAGGCGTCTCAGTGACTCCAGGTAGTCGCCGAGGCCGCCGCCGTCTTGCGCGATCACTGTGGTGCCCCGCCCAAGGATGGTGTCGGCGGTCAATACCGCGTCATCCAGAACGAAGGACACCGAATCATCGCTGTGCCCGGGGGTGGCGAGCACCGAGATCGACAATCCCGCGACGTCGATGCGCTCGCCATCGGAGAGCGCCACCGAATCGCCGCGCAGCCACGCCGGGTCCGCGGCGCGCACCGGCGCACCGGTCAACTCGGCCAGACGGTCGACACCACCGGTGTGATCGAAATGCCGATGGCTCACCAAAACCAGGGCCACCTTGCCGATCTTCGCCAGCTCCTCGAGGTGCACATCGGGGTCACCGGCGGCGACACCCGGCCCGGGGTCGACGATGACGACCTCGTCGCTGCCCGGCGCGCGCAGCACCCAGGTATTGGTGCCTTCCAGCGTCATCATCCCGGGGTTGTTGGCCAGCAGCACCGAAGCGGTCTCGGTGACCGGACGCAGTTGCCCGTAGGCCGGGTGGGCCATCAGGCGGAGGCTTCCGCTCTGACCTCCACCACGATCTCCACCTCCACCGGGGCGTTGATCGGCAGCTCCGCAACACCCACGGCCGAGCGCGCGTGCACACCGGCGTCCCCGAATACGTCGCCCAGCAGCTCCGATGCTCCGTTCACCACACCGGGCTGGCCGGTGAACCCCGGTGCCGAGGCGACGAATCCGACGACCTTGACCACCTTCACGACGTTGTTGATCCCGACGAGTGCGTCCACCGCGGCGACCGCATTGAGGGCGCAGGTACGGGCCAATGCCTTGGCGTCCTCCGGCGTGACCTCGGCGCCCACCTTGCCGGCGGCGACCAGGTTGCCGTCCACAAGGGGCAGCTGCCCGGAGGTGTAGACGGTGTTGCCGCTGCGCACTGCGGGTTGATATGCGGCCAAGGGCGCTGCGACGGCGGGCAGTTCGATCCCGAGCTCGGCGAGCCGGGCGCTATGCGTGCTCATTTCGACCGCTTCAGGTAGGCGACGTGCTGCTCACCGGTGGGCCCGGGCAGCACGCTCACCAGCTCCCAGCCGTCACTTCCCCACTGGTCCAGGATCTGCTTGGTGGCATGTGTCAACAGCGGGACGGTGGCGTACTCCCATGCGGTGCGTTCGGTCATACACGCAACCCTAGACAAGCACAGACGTTCTGACATCGGCTCGATCATGGACGGTTAGCATGCGTGCGTGGTGAACACTTCCCCTGACTCCCCCAGCGATGCGGCGGCGGGGCCCTTGTCGGATGCCTGGCCCGCACGAGTCGCGAATGCGCGACTGCACTTTGTGACCGGCAAGGGCGGGACTGGAAAGTCCACCATCGCCGCGGCACTGGCCCTTGCGCTCGCCGCGGGCGGCCGCAAGGTACTGCTGGTCGAGGTCGAAAACAGGCAGGGCATCGCCCAGCTTTTCGACGTACCTCCGCTGGCACCCAAGGAACTCAAGATCGCCACCGCCGAGGGTGGCGGGGCGGTGAACGCCCTGGCCGTCGAGATCGAGACGGCGTTCATGGAGTACCTCGAGATGTTCTACAACCTCGGTCTGGCCGGGCGTGCGATGAAGCGCATCGGGGCCATTGAGTTCGCCACCACCATCGCGCCTGGTCTGCGAGACGTCATCCTGACCGGAAAGATCAAAGAGTGCATCGTCCGCGTCGATAAATCCGGGCGGCATGTGTACGACGCTGTCGTGGTCGATGCACCGCCCACCGGCCGGATCGCCCGCTTCCTCGATGTGACGTCGGCACTATCCGATATCGCCAAGGGCGGCCCCATCCACTCCCAGTCCGAGGGAGTGCGCAAGCTGCTGCACTCGGACCAGACGGCCATCCACCTGGTGACCCTGCTTGAGGCGCTGCCCATGCAGGAAACCGCCGAGGCCATCGCCGAGCTGAGCGGGATGGGCCTGCCGATCGGCAGCGTCATCGTCAACCGAACCGTGGTGCCGCACCTGTCGCCCGCGGATCTGGACAAGGCCGCCGAGGGCGTCATCGACGCCGACGCGGTGCGTAAGGCGTTGACCGATAACAACGTAACTCTCTCCGACGCGGACTTCGCCGGTCTGCTTACCGAGACGATCGAGCATGCGACACGGATGCGTGCGCGCGCCGAGAGTGAAGAGCTGCTTGGCGAGCTGCAGATACCTCGACTGGAATTACCCACGCTGACCGACGGCGTCGACCTCGGTAGCCTCTACGAACTGGCCGAGAGCCTGGCCGAGCAGGGAGTCCGATGAGCAACACACCTGCCGTCTTGGACATGGCGGCCATCCTTGAAGACCGCAAGAACCGCGTCGTGGTCTGCTGCGGCGCAGGCGGTGTCGGCAAGACCACCACCGCCGCATCAGTCGCGCTCCGCGCCGCGGAGTACGGCCGCACCGTCGTGGTGCTCACTATCGACCCCGCACGCCGGTTGGCGCAGTCGCTGGGCATCGAGGCACTAGGCAACACCCCGCAACAGGTGCACGTCGAAGGCATCAAGGGCGAGCTGTACGCGATGATGCTGGACATGCGTCGTACCTTCGACGAGCTGGTGGTCCAGCACGCGGGATCCGATCGCGCACAATCGATTCTGGATAACAAGTTCTATCAGACCGTCGCCACCTCCATGTCGGGCACGCAGGAGTACATGGCCATGGAGAAACTGGGACAGCTTCTCCACGAAGATAAATGGGACCTGATCGTGGTGGACACACCGCCGTCCCGCAATGCCCTTGACTTCCTGGACGCGCCAAAGCGGTTGGGTAGCTTCATGGATGGACGTCTCTGGAAGATGCTGCTGGGCTCCAGTCGCGGCCTGGGCCGGATCGTCACCGGGGCCGTTGGGCTGGCGATGAAGGCGCTGTCGACGGTGCTCGGATCGCAATTGCTTTCCGATGCTTCACTGTTCGTGCAGTCACTGGACTCCACGTTCGGAGGCTTCCGAGAGAAGGCCGACCGCACTTACGAACTGCTGCGCCGGCGTAGCACCCAGTTCGTCGTGGTGTCGGCCGCCGAACCCGATGCGCTGCGTGAGGCGACCTTCTTCGTCGAGCGGCTGAGCCAAGAGGGCATGCCGCTGGCGGGCCTCATCCTCAACCGCACCCACCCCACCCTGTCGAGCCTCACCGTCGAGCGCGCCATCGATGTCGCGGACAATCTCGAGGAATCGGGCGAATACAGCCTGCCCGGGGCGGTGCTGCGGGTTCATGCCGAGCGCGCGGCGACCGCCAAGCGGGAAATCCGGCTACTGTCGCGGTTCACGAGTGCCAACCCCACGGTCCCAATCGTCGGAGTACCCTCGCTACCGTTCGATGTCTCCGATGTGGACGCGCTGCGCGCCATCGCCGATCAGATCACCGGCGTCGCTTCCTAAAAACGCAGCGAGCGCGCACTCAGGTGCTCCAATCCTCGCGGATCGGCGGACCTGAGCGCGCGCTCGGCGCTAAGTGTTAGACGGCGCTCTTGTGCTTGCGCTGCGCGGCGAAGAAGTCCGCCCAGGACTCGACCTCGGGGTGAGCCTTGAGCATCGCGCGGCGCTGCCGTTCTGTCAGTCCACCCCATACGCCGAATTCCACCTGGTTATCCAGGGCGTCGGCACCACATTCCATCATCACCGGGCAATGCCGACAGATGACTGCGGCCTTGCGCTGTGCCGCTCCGCGGACGAATAGCTCGTCAGGGTCGCCTTGTCTGCATCTGGCCTGTGAGACCCAGGCAATGCGTGCTTCTCCACCATCGATCGATCCCACTGTATGTAAAGCACTCATGGCAGGCCTTGAAGCTGACACGGGCTATCCCTTCTGTCACTAGTGGCCCACAAGAGGCGTGGGCCGCAGTCCGCTCGGTGTGTAACTTGAATCACACCGTGAGATCAAGTTAGTGGTCAGGGATCTCCAACGCAACACCTGATCCGAATTTTTTGGGACGGTTGTGCCGACAACGTCTTTTCATCGCCTTTTCGGAGCCCCGCGTTACCGATCAACTACCCGCAGACACCCCCGGGGACGCCAGTTACCCTGTGCGTATGTCAGAACGCCCGCCCGAGACGGTGACCCTCGCCAAGCTCGCGGGCTGCGGGCTCATCGCGGCGGTGATCTTGGCCGGGCTGATGTTCCCCTTCGCGGGCGGATTCGGATTGGCCTCCAATCGGGCATCCGATGTGGTGGCCAACGGCTCCACCCAGCTGCTCGAAGGTGAGGTGCCTGCGGTCACCACGGTCGAAGACGCCAAGGGCAACAAGATCGCGTACCTCTACACACAGCGGCGTTTCGAGGTGCCCGCCGATCAGATCGCCGACACCATCAAGCTGGCCCTGCTGTCCATCGAGGACAAAAGGTTCACCTCACATAACGGTGTCGACTGGAAGGGCACGCTGGGCGGCCTGGCCGGGTACGCCTCCGGCGACGAGGACACTCGCGGTGGTTCGACCATCGAGCAGCAGTATGTGAAGAACTACCAGCTGCTGGTGGTGGCCAAGACCGACGCCGAACGCAAGGCCGCCATCGAGACCACCCCCGCGCGCAAGCTGCGCGAGATCCGGATGGCGCTGCGGCTGGATCGCACCTTCACCAAGCAGGAGATCCTGACCCGGTACCTGAACCTGGTGTCCTTCGGTAACAACTCCTTCGGCGTGCAGGATGCCGCACAGACCTACTTCGGGGTCGACGCCAAGGACCTGAACTGGCAGCAGGCGGCGCTGTTGGCGGGCATGGTGCAGTCCACCTCCGGGCTGAATCCCTACGTCAATCCCGAACGCGCGCTGGCGCGCCGCAACCTGGTGCTCGACACCATGATCGCCAACGCCCCAGAGAAGAAGGCTGAACTCGTGGCCGCCAGGGCGCAGCCCCTGGGTGTGCTGCCCCAGCCCAACGAGCTGCCACGTGGGTGTATCGCCGCGGGTGACCGTGCGTTCTTCTGCGATTACGTGCTCGACTACCTGGCCAAGTCCGGGATCAGCAAGGACCAGGTGATGAAGGGCGGGTACCTCATCCGCACCACCCTGGACCCCGATGTGCAGAACTCGGTGAAACAGGCGGTCTCGCACGTCGCCGATCCGGGCCTCAACGGCGTTGCCGACGTCATGAGCGTCATCAAACCCGGGCAGACCAGCCACCCCATCCTGGCCATGGCCTCCAGCCGCACCTACGGTCTGGATGGCGCGACCAACGAGACCATGCAGCCGCAGCCGTTCTCGCTTGTCGGCGACGGCGCCGGCTCGATCTTCAAGATCTTCACGATCGCCGCGGCCATGGATATGGGCATGGGTATCAACACCGTGCTCGACGTGCCGCCCACTTTCGCGGCCAAGGGCCTCGGCAGCAGCGACGGTACCAAGGGCTGCCCCAAGGACACCTGGTGCGTCAAGAACGTCGGCAACTACCGCGGGCAAATGAGTGTGACCGATGCCCTGGCGACCTCGCCGAACACCGCGTTCGCCAAGCTTATTCAGTCGATCGGCGTGTCCAAGGCCGTCGATATGGCCGTGAAACTGGGCATGCGCTCCTACGCGCAGGCGGGCACCGCCAAGCCCTATGACCCCGAGGGCGACGAGAGCCTGGCCGACTACATCAAGAAGTACAACCTGGGCTCGTTCACACTGGGCCCCATCCAGGTCAATGCCCTCGAATTATCCAATGTGGCAGCCACTTTGGCCTCGGGGGGCAAATGGTGCCCACCCAATCCCATCGACAAGGTCTTCGACCGCCACGGCAAAGAGGTGCCGACGACCACCGAGTCGTGCGAGCAGGTGGTGCCCACCGGATTGGCCAACACTCTCGCGAACGCCCTGAGCAAGGACGACCAGCCCGGCGGCACCGCCGCAGGTTCAGCAGGTTCGGTCGGTTGGGGCCTGCCGTTGTCCAGTAAGACGGGAACCACTGAGGCACATCGGTCTTCGGCGTTCCTGGGCTTTACCAACAACTTGGCCGGGGCGAGCTACATCTTCGACGACTCCACGAACCCCGGCGATCTGTGCTCGTTCCCACTGCGCAAGTGCGGCGACGGAAACCTGTACGGCGGCAATGAGCCGGCGCGGGCCTGGTTCGAGGCCATGAAGCCGATTGCCGAGAACTACGGCCCCACCGCCTTGCCGCCCACTGAACCGCGGTATGTCGAGGGAGGTCCGGGCTCCAAGGTGCCCAGCATCAGCGGGTTGCGCGAGAGCGAGGCGCGTGACGCCCTCAAGAAGGCCGGATTCAAGGTGGCTGATCAGGCCAGCGTCGTGAACAGCACCGCGCCGTTCAACGAGGTTGTGGGCACCAGCCCGTCCGGGACCACCATCCCCGGCTCCACCATCACCATCTTGTTGAGTAACGGCATCCCGCCGGCCCCGCCGCCGATCGTCATTCCGGGCTTTGGCGGCCCGCCAGGCGAGATGACCACCACGGTCGTCAACATTCCCGGCCTGCCGCCGATCACCGTGCCGGTGCTCGCGCCGCCCCCGTGATCTAGCGCGCGGGGGATCATCCACGACGAGAAATTCGCCACGTTTCGCGCCGGTGATCAGGGGCCACTCAGCTTTCGGAGTTACTCTCGGATGATGAACACGTCGTTCAACACGGTTATCAAGCGGGCCGCGGCGTACTCGGCAGGTTCGGCCGCGCTTGGCATCGGGTACGCCTCGATCATCGAACGCAACGCGTTCACCATCCGTGAAGCAACGATGGATGTACTCGATCCCGGCGCCTCCCCGCTGCGCGTGCTGCACATCAGCGACATCCATATGCGGCCCGGTCAGCGCCTCAAGCAGGCCTGGTTGCGTGAGCTGGCGCAATGGCAGCCGGACCTGGTGATCAACACCGGCGACAACCTGGCCCACCCCAAGGCGGTGTCCTCGGTCGTCCAGGCGCTCGGTGATTTGCTTTCGATCCCGGGGCTTTTCGTCTTCGGAAGCAACGACTACTTCGGCCCACGGCTGAAGAATCCGGCCAAGTACCTCTACAAGAGCGACGAGCGCAAGCACGGCGAACCACTGCCGTGGCAGGATCTGCGCGCCGCGTTCACCGAGCGTGGTTGGCACGACATGACCCACACTCGTCATGAGATGGAGGTCGCCGGCGTGCGGATAGCGGCCGCCGGCGTGGACGACCCACATCTGCACCGGGACCGCTACGACACCATCGCCGGAATGCCCAATCCGCTGGCCACGCTGCGACTCGGACTGACTCATTCACCAGAGCCGCGAGTGCTGGATCGCTTCGCCGAGGATGGCTACCAGCTGGTGATGGCCGGTCACACCCACGGAGGCCAACTGTGCCTGCCGTTCTACGGAGCCATCGTCACCAACTGCGAGCTGGATCGGTCCCGGGTGAAAGGTCCGTCGCAGTGGGGTTCGCACACGCAGCTGCACGTGTCGGCGGGTATCGGGACATCACCGTTCGCGCCCATGCGGTTCTTCTGCCGCCCAGAGGCGACGCTGCTGACACTGGTGCCCGCACGCATCCGCGGCCAAGGGGCCGACGCCGAATCCGGTGACCGGCTGCCCAGCGCCACCGCGCAGTGACGTGAGCCGCGTGTGGGCCGATAACGCGGTCCGGTTGATCGAGGCGGACGCCCGCCGTAGCGCCGACACGCACTTGCTGCGATATCCGTTGCCTGCGGCCTGGGCCGACACCGTGGATGTGCAGCTGTATCTCAAGGACGAGTCCACGCACATCACCGGGAGCCTCAAACATCGTTTGGCGCGTTCCCTTTTCCTGTACTCGCTGTGTAACGGGTTCATCGGGGAAGGCACCACGATCGTGGAGGCCTCCTCCGGTTCGACCGCCGTCTCCGAGGCCTATTTCGCGCAACTGCTAGGGTTGCCATTCATCGCGGTGATGACCGCCTCGACGAGCCCCAGCAAGATCGCCTTGATCGAGTCTCAGGGTGGCCGTTGTCATTTCGTCGATGAGGCGCAGCAGGTGTACGCCGAGGCACAGCGACTCGCCGACGAGACCGGCGGACACTATCTAGACCAGTTCACCAACGCCGAACGAGCGACCGACTGGCGCGGAAACAACAACATCGCCGAATCGATCTTCAACCAGATGCATCATGAAAAGCACCCGCTGCCAACGTGGATCGTGGTCGGCGCGGGCACCGGCGGCACCAGCGCGACGATCGGGCGGTACATCCGGTACCGGCGCTACCCCACCCAATTGTGCGTGGCGGATCCCGACAACTCGGCCTTCTACCCGTCATACATCGCGGGACGTGAAGTGGTGACAGGGATTTCGTCGCGCATCGAGGGCATCGGACGCCCCCGGGTGGAATCCTCGTTCCTGCCGACCGTGGTGGACCGCATGGAACAGGTACCCGATGCCGCTTCGGTGGCGGTGATGAGACACGCCAGCAGAGTGCTGGGCCGCCGGGTGGGGGCGTCGACGGGAACCAACCTCTGCGGCGCGTTCCGACTCATTTCTGAGATGGCACGTGATGGTGTCCCCGGGTCGGTGGTGACACTGCTGGCCGACACCGGTGATCGGTATGTCGACACCTACTTCAACGACGCCTGGGTCGCCGAGCAGGGATTCGATCTCAATGCGCCGTCGGAGCGTCTGGCCGATTTCGAGGACACCGGCTACTGGGGCTAGGTCTCGCGACAATAAGGGCACGTCACATCCGGTTTTGGGACCCGCGGTTCAACGCATTCGCGGCCGATGGCCTCGATGCGATACCCTTGCGTGGCTTCAAAGCGGGGTGTGGCGCAGCTTGGTAGCGCGCTTCGTTCGGGACGAAGAGGTCGTGGGTTCGAATCCCGCCACCCCGACTGGTGTGTTCGCAGGTAGAGGCCCTGACCGGGAATTCTGGTCGGGGCCTTCTTACTTCCCAGTCCGCAGCTGGTCCGCAGTGGATTCCAAAGACCGCATCCGCGCCGCATCTAGTGCAACCGAAACCTGCTCCAGGTCGTCCGGGAACAAGTCTGCATAGGTGTCCAGGGTCAGGACTGCGGACGCGTGCCCGAGCATCGTCTGGACGGCCTTGACGTTGGCCCCCGCGCTGATCGACAGCGACGCCGCCGTGTGGCGAAGGTCGTGCGGTGTCACGGTGGGGTACGCCGGGTCTGCTGCCTGGAGACGTTGGACGGCCACGTTGAAGACCCGCGGCCGCCACGTCGACACTCGCAGCAGTGCTCCTCCTGGCGATGTGAACACCAAGTCCTCACGCCGCTTACCCATCATGAGCACGGCCAGCGGCTCGGCCAGGAACGCCGGGAACGGCACCGAGCGACGTTCGTGGGATTTCGGCGACGACCACACCACACGTCCCTTCACCTCGGCGACCGCCTCACGGATATTCACCCTGCGACGCAGCATGTCGAATGACTCCACCCGCAGCGCTGCCATCTCGCCCCAGCGCAACCCGGTGTAGGCCAGAAATCGAACAACGATGGCGTACTCGCCGACCTCGCGGGCCAGAAGTTCCACCTGCCGGTGCGTCAGGTAGCCCCGTGCTCGGTGCTGTCGTCGCGGCGACTTCACTCCCATACACGGATTGCGGGGGATCCGTCGATCGTCGACGGCCATCTCCAGAATCTGTCTCAGGACGCTAAGCGCATTCTCGATGGTGGCCGGTTTGGCTCCACCCGCCGCCAATTGCTGCACCCACGCCCTGATATCCGACGATTGCACGTCGGCTACTGCGACCGCGGCCCACCGGCCTTCGACGTAGCCCGACCATGCGAACGCGCGTGTCGCAACCGTCGTCTCCTTCAAATGGCCCTGGGTACCAAGCCACTTGGCGTGCAATTCACGGACGGTAATGCGCCCGGCTTTTGGCGCGACATAGGTTCCTATCGTCTGCGCGGCTGTGATCTCGTTGAGAAAGGCCTGAGCGTCCACCTTGCGGTCGAACGAACGGGTGTTCTCACCGCCTTGATCATCGACATACCGGGCCAACCATCGGCGCCCTTTGCCATTGCGCGCGGCAGGGGTCCCGTCCGATCGACGCCACCTGTCCTCGACGCCGGCGCGGCGGTTTCGTCGCTGCATGTGAGCCACCTCCGTTGGGTGCCAGATTCCCACCGACCACCGACAGCCGACGAAATCGTTCGACTGGAGCCAATTTATAGGCGAAGTTGAGGGTACTGGTGGACAAATGCAGGGCGCCACCACCACCGTTGGATTCGTTGACAGAACCCACTATTGAGGAGCAGCTACATGGATCTACTGAGTGCCAAACAGGTTTCAGACATCATCGGCATTCCCGTTGGAACTCTCCGCTACTGGCGCCACTGCGACATCGGACCGGCCAGTTTCACCTTGGGCCGCCGAGTCGTCTACCGGCGCGACGAAGTGCTGCGATGGATCTCGGAGCAAGAAAGCGCAACCCGGCGCGGAGGCGGAGACGCCGCGTGAACCGCACCCACGAAAAAGACCCCGGGGCCTAGCCGAGGTCTTTGTTCGAACCACCTGATCATCCGACACGGAAGTTCCACATGAGAATAGCTCGTCAACGCAGCCTGCATAAGCACCGTATGCAGGAAATCCTATGAGCGACAACACCGAGACGGACAAGAAGTCGGTAGCCGCACGCTTGGTCAGCATGGCACAGGAACGCTACCTGCTCGGGCTCTCAGAAGAGGGCGAGCCGTTCGGCGCTGACCGCGACCGCCCGCACTTGGTGATGCTGCTCCGCGCCGGCAAGGCCGGTCTACGCGCCGACCTCGCCGCACGGTACTTCGCCGAAACCGGCGCGGTCGCCGGCGGCCAGGCGCTGACTGACGCCACCCTGATCCTCGAAGGTTTGGCTGCCACGAAGCCGCCCGAACGCCTCAACCTCCGCGTCGCTGACGATGACGGCACCATTTACATCGACACCGGACGGCCCGATGTCCAGACGATTCGTATCCGACAGGGCCGGTGGACGCTCACCGAACGGGCACCTGTGCGCTTTCTGCGTACCAAGTTGACCGGGGCGATGCCGCTGCCGGCTCAGGGCGGGAATGTCGAGAAGCTCTGGGATTTCGTCAACGTCGACTTTGAAGACCGACCGGTCCTCCTTGCTGCCCTCGTTGCCGCTCTTGTCCAGACGGACGTCCCCCACCCGATCTTGGCGCTGTTCGCCGAGCAGGGCAGCGCCAAGAGCACAACCACGCGCATGCTGGTCGATCTCATCGACCCGTCACCGGTCCCCCTGCGGCAGGCACCGCGTGACGCCGACTCGTGGGTCACTGCAGCCTCCGGTTCGTGGGTCGTTGCCTTGGACAACCTGTCGACTATCTCGCCGTGGTTGTCGGATTCTCTGTGCCGCGCCGCCACCGGCGACGGCAACGTCAAACGGGCGTTGTACACAGACTCCGATCTCGCAGTCATCAAATTTCGGCGGTGCGTCATCATCAACGGCATCGACGTCGGAGCAGTGCGGCCCGACCTCGCGGAGCGACTGGCGACTGTCGACCTGCGACGCATTGATCGCCACATGCGACAACCGGAAGCCACGATGCGACAACAGTGGCGCACGGCTCTACCAGGGATTTTGGGCGGGCTTCTCGATCTGGCCGCCGTCGTCCATCAACGGCTGGAAACCATTTCGGTCGACGTGTCGCCACGGATGGCGGACTTCAGTCGCACGCTGGCGGCCGTTGACGAGATTCTGTCGACCCATGGCTTCCGGCGTTACCTGTCACGCGCCAATCAACTCTCCGAAGACAGCCTGTCCGCCGACCCGTTCATCGAACAGCTACGGCTGCACATCCGGGAACCGCTCGTCGCAAAGTCCGGAGGCGACCTGCTGGCGACAGTCACGCCAACCGGCGACACCTGGCGCAGGCCGAAGGAGTGGCCCCGGAACGGGCGGGATGTCACGGCCGTCCTACGACGGCACGCACCCGCGCTACGGAGTCTGGGTTGGGCGATCGAAGACGATGGCGCTCGAAATCATCGGAATGTCCTGTTGTGGACCGTCTACCCGCCCTACAAAGATGTGTCGGCCAAACAACACTCGCAATCCTCGCGTCCCTCGCGCATTTCGGCTCCGCGGGAGCAGTCGTCCTCTGTTCAAGAGCTGCCCGCGCACCGCCAGACTGTCCCGAAGGGTCATTCAGCCGACGATCTAGACGTCGAGGCGTCGTGACCGCGCTTGTCGGGCTAGCGGCGTCGGCACCATCGGGCAGAATCTGGACCAGGTCCCTCAACGGGAGGAGTGGTCTTCGTGAGCACGCAATTCGACGCGATCGTCCAGGCGGTCATCCACGACTGGCCTGACTACGGGTGGTCAGGCCAGTTGGAGGCGGCCATCAAGCAGCTGTATCTGTCAGATCTTTCTTATCCAGCAACATGGTCCAGCGAACGCCGCGAGGAGTTCGCAGAGCGCCACGCCGGCGACGATGCGCTTCTTCTCACCACCTCGTTGGACGATCTCATCGATACCGTCACAGATCGCTATGCGCGCGATCACGGAGTTCTCCCCCATCGTGACGATGCGACCCTGCTTCTCGAAGCGGCGCGACGAGACGCAATCGACGAACTGGAGCTCCGCTTCGTGGCTGACCTACCTGCCGAGATCGCCGCGTTGACAGCCCACGGTGTTGGAAGGGCAAATGGCTCTCTGACGGCGTGCGGGCCGGCCCAACGGCGGCAGAGCAGCACACTGCGCCTAAGCCGTCCTTAGGTAGGTTCCGTTTTGCGGCGGCACCATCCGCTTCGAAATGGCCTTTCGCACTCCCGTGTCGACAGACGAGATGCGATCGAGCGGCGCATAGATCCCTTGAAGCCGCGTTCGCTATTTCCGGACCGGGGGCCGCTGCCTCTCCTGCTCCTCATCTCTGACGATAGCGCCTACACTTGTCGGTAGGTGCATCTAAGGTGCATCTCTATGGACAGGACAGTATGACCATCGATCCACACACACTTCGCCCAGCTGAGGACGTTCCATTGGGGGGGCTGCCCTCGGCCGATCCGACCCTGCTCGGAAACGCTCCCCTCGAAGTCGCAGTGATCGAGATCCGGTATACCGCCCGTACCGACGAGATCACACCGGAGGTCGCCGCTGCTTTCCGGGACGACCTTGTGGAGAACACGGGGGTGGACTTCCCGAGCATTCAACCCACCGTCCAACAGCAGATGAGGATCGACTTCGGGGCCAACGGCGTTTCCCAGGTGGCAGCGGAGTCCAGTGGGTGGCAAATTGCTTCCGCGGACGGAGCACACGTCACGCTCATGCCCGACATCCTGATCATGCAGGTCAACCGCTACGAGCGGTGGCGTACCAGCATGAAGGCTCCGCTAACCGTTCTGGTCGAATCTCTCGGACGGTTAGTCAAGCCATCGTTGGTGCACCGCATCGGTCTGCGGTACGTCGACCGCTTCCATGACAGTGGGTTCAACTCTGCAGAGGCTTGGCGTGGCCGGATCGACGACACCCTTCTGGGCCCTGTGCTTAACCCAGTGTTCGGCGGCAGTGTTCGAGGTGCTCAACAGCAGGTGGAGATCCGGCTTGATGATCATCACGGCGCGTTGCTGCGGCATGGACCAGTTCGCGATGATTCGGGCAAGTGCGTGCAGTATCTACTCGATACGGACGTGTTCCGCCACTCCTCATTCACGTTCGACGTGCGAGAGGTCGTCATCTCAGCGGAGCGGCTGAACCGCACTTCGTTGTCACTTTTTCAGGCGTCGGTTACCGATACCTACCTGAAAGAGCTTCGAGAAGGGAGCGCGAAATGACGATCATGGAGCAGCAGCCGACCGGCTCCCGCGTGCTCCGGTCACCTTCCTGGGCCCGAGCACAAAAGGGCCTGTACCCGGCCCCTTGCGAGGACGGACTCTGGTCCAGCACGTTCGTGGAGATGAGTTCATCGCCGGGGTTGCGGGATGTCGTCGCGCATTTCTCTGGAGCCCTCGACCCGTGCGGATGGGATCAGGTTCGCGTCGAAGTTTTCAAGAGTCTCGACGGGCAGATGAACCTTCCGGGCTCGGCGCTGTGGTTGACGATGCCGTATACATTCATCGATACGGTGCTGTCCGACGAGCAACAGGTCGACGAGACGGTCGATGTTCTTGATGCCTTCGAACGAATCCGAGCCGAACTGGGCCTAACGCAGAAGGAGATGTTCAAGGCCACCGGCATCAACAAGCGCACGTTCCACTCGTGGGCGGCAAAGCCCCCCGCCAGCCGGCCCCGTGTAGCCAGCTTGGGTGGACTGTGGGAGTTGGCGGACGCCGTCGACGACCTCCGCAGCACACTGGACCAGCCGATGAACAGGTGGCTGCGTGCCGACAAGAAGCGAGCCTCCGCACTACTCGACGGCCGGTTCGACGACCTCGTTGACCTGGCTGTGGATCGGACGCCGTTCCCTCGGCGAGAGATCGGCACTTCGGTATACGAGGGGATCGCCGAACACGTCGAGACACCGATCATTCGAACCGGTGGTCCGGTGGTGACCGAGAACGTCGAGGACGGATTCGCCCGGTGACTATTGATCGACTCCTGCCGGAGCGATGGCCCCCGCACACGCTTCTCGCTCTGGAGCGGTGGCGGCAAGGGCATCTTCTCCCGATGGATCGCGGCGCATGGATCGTCCCAGCGTGGGTAGACGACCCTGTAACCGGAGAACCCGCTGCCGATGGAGCGTTGGGTGAGGTGCGTGCTCGGTCAGCACCATTGAGTGACAGCGGGTATGCCGCGGTGGTGTCACAGACCTGCGACATTGCGGGCGGTCCCGGGATGCGGCATCCGCTGGTGCAGGCATGCCCGGTACGCGACATCTCAGTCTTTTCGACGGAGAAGGTCCAGCAGATCAAAGACCATCAGCTCTCCGACTACGTCTGGCTAAGTGAGCCTCCGGTTCCTGGAGCGGTTTGGGCCGTGGACCTGCGCGCGATCGTTCCGGTCAGCAAGGGTTTGCTCGCTGCGCAGGAACCGGTCGTGGGGTTCGCCTCGATTGAGGACGAGCTCATTCTCGGACAGCGCCTTGCCAGCAAACTTGGCCGGCCTGCTGTGCACGATGCGCTTGCCGGTCCGGTATTCGAAGCTCTGCGCAAACTCATTTCGAAGGCGAAGAAGTCGCAGGACTGGTGCGATGACGTCGAACAGCTTCGTTTGGAGATCGTCGAGGGGACCACACTGTATCCGAAGCGTGTGCGACTACTCGTGCTGACAGACGTCCGCTTCGGACCGTCGGAGAAGAAACCGCTTCGCGACGAATGGAAGTCCCATCGGAAGTCATTGAACGCCGCCGGGATTACTTGGGAACCAATCCATTTCCTCACGGTCGACAAATGCCCCGTGCGACTCTATCGCGCGTCGGTACCCATCGAAGCGCCGACTCTCGAGCGCGGACGGTTTGCATAGACCCACTCGGGGTGTCCGCCTCACCAATCGCACAGCTGATTTCGGACAGGGTGGCCCCACGTACCTATCGAAGCACGCCGCGGTCCGCTCCCGGCCGGATCGCGGAGTCAGAAGGCAGGTTACGAGCGACTGCGCTCACTGGCGACGGATCCGCCCTAGGGCGCTCGGCAACGCCGATGCCGATGTTGCGCAGGACGCACATCGATTGCCTGGCGGGTTATCTGCCACGTGACCCAGGTTACGCAGCGCGCATCACGCGGGCACAACGGGCGTTGACGACCAGATGATCGATACGGTTGCTGAGCCGTTCAGGCGCGATACGGATAAACAGCTTTGGCGAGATCACGCGCCGCCGTCAGAGTCGCTCGGTCGAGGTCCTTGTGCCGTGCCCGTTCCGTGAGCCTCGCTAGCAGCGTGCACAGCGCCCGCTCGTCCCGGGAGGCAATGTCTGCGGCGTCGAGCGCGCTGACAGGGACAGGAGCCGGTGAATCTTCAGGCGTCAGGGCGAGGTCGGTCGCGGAACCGGCCCTCGGCACCTCGACGACGCGGATCGGCGTTCCGTGGCGCTCGGCAGCCATGCGTGCAGCAGATGAGTCGCGCCGACACGTGTCCGAGCAGTAGAGCCGGCAGCGTCCGCGACGTGGCCTGTCTTCAGGATCCATCATCAACACATCGCATCGCACGCACCGCGGCCACTCCGTGTCCACACGAGCGTCGCGCCATGCATCAGCGCGCGCAGCCGGTTGCTTCTTAACGGCTTTCGCCGCCTTGCTGCGCAGCAGCGCGCGTATCTCTCTGACATCAACACCGACCAGCTCGGCGATAGCCGCCAACGTCGCGCCACGTTCCCGCATGTCCTTGATCGATGCACAGGCTTCCGCGTAATAGCGGCTGCGCCTGCGCTGCGCCTCCGCCTCCGCTTGCTGGCGAGACTGCGCGACGCGACGGGCCTGCCATTCGTCCACATCCTGCAGGCGTCCGATCAACGCCCGAACGGCGGTCGCGTCATCGGCGTTGGCACGGTCCTGCTGCGCTCGCACTTCGTTCGCTCGGCGTTGCGCCTCGACGGCGCGACGACGCGCCTCCAGTTTCGACACAGCAGTCATGTCGACAACCTACGAAGCAACACGAGGTTTCGTCCACGACCACAGCCACATTCGTCTCAGTTCCGCGCGTCGCTCAGCGTCACTTCCGATGGCGCGCCCCGGCCGCTGTCGTCACTGCCGAGTAACCCGCCCCGCTTGCCACCAAGCCATCCCTGCCAGCCAGTTCCTCCAATTCCGACACACCTCTTGCACTCTGGGGCCGAAGGTGGCGAATCAACTTCAAGTTGTCGCCTGCAGACGACGCACCGGGCGAGAGCTGCCCAGCCGTGATTGAAGCACATCTCTATCACTGGTGGTCGACGCTTTAGCGCTCACCCGTGGTAACTTGCCGTTGTCATTGTAAACCGTGAGTTGACCGCAACGGGGGCTGTCAGGTGAGCGTTCCGGGTTCGGCGCATCTAGTTCTTGCCTCGGGTGTCGTTCACCTTGATGAGCGATCCGCGGTCTTTGAGGCGATGTTGTTGGGGTGGGGTCGTCAGCAGCAGTCGAGGCTGCTTGCCGAGTCCACAATCGAGTCGCGGCTGGGTTTACTGCGACGGTTCGCCGCTTTTGCAGAGACGCTTCCCTGGGACTGGACGGCCGGTGATGTTGAGGATTTCACGGCCGCTTTGATGTCTGGATCCGAGCGCAAGGCGCCGTCGACTATCCGCGGTTATCACATGACGTTGCGGATGTTTTGCGACTACCTGCTCGATGGCCGGTATGGCTGGGTTGGGCAGTGTGAGCAGCGGTTCGGGAGGATTCCGTCGCAGGTCTGCCACGACTACAACACAGCAGCGCATTTGGTTGACTACGAGGGTAAGCCGGCTCGCCGTCCATTCACCTACGACGAGGTGGAAACGCTGTTCGGTTTCCTCGACGATCGCGTAGACATCGTGGCACGGTCAGGCCGCAAGGGTGCCTTGGCGGCGATGCGGGACGCGCAGATGATCAAGACTGCGTATGCGTTCGGTTTGCGTCGCCGAGAGCTGTGCTACCTCGACGTGGCCGACTTGCGTCCCAACCCTCGGATGCCGGCGTGGGGAACGTTCGGCGCGGTCCACGTTCGGTACGGCAAATCCAGTCGTGGTAGCGCCCCGCGGCGCCGCACTGTTCTGGCTGTTCCGGAGTTCGACTGGGTGATCGACGGACTGCGTCAATGGGTCGAGCAGGCTCGACCACTACTGCGCCCCGGAACGCGTGACGAACTGTGGCTGACCGAGCGCCGGCAGCGGTTGGCGACCACGACGATGGACAAGCGTTTCGCGGTTCTGCGCTCGCAAGCTGGCCTACCCCATGACCTCACGCTGCACTGCCTGCGTCACTCCTATGTAACGCACCTGATCGAATTCGGTTACCCCGAACGGTTCGTCACCGAGCAGGTCGGACATTCCTACGCCTCGACCACCGCGATTTACACCTCGGTGTCCAACGACTTCAAGACCAAGACACTGCAGTCGGCACTCCGTCGGGTGTACGGATCCGCGCCAACGATCGGGAGCCAGGATGAGCACTAGAACCGTGATCCGGTGGAATTTGCGCCGGCTCATGGCGGAGAACGGCATGTTCGCCACCACCGAGCTTGTCGCACCGCTGCACGAACGTGGCGTGGAGATGTCCCGACAGATGGTTCACCGCATCGCGACCAAACCGCCGCAACGCATCAATCTCGATGTGCTCGCAGCGCTGTGTGACATCTTGTCGTGCACTCCCAACGACCTTCTCGAGCTCGCCCAAGAACAGACGCTGGAGGCGTCCGCCGTCAACGACAGCGGCCCCGGGATTGGCGACCTGCGGCCGATCCGCGCCACGATCCGCCGGCCAGACGACAACGAGTGACCCGCCAACACTGTTGGGAATGCGGAAGTACCAACGGATTGACCTATCTGTCGCACGACCGTCGCATGTGTGTCGGCTGCCGTCGCAAACGGCACTATCACCCCGAATGCTGCCCGCTGTGCGAGGTCGTGCGGCCGCTTGCGTGGCCACGCGAAGAGATGGTGGTGTGCGCCTCGTGTGCCGGTGTCGCATCGATCTTCGCGTGCCGAGAATGCGGCCGAGAAGACCACCCTTACGGACTCCATCGCTGCGCGCGCTGCTTCCTGCGCGAACGCCTAGGCGACCTGCTGATGGACCCGGCGACCGGTCAAACCCACCACCGCTTGCGACCGATATTCGACGCGCTGGTGAACTCCGAGCGACCGCAGACCGGACTGTGGTGGCTGCGCAAGAAACCCGGCTTCGGCCCCCAGCTTCTCCAGCAGATGGCCTGCGGTGCAATCGACATCAGCCACGACACCTTCCGCTCCCTTCCGTCGGACAAACCACACGACTATTTGCGCAACCTCCTCATCGCCGTAGGCGTTCTCGAGCCAGTCGACATGCGTATCGAGCGCATGCCGCCTTGGATTGATGACATCACCGCCGACCTACCCCCTGACGACGCCGCACTGATTCGCCGGTTCGCGCACTGGCACGTCCTGCGGCAGATGCGCACTGCCGCCCGAGGGGACCGCCTGACGAAGACAATGGCCGATGCATCTCGCCGACGCATTCGCGTCGCAATCCACATCGTCAACTTTCTCGACGACCACGGTTTCACACCCGACACCGCGACCCAGGATCTACTCGAGCGCTACCAACAACACGTCGGCGGCGCGTCGCTGACCCATGAGTACGCCTTCGTGACCTGGCTGCGAGACTCCCGAATCAACACGAAACTGACCATCCCAGAAGTGCCGCGGACTTGGCCGGCGATCACGGTGTCCGACACTCAACGCTGGGGAGCTGTCGACCGCCTACTTCACGACACCACTTTGCGCCACTACACCCGTATCGGTGGTCTGCTCACGCTCCTATTTGCGCAACCACTAGCGCGAATCGTGGCCATGCGAACCAGTCAGATTGCCGAGACCGACGACCATGGCTTGAACGTCACGTTCAACACCATTCCGATCCGAATGCCGCCCGTCCTCGACGATCTAATTCGCGAGCATCTCGAACGACGCGGCAAGAGCCTCTACGCCTCGCGGGACACCGGCTGGCTCTTTCCCGGCGGCAATCCCGGCCACCACCTTGCCTCTGAGAACATTCGCGCTCAGCTTGTCGCCATCGGCATCAAACCCTACGAGAACCGGAAAGCCGCGCTGTTCCACCTCGCCGGCGACATACCCTCCCCCGTTCTCGCTGAGCTGATTGGCATCACCACCCACAACGCCGCCGACTGGGCTGCGCTCGCCGCCCGCCAGTGGACCGACTACATCGCTGAACGCGTCCGCTGAGAGACGCTGCGTGCGCTAGCACTGGCAGAGAGGCCGCCTCGATGCCGTGGTCGGTATCGACGAGGATCCAAATTCGTTCCGCCACCAGTACACCCTGGAACAGGTAGGCCAGCGCCCGCTCTCTCCGTGCTTTCACGCACCGCGCCCAGTCCGCAGTCGTCCGCAGCAGCCTCGTTCGCCGTAAACAGCAGCCGACGTCCGCCAACCATCTGAACCTGCTAAGACTTAACGATGCCAACGCCATCAACGGCGACAAACGCCCGTACTAGGCGCGTTGCCCACGGAAATTGGGGCTACCCCTCACCCCCTTCATTTGAGATCAGGACTGCCACTCCGTTCATCTGGTGGACGTCCGTTATTAGATGACTCAGGCGCAGGGACGCGAGTTTCCACACGTCTTCTCGGCGGACCCATCGCTCGGTGTAGTGCCCGTAGCCGGTGACCGAGGTTCCATTGTCGAACACAGCCCGGTCTTGCACGGCCCAAATCACCTGCGCCTCGTCTCCATTGAGGTCGATCTCGGGCGTGTGGACTTGGTGAGCGGTCCTTGAGCCGGCTACCAGGGATTGCAGCAGCGCCACTGTCTCGTCCCGTCCCACGGTCATGTGCGGTTCGGAATGTGCTTCACCCATGCCAAATTCGATGTCTGCGGTCATCAGCGCAGCTAAGCCGTTCCAGTCGCGGGTGTCGAGTGTTCGGCAGTACTT
This sequence comes from Mycobacterium sp. D16R24, assembly GCF_002013385.1. Lineage (NCBI taxonomy): Bacteria > Bacillati > Actinomycetota > Actinomycetes > Mycobacteriales > Mycobacteriaceae > Mycobacterium > Mycobacterium sp. D16R24. The sequence goes on along the minus strand of NZ_MAEV01000010.1, from coordinate 189,623 downwards.
GGCCTTGGCTTGGGTCAGTTCGTAGAAGGCGATTAATTCTGCCTGCTCGGTCATGAGACTGCCAGTTTCAGATGATCCAGTCGGCGGACAAGGATGCTGGGTAGCCACTGACCGACGTCGGTTGCCTCGATCCAGGTTGTCTGTTCCAGCAGCATCCGCAAGACGATCTGGGCCTCCAAGCGTGCCAGTGCGGCACCGACGCAGAAGTGTGCGCCCTTGCCGAAGGTGGCGTGACCTTTAGCGCCGCTGCGGTCGAGCCGGAACTCGTTAGGTAAAACGAACTGGTTGGGATCACGGTTGGCGGCTCCCCACATCAACAGCAAGCGGGAATCGGCAGGCACATCGACCCCGGCCAGGGTGGTGTCTCTGACTACGTGGCGGTAATGGCCGCGAAACGGAGACTCGTAGCGCAATGTCTCCTCGATGAACGCACCCAGCAGTTCGGGATTGGCGCGCACCTGTTCTTGGATGCCGCTATGGCTCACCAGAATCCAAGCGGCGCTGCCCAGCAAGGACGCAGTGGATTCGCCTGCGGCGCTAAACAATGTGAGCATGATCGCGAGTGCCGGAAGCTGCTCCACCTCACCTGCGGCATAGCGGGCGGCGAGGTCGCCGATGAGTCCTGGCTGGGCACTTTCACTGGCCTTTGCGAAGTGCTCCATAACGTACCCAGATAGCTCCATGGCAGCCATGCCAGCGGCTTCGACTTGGGCCGTACTAACGACGCCGTCCAGGAGAGTCGTCGTGGCGTAGCCCAGTCGGATCAGCCTGTCGACGTCTTCCTCCGGCAGTCCAAGCAGGCGGGCGACCACCATCATCGGGAGCCGGTTAGCCACCGCGCTCATCCATTCAATCTGACCGTCGGCCAATCCTTCGGACCACAGTTGGATGGCCGTCGCTTCGGCGAACTCTTCAATGACACGAATGCGTCTGGCCGATAGGTGGGGCACCAGCAGCTTGCGATGTGCATCATGTACCGGATCGTCTGCGGTGGCCAGCGCGTGCATCGGGCCGCCCAGCGTCCCCATATCGAACGGGGTGACGGTCCCGTCGTCGTGGTAGACCATCGTCGCGGTGAGGTTCGAAGAGAAGTCCTCCACCCGGCTGACGGCGTCCATGACTGCGTCCCATCCGCACACCGCATAGAAGACAGAGTCGCCAATGCGATGTACCGCCGCTTGGTCGCGCATCCGGTCATAGAGCGGGTAGGGATCCTGTAGAGCGTCGGTTCCGAAGAAGTCTTTCGCATCCGCCAGAAGGGTCATGCACTCAGGTTGAAACGCGGCGCACGGCAGCGTCAACGGCGCAGGCCGAACATGAAATCCCATCTCAGCGTGGTCCGCGAGGCGCTTTCTCAGTCCGGTGAGCCCACCAGCGCCTTCGATGATAAATTGGCCGGCATTCTTCTCATGGTGATAAAACGGGCTTATGGGTTCGCGGCGCGGAAGCAACTGACTGATGGCGACTAACGATTGGCTGGTTGGGCGGGATCGCCATAGCGAGGCTGCCGAACGGATCTATGCCGCAGCTGCCCACCTGATGTCGCGTCAGGGCTACGACGCATTCAGCATCGACAACTTGGCCGCCACCGTTCACTGTTCACCGGCGACCATCTACCGCCACGCGGGAGGTAAGGCGGCAATCCGCGACGCCGTGCTGGGGCGACAAGCCGAGCGCATCCTCGACTCGGTTCGCGAAGCCATCGCTGGGCTGACCGGCCCTGAGCGCATCGTCACGGCCACGACGGTCGCCTTGCAGCGGCTGCGCACCGATCCGCTCGCGCAGATCATGCGCTCGATGGCCACACTCCCCGGCGACGAATGGCTCAGCGACTCCCCCATCGTCACCCGCTTCGCCACCGAAATGGTGGGGCTAAGCACTCCTGATCCCCTTGCCGCGCAGTGGCTGATCCGAGCATTCCTAGCGCTGTGGTACTGGCCTCTCAAAGATGCCGATGCCGAGCATCAAATGGTGCGGCGATTCCTCGGGCCGCCGTACGCAGTCGACACCAACGACTCGGTCGCATAGCTAGTCGTCGACGTCCTCGGCCAAGACTCGGTAAACGGTCGCACGCGATACACCCAACTCGGCGGCAATCGTGCTCGCCGACTCACCACTGGTGTGTATCCACTGCGCAAGCGCCACTTTCGACTGATCCAGCGCCTTCGGAAACCGACGGACTCGCAAACGACGCGACGGCGCCATGACCGAGGCGCCACCAATCGACTCCCGACCTCTTCGAAGCATCGAACAGCAGCGCACGGCTTTCTCGCCTCGTAATCGGATCCGCGCCGTACGCACATCACCACCGACATTCAAAGAGAACGGCCACGCCTTACTCCGCTGTTGGCAGACGCTGACCGACTCGTCGTGCCGGGATGGCCCGAAAAGAACGACCCACGAGGCGCGCTATTAGACTCGAGCGAATACGTCCTGTCCACCAGTAAGCACGATCACTTTTCGTCGGACGATAAACACGCATCGATCCGCAATGCCATTGACGAAAGTGCTACGGGGTCTCAACGCGAGCAACCGCACTGCGAACGCTGAGGCGGTTCACGTCGCCTGGCCCGACATAGTCGTCGTGGGCATGCCTGCGATCTGCGTGCACGGCCCCTAGCGAGTGACGGCGAACATTTCGCCGGTGCCATCGCCGACGTGACTGGAGTGCAGAGGAAAGTTCGAAGACCAGCCAGACTGGGCGCAGTGAAACTCGTTGCCGCTAGAGGGCTATGCGAGCGGTCGCCCTGCATGCAGACTGGCGGCCTTCACGCGCTTGGTCTCGCCATCGTCGCTCTTGCAGTGGGCGGCGAGAAAGCCATCGACGAGGTTCTCGCAGTCGTCGTGAGTGATGCCGCGAATCCCGGTCATCCGGGCAAACGCCAGTGGGCCGACCAGTTGGCACAGCGCCAGTTCTCGGTCGAAGTTCTCCAACTCGGCTTGCGCCGTCGGGCTAGAGAGTATGGCGTCGAACGGTTGCCGGTACTGGTCGACGACTCGGGCCCGCAACGCGCCGGATGTGTGTCGATCATCGGCTTCGTTCGTCGGGCCGGTGGGACCAAGGGACAGCCATGCCAGCGTCGTGACATGCAGTGGCGCGTCGTTGAAAAGAGCGGCTTGGCGGCTTAGCAATTCGATCAACTGGTCACGCAGAGGGCCGCTGGTCGGTACCGGAGTCGCCACCTGGGGAAGCAAGCGTTCGAACGTGGCTGCGAGCAGGTGCGACGAACTTTGGAAATGGCGGTAAAGCGTGGTTCTGGCCACTTTGGACGCTTTGGTGACGGCATCGATCGTGACGGCTTCCACGCCGCCAGTGCTCAGAAGGGTCGCGGCTGCATCCAGCAGTCGATTTCGAGACCGGATTCGCCGCGGGTCCACGTCATCGTCAGGGACCGGCGCTGGCTGACTGTCGCTCACTCATTCACCTCGGCGGTCGATTTCACGCGATGCTGTCCTGGCAGTCTAGCAGTGTGGTACTAACGGTATCGAAGCGAAACCGATAGTATTGGAGCGTGATTGTGCCGGAAAGCGCGTCGCTGCCGAAGCGGTTACCTTCGCACACGACAACGTGCATGGGTTGCGGCCCCGACAATCCCCACGGACTGCAGTTGGTGGTGCACCGCCGCGGCGACGCGGTGTACTCCGACGTGATTTTCGACGAGCGCCACATCGGGGCTCCTGGGCTGGCCCATGGCGGAGCAGTTGCGGCGGCGTGCGATGACGTCTTGGGATTCACATTGTGGATCGCCGGCACACCAGCGGTGACTCGCAGCCTGACAGTGGAGTATCTGCGGCCGGTACCTCTGCATCAACCCCACAGGATCACCGCCCACATCCGGTGCCGCGAAGGACGGGCTCTGCACGTCATGGCGACGGGCACTGATTCCGATGGGGCCAACCGCTTCACCGCCACTGCGGTATTTGTCGCGGTCAGCCAGGATCACTTCGCTGCGCACGGCGACGTCAGTGCTTTTGGCGGCCTTCTCGAACAGTTCTCACGTCACGGCGGCCTCGACGACGGGCGACCATGACGCTCCCCCTTTCTCGCAGCCATGGCAAAACCCGACCGCTGGAGGCAAAATCAGCCGGCGGCCGGACGCGGACCGCTGTAGCGCCCGCCTCGCATTCATCCACCCAGCGCCGGGAAGCGATTCTGGACGCGGCCCTGCTCGTGGCCACGTCAGGTGGCTATGAGGCGGTTCAGATGCGGTCGGTCGCCGAGCGGGCCGGTATCGCCGTCGGCACGCTCTACCGCCACTTCCCGGCGAAGACCAACTTGTTGGTGGCGGCGCTATCGCGCGAGTTTCGCCGACTCGACTCGGCTGACGACTGGGCTAGCGGTGACGGCACGCCATTGGAACGGCTCGAACGTCTCACCACACACCTACATGACCGCTGGCAGCGCGATCCCTGGCTGACATCAGCCATGACACGAGCGTTCGCCGTTGCAGACACCCGGGCAGCCGCAGAACTAGACTGCGCCGCCGCCGAAATTCAGACCCTGCTGGCCCGCACGCTCAGGGGCGGCGAACCGACTCCAGCCGATTTACACATCGCCGCGATCATCTCCGACGTGTGGCTGGCCAACCTCGTGGCCTTTTGTGGCCACCGAGCGTCGGCCGCCGATACTCGCGAACGCATCGACCTGGCCACTCGGCGCGTGGTGACCAGCCGCGCACGACCCGCGGAAACCGCATAACGATACTAGTAGTATCGCAGCGCTACCTGAAGTACCCTTAGGGCGAGGCTCGATGACGCGGCGAAGGAGAGTGCCATGTATACCCAATGGATCGAAAATTGTGTCGTGCAACGCGTCTCCGTGCGCGACGGCCTGGTCCTGGACCTGGACGACTACAACGAGATTGTCATCTCGTGCCCCTTGCTGCTGACACTGCCTGCGGTCGACCCGTATCCCGCAGAAGCGGTACGCATCGATCCACTCAAGATCGCGACTGACGAACGCCCGTTGTTGAACCTCGCCGGCGCGGTGTGCACTCAGGCCTGGTCCGGCGACGATGGAGGGCTACACCTGAGGTTCTCGCGTGGACACAGCATCGACGTCGACCCCGATTCCGAGGAAACGGCATGGGAGTTGTACGGCAAGCGCCACGGCTACATGGCATGCCTACCCCGGGGGCGGGTACGCGTGGTCCGCCACGACCTCCCCGACAGCGACGACGCCAACATCCTCAACAACGCCGCACAACCGTCGGCGGGGTCGGCGCGACAGACGCACTAAATGCGACCGCGGACGGGGACGGGTCAACTTCGGCGGCAATGCGTGGATCAGATTGAACGTGGACCGGACTGCCCTGGCGACATCGAGGCGGGCGAGCATTCCCGAATGATGCTGTCGAGGTTTTGCTGCACGCGCTCGGGAGCGATGCCAACCGATGGTGAATACAGCATGATGTGGTCGAGGACGCCGTCGTAGCGTCTCAGCTGTTCACGGACCTCGTGTGCCGTCCCCGCGACGCCCATGGTGTCGATCATCTCCTCGGACACCGCGGCGAACATCGCCGGGAAATCGCGCTGGGCGAATGCTTCCCGGATGGTTCGGCCTTCGCTGGCGAAGCCGTTCACATCAAGTACCGTCTCGTAGGATTTGACCGAGGAGTAGAACGCAATCTGCTGCGCCAGTTCGCGCCTGGCGACCTCGGCGTCGTCGTGGATGGCGCACATCACCATGGAAATGATTTCCACGTCATTGGGGTCGCGGCCGGTGTGCGCGGCACCCCTGGCGATAGCGGGCCGGACGATCTCCTCGACGTAGGTGGTGGTGAACAGGGGATGTCCGGCCAGCCCGTCGGCCACCCGCCCGGCCGCCTCGCACATCCGAGGCCGGACACCGGCGGTGACGATCGGGATCGGCCGGCTGGAGGGTCCCACGTCGCCGGTCGGCGTGAGATTCATTCTGTAAAAACGACCCTCGTGATGGATCGGGCCTTCATGCAGGTTCCATATCCGGCGCAGCAGCATCACGAGTTCTTCCATCCGCAGCGCGGGCGCGGAGGTGTCGGGCACGCCGTGCCAGTCGCTCATCATCCGCTTGGTGCCGTTGCCGATGCCCAGCACCAGCCGTCCGTTGGAGAGTTCGTCGAGATCACGCGCCTCGGTGGCCAGCACCAGGGGGCTTCGGCCGACGCCGTAGAGAATGGAGGAACCGATCCGGCAGTTCTGTGTGCAGTTGGCCATCGCGGCCATGGAGATCGAACCCGACCGGGAGTAGAACTCCGAGGCCCATACGGCGTCGAACCCGGCCGCATCGGCGGCGTGTGCGGTCTGGGCCAGTGACTTCAAATCCGCGCCGAGAACCGACAGGCCGTAGGTGCTCATGACCGGTCTCCTGTGCGCGGGCGCGGGCCGTCGAATACGACGGCGCTGACCCGTGGCCGCCGTCTGGTGGAGGTGATCCTCGGCGACCAGGTACATGAGTGCGTTGATGATGTTTGCGTCGAGCGGGGTAAGAGACGTGGAACGCGCGCGGCCAGCCGTGCGCCACCTCCAAGGCTGGTGCTCAGCATCTTCCCTCCCTGGGTGACCGCACAATGCAGGGTGTCGAAGTCGCCTTCTGTATGGAACTAGTGAAGTGCGCCATCGTGACGACGACGAATAACCCTGAGGCGGACGCGACTAGCTGACCGGTAGTCTCCTCGCGCAATTCTGTCCGGACTTCGAGTTTCCGGCCGGTCTTGGACACCAGCTCCGCGCTGACCTCGTAGGGGACCCCCAGCAACACCGGCGCGTAGAACTCGGTATCGAACCTGCGGGTGACGGCCATCTCACCGACGACGTACAGCAACATGCCCACCATGTCGTCGAGTACGGTCATGACTGCGCCGCCATGTGCGATACCGGGTGCGCCGCGATGTCTGCCGTCGAAGATATGCCTGGCACCCACCCCGTCGCCATGCCGACGCGCTCGCAGGCGATGACCGTGCGGATTGTCTGTGCCGCAACCAAGGCACCACGGGTGGTGCGCATCAAGGTAGTCGCCGTCGGCGGCGACAGCACGATCCTGAAAGCTATGCCACCATGCGATGGCCGAATCTTCTTCCGCTTGCTCTTCGATGACGAAACCCTCCTAAATAGACCCTCGTAGCGCGTGGTTCACCACACGACTGAAGAATTGCGCCGGCGTCGACTGGGCTGATCGCCGGTAGATATGTATGTAGGACTCGTTAGCCCGCCGAGATCATCGCTGCGACACACCTTCCGATTAGGACACTGTCGGCTATCTGGTCCTGCCCGTAATCCCTTGGACTGCAGTGTATTCATAGCCGGCCAGATCGCGTCACAATGAACTGGCACACAGTCCGCAGCGCCTCACAACTCCTGGGAGAAGGCGTCACGCTGGGCTCCAGCGCCAGCCATGAGCGGGCCGTACCGGTGATGCAACTCTGTAACGATGTCGGTGAAGGGGAGATCGTGGTACCAACCGCGGTCGTTGAGGTACTCCATGTGTTGGCTTCCCCCACCGTCGTAGGCATGGAGGAGCGCATCGGTGTGGCCGTCGAAGTCGATCGGAGGTACACCGAATCGCGCGCAGAGCTCGGCATTGAACGCCGGAGTGGCCTTCACCCAGCGGTTGTTGAGTTGTAATTCGCTATATCCGTGGTAGACGAACACGTCGGTACCTCCCATCCGGGCACGCAATGTGGTGGTCTGCAGATGGTTGCGCACGTCCGCGAATCCGAGCCGGGCCGGAATGCCCGCCGCACGAGCTGCCGCGGTCAGCAGCACCGCCTTCGGTATGCAATACGCCCTCGACGCTGTCGCTACATAGCTCGCCCGATAATGCTCGGGATCGTCGTCGGTGCTATAGGGATCGTACCAAATCCTGTCCCGCACAGCGGTGAAGATCAACCTCGCCTTCTGCACAGGGTCACGAACGTCACCGACCGCGTCCTCGGTGAAGCGCTGTACATCGTCGTGCTGCCAATCGAGGAACCCAGTTGTCTCCAGGAAACTCGATTCGTTTGAAGTGTCGCTCACAGATAGCCTTTCAGATAAGCCTCGAGGCCGGTATCGACAGTGCCAACGGATCGACTGGCCGTTTCGAGGGCTTCGACGAGGCGTGTTTCGGAGTCCGGGATCGTCGCGGCGATTTTGGCCGCAGCGAGACTACGACTCCGTAGCGATGTGCCGGCATCGGTGGCTGCGGCCGCAAGCTCAGACCACGCTTGGGAAGCGTGTCGGGCCGCGGCCGCCGCTTCGGCTGCGGCGGCGTCCCCGAGGAGATCGGCGATATTCTGGCAACCTTGTGCTTGCAGCATACGAAAGAGCCCGCCACCGGTTCCGGCTTTCTCGATGAACGCCCCGAGCCCGAACAATGCCGCGGTCAGGGCGTCGTCATCAAACACCGTTGGCCAATGCCGTACGTCATCGGCGAACTCCTGCACACCCTTCAAACCGGAGGCCTCGACTTCAGCTGCCTCGATGCGCAGTAGCGGCGCACCTACGGCACCGCCGCGCATGAAAGCTGCGCTCGCGGCTAATGCAGTGGCGGCAATCGGCCCAAGGTCGGGCACTCGCTCCGGCCAGTCGACGTGATATGTGGTGTGCCGGGTCGGTGTAGGGAACCCTACCGAGGACCGCGCCCGGCGCAGGTCGTCATAAGCCACCGTTTGGGTGGTCTCGCGGTCATTATCGACCACATAGGCAACCCCTTGTTCGTCATCATATCCGGTGATGACGATGTCGTGACGGCTCATGTGCAATCGGACGCGCAGGTAAGGAAGTTCGCCGATGTCAGCCCAGACCATGACGGGTCGGCCCTTGTCGACTTCGTCGGTAACAAATGACCATCCCACGTCTGCGTCATCGGTCGATCGCACTACGCAGTTTGCACCAACTCGGGAGAGGTAGTCTTTTTCCAGGTCGCTTCCTCGTCCTACCAGGTAGATCTGGGGAAACAATTGCGTAGAGCGGACGTACGAGAAGTCCAAGGCTCCGCCGAGGGTGAAGACCAATCCTTCACTGAGTGTTTCTGTCCCCCATCCTAGTTGTGCCCATTCAGTAAGGTCACGCAGCGCACCGGAACCACAGTGCCCTCCTCTCCTGTGGGGATAGGGAATTTCAATCCTCGCCATCGCCGCTTCCTCTCTTGTCCAATAGCACTGTTAAGACTCATCGAAAGCTACGTTCCATCAAGGCGTCGCGGCTGGCGGTAGGTGCCAGAACTGGTCGACCGCAGCCAATCTCACCCGCGCAGCTCGACCGCCTATGACTATGGGAAACATTGCTTTCGATCGCTATCCGCATCAAAGCGTCAACGGTGAGAGCCCCTGACCCGCAGCATCGCCATCGTTGTACTGAGCTCGCTTGGTGCCGTTTTGCGCTTCCCTGCTTTCGGTGCTCTGTCAGAATCGGATGAGTCCTCGGATGTTGCGGCCTGACCGCATGTCGTCGTAGCCCTCATTGATCTCATCGAGGGTGTACTCACGGGTGATCAGCTCGTCGAGTTTGAGTTGTCCGGAGTTGTAGAGTTCGACGAGCCGCGGGATGTCGTGGGCGGCGTTGGACGAGCCGTAGAGGGCACCGCGGATCTGCTTTTCATACAGCGTTAATTCCAGCAGCGAGCCCGACATCGACGTGTCTTCGGGGTGTCCGATCGCGGTAATGACCACACGGCCGCGTTTACCGACCAGTGATAGCGCCTCAGCGGTGTAGGCCCCTTCGGCGACGTCGGTGGTCAAGACGCAGACGTCGGCGAGTTTGCCACGGGTGATGTCGCTGATCAGTGACCAGGCCTCATCGATGGTGGCAACGGCATGCGTCGCGCCGAAACCGCCAGCTTGTTCGCGCTTGAACTCCACTGGGTCGACAGCCACGATGGTCAACGCGCCAGCGATGCGGGCGCCTTGGATCGCATTCATGCCGATGCCGCCGGCGCCGATCACGACCACGGTATCCCCGGCGCGCACGTCACCGGTGCGTACCGCCGAGCCGTAACCGGTCGTGACACCGCAACCGATCAAGGCCGCCTTGTCCAACGGTGTCCCGTGGTCAACCTTGACCAAGGAGGCCTTCGGCACCACGGTGTATTCCGAGAACGTGCCCAGCAAGCACATCTGGCCGACATCCTCGCCGCGGGCATGGAAGCGGTAGGTGCCGTCGATCTGGGGTCCCATCATGATCGCCGCACCCATGTCGCACAGGTTTCCCATCCCGCGCGCGCAGTAAGAGCAGTGCCCGCAAGACGGCAGGAACGTCAGGATGACCGAATCGCCCTCGGCCAGGTCCTCGACACCTGCACCCACCTCGACCACGGTGCCGGCGCCTTCATGACCACCGACGACGGGCAGCGGAAACGGCAGATCACCGGTCACCAGGTGTTCGTCTGAATGGCACAACCCGCTGGCGGTCAACCGGACCAGCACTTCATCCGCACCGGGCGGATCCAGCTCGATCTCATCAACCTCCCACTTCTCTCCCAAGCCCCAGAGCACGGCAGCGCGTGTTTTCATGTGTGTCCTCTCCTCAACGTCGGTGCTTCCGTAGCAGTGGATGGTTCACGCCAGCGTCTCGACGGCGAGCTCACCGTCGGCATGCTGGCGGCGCAGCTTCTTCTTGTCGAACTTGCCAGTAGACGTCAACGGAACGTCGGCGACGAACGCCCACCGTTCCGGTAGCCACCACTTGGCCACCCGTGCACGCAGGAACTCAGTCAACTCCGCAGCGGTGGCGGTGCAGTCAGCGGCCAGGACCACCACTGCCAGCGGCCGTTCCTGCCACTTGTCGTCGGGCACTCCAATCACCGTGGCGGTGCGTACTGCAGGGTGAGCGGCCAACTCGTTCTCCAATTCCACCGAGGAGATCCACTCCCCTCCAGACTTGATCACGTCTTTGGCGCGGTCGGTGAGAGTGATGAACGCATCGGCGCTGATGGTCCCGACATCCCCGGTGCATAACCAACCGTCCGGCGACACCGCCGGACTGTCATGCTCGTAATAGGACTGAGTGATCCACGGGCCGCGGATCTGAATCTCCCCCACCGACAGTCCGTCCCAAGGTTGTTCTGCACCGCTGTCATCAACGATGCGCGCCTGCACACCGGCCACTACCCTGCCTTGGGTTCCCCGCAGGTAAAGGGACCTCTCCGGGGTGTCGGTGTTCCGCGGCAGAGCGACCGCAGCCAGCGGGGAGGTCTCAGTCATCCCCCAGGCCTGCACGATTCGGATGCCCAGTTCGTCATAGGCAGTCATCAACGACCTCGGAACCGCCGAACCACCGCACGCCACCATCTCCAGCGAACTCACGTCGTGGCCGGGATTGTCGCGCAGGTAGTGCAAGACATCGGTCCAGATCGTCGGCACAGCGCCCGCCATCGTGGGCCGGGCCGCCTCGATCATCTCCACCAATGGCCCCGCCTGCAGGAAACGGTCAGGCAGCAGAAGCTGCGCCCCCGCCATCATCGCCGCATACGGCAACCCCCAGGCATTAGCGTGGAACATCGGAACGATCGCCAACACCGTGTCGTCATGACCGATGCCCAAGGCGTTCGAGGTGCACGCCGATTGAGAGTGCAACCACGTCGAACGGTGGCTGTAGACAACGCCTTTCGGGTGCCCGGTAGTACCGCTCGTGTAGCACATCGCTGCGGCCGACTGCTCGTCGACGTCGGGCCAGTCGAACGTGCTCGGCTGGGCTGCCACCACATCGTCGTAGCGAAGGACGTCCTTTCCGCAGCCCTGCACTGCGGTAAGATCACCCGTGCCGGTCACCAGCACCGTGCGCACCGAGGTCATCGACGGCAACGCCGCCGCCAACAGGTTCAGCACCGTACCGTCGACGATGATCACCTGATCTTCGGCATGATTGGCGATCCACGTCAGCTGTTCAGGTGGCAGCCGCAGATTCAACGTATGTAGCACCGCACCCATCGACGGCACCGCCGCGTAACAGTCCAGGTGCTCCTGGTTGCTCCACTGCAGCGTCGCGACACGCTCGTCTCCACAAATGCCTATCTCGCGCAACGCATTCGCCAACCGCGCCGCACGCTGCCCCAACTCATGATACGACACCCCAGAGATCTGTTGGGGTCCGCGTGCGGTCAACACCTCGCGATCGCCATGGACTGCCGCAGCATGGGCCACGATCGCGGGCACCGTCAACGCAACGTCCTGCATCGTGCTCCTCATCGAGAGCCCGCCCGACAACCCTTGATGAGGCGACGGTCACGCATCGATGAGGTCCTGCCGATCCTGACTCTGCAGCATCAACCGGTACTCGGGGAACAGATTCTTGGCCTGCGGAATCAACTTGATCAACTTCGGCACCGGGCCCTTTGCGCGCACCGTCCCCTTGGCCATCGCCATCGTCAGGTTCACCTTGCCCAGCCAGAACTTGTTTCCAGTGTCCGCCGACATGAACAACTCCACGTTGGGCACCGCGGTACTGGCCGCTCCGGTCTCCACCACCTTCTTCGGCATGTCCACCGTTACCACCGCGTCCGGATCGGTGTAGTGCACCCGTAACACCACACCCGAATTTGCGAGCTTGTCCGCCAGTCCCTCCTTCTCCAAGCCCCGTTGAAAGATCCCACCCAAGAAGGCATAGACCTCGTCCTCGTCCTTGAATACCGCCACCGTCAATCTCCACCAATCTCGTTGTCAGAACAGAACAGTCGCGAGCATCGACTCAAGACGATGCTCCCCCCGCAAAAATCGTCACGCCTGTTGGCGACCTCCACTAGCTTCTGATGCGCTGCGGTAACACCGCCGAGGTGCCCGGCGGCATCCGCTAGCCAGTCCCCGCGGCCAGCGGAGTTGGATGGCGGTTCTCGCTGACGTTCGTCTCCGACACACGCGTCGCAATCGCAGTCGCCGTCCCATCGCCCATGCAGCCATGACCTCAGACCGAGCCGGCGAGCATGAGTTCGGCCCGTTCGACGGGGACCTGCTGCGTAATGACCCGCTTGCTGAACATGAAGTCGCGGGGGCGATTGATGCAGTCGGCGGCGATGAGCTCGCCGGCACGCAGGTAGAAGCAGGTGAAGTCGCGGTCGCGGGTCGGGTCGCCGCTGAGGACCACCTCGTCGTACCCGGTGTTGAGACCCGCGATCTGGAGCTTGAGGTCGTATTGATCTGACCAAAACCAAGGCAGCGCTGATATCTTCTTGGACTTCCCGCACAAAGTCGCCGCCGCGACTTTGGCCTGCTCGGCCGCACTGGGCACGGACTCCAGACGTATACGGCGGCCGTAACGAGCCATGTCGTGGCTGACGCAGTCCCCGGCGGCCATGATGGCGGAGTCGCTGGTCTGGGCTTGGTCGTCGATCACGACGCCGTTGTCGACGACCAAGCCCGCGGCAGCGGCGAGCTCGGTGTTCGGCTCAACGCCGATGCCGACAATGACGAGGTCGGCGGAAATCGATTCGCCACCGGCCAGGACTACTTCGCCGACTTTGCCGTCGCCAGACAGAGCCTCGACCCGCGCGCCCGTCTGGATGTTGACGCCCGCCTCCCGGTGGATCCGGTCGAAGAACGCCGATACCTCCGGGGCGGTCACCCGTTCGAGGACGCGCTCCGTCGCCTCGAGCACGGTGACCTCTAGACCCAACGCACGCAAGGAGGCAGCCGTCTCCAATCCGATGTAACCGCCGCCGATGATCACGGCTCGACGCCCCGGTCTGGTGGCGTCTCGGATCATCTCGACGTCCGCCGCGGTGCGTAGGTAGAAGACTCCGGCCAGGTCGGCGCCTGGGGTGGAGAGCCGACGGGGGCGCGCGCCCGTGCACAGCGCGAGCCTGTCGTAGGGCAGCACCTCGCCGGTGCTCAGCGAGAGGTGACCCGCTGCGCGATCGATTGCCTCCACCGTCGCATCCAGAACTTCGATTCGCAGCTTTGTGTAAAACTCGGCGCTGCGGATCGCGAGCTTGTCGACTGTGCAGTTCCCGGCCAGATATGCCTTCGACAGCGGAGGGCGTTGGTAGGGCGCTGCCGATTCATTGCCGACGAGGACGATCTCGCCGTCCCATCCTTCTTGACGAAGGCTGGCCGCCAGTTGGGCGCCCGCGTGGCTGGCGCCCACGATGACCGCTCGATGCAAAGTCATGCGCCGGCTTTCGGGGTGAGGCGGACCATCAGCTTGCTGATTCCCCTGACGAAGTTGGATTGCACGTATTCGGGCTCACCAATGACCTCGATCTTCTCGAAACGAGGAAGCAGCTCCTCCCACAGGATCCGCAACTGCATCTCGGCCAACCGGTTGCCCATACAGCGGTGGACGCCGAACCCGAAAGAGATGTGGTTGCGGGCGTTGTCCCGGTCGATGATGAAGTCGTCGGGCCGATCGAATACGCGCTCATCGCGGTTTCCCGATGCGTACCACATCACGACCTTGTCACCCTTGCGAATGAACTGACCATTCAGCATGGTGTCGGCCTTGGCGATCCGGCGCATGTAGGCGAGTGGCGTCTGCCATCGGATAATCTCGGAGTTCATGTTGGGGATCAGGTCGGGATTTGCTTTCAGCTTCTCGAACTGGTCCGGGTAGCGGTTCAACGCGAGAACGCCGCCGCTCATCGAGTTCCGGGTCGTGTCGTTGCCTCCGACGATCAGCAGCAGAAGGTTGCCCAAGAACTCCATCGGCCGGTCGATCAGGTCTTTGGTGCTTTCATTGCTCTGCAGCATGGTGATCAGATCGAACCCAGGCTCTTCTCCGGCACCGGTCCGGGCCGCCTTGTCGTGCCAGTGCCGGCTGAGATCTCGGGCCATGGCGCGCATGCCGACGAACGTCTCGTCAAGGTCCGAGGGACCGCCGTTGGTTTGCTCCATCGAGGTTGCCAGATCCGACCACTCGACAAGCTTGCGACGCTGCTCGTACGGAAAGTCCAGCAGGGTCGCAAGCATTCGAGCGGTCAGCTCGATCGAGACGTCGTGAACCCAGTCGAACGGCTGATCCACGGGGAGGTTATCCAGCACCTCCCTTACGCGCGAGCGAATCAGACCCTCCATTTCCCGTAGGTTCTTGGGTGCGACCACCCCTTGGACAGCCGCCCGCTGCAGGTCGTGGCGTGGTGGATCCATCGCGATGAACATCTTGATATCCAGGAAGCGGGGCGGCACCCCGATGACGATCAATGGCTCAGCGGAGAAGACCTCATGATTCTTGTCGACGGCCACGATGTCGGCATGCCGGGTGACGGACCAAAACGGGCCGAAGGCACTGTGCCGCTGATAATGGACCGGAGCTTCGTTACGCAGGCGCTCGTAGTATGACTGCCAGCGCCCCTGGCGATAGAGAAAAGGATTGCTGAGATCGATGTCGGCGAGTTCGACCTCCTCGGCCGGCGGAATAGGACGCTCTACAAAGAGTTTCTTCCCGTTCGTACCGGTCACCCAACGCCGAGTTTTGTCGTAGGCGTGTGCACCTTGAATCTGCAGGTCGATCGGGATGGTCGCCTGAACTTTCTCGGCGACCTTTTCAGAGATTTTTACCATGTTTGACCACTTCCCTTCGTCGTCACATCTGGAACTCCGGCAGATGGACGATCAAGCCGTCCCATGCCTCGGAGGCCGTCATCTGGCAGGACAGCCGAGAGGTCGGCTGACGCTCGGGGTTCATCGCGAGCATCTCCTCTTCGCCGACGCCGGAGGAGCCGACCTGATCGGACCACTGCGGATCGACGACGACGTGGCAGGTACCGCACGCCGCTTCGCCTCCGCAGTCGCCGTCGATGCCAGGCACTGCATTGTTGGTCGCGACCTGCATGAGTGACTGGCCTTCATCGAGAGGCACCTGGTGCTTGTCGCCGTCGTGGGAGACAAAAGTGACAACGGCCATTACCGACTCCTCTTAAGTTGCCCTGAATGTGAATACTTGTTAACAGGATTGTCCAATCCGAGCGCTTCCGCTATGTTTGCGCGGATCAGGAACTTGTGGATTGGGCTCAGGGGGCACGATCGGTGAAGTTCAGCAACGCCGGTGTGCCTCCGGTCGCGTTCGTGCAAATGCTGGAGAGCCAGGCACTCGACCCGGACGCCGTCGCGCGGCTTCGCACCATCATGGCGCGCGAGGGAACCGACGAGGCGACGCTGATGCAGCACGATGTCCAGGCGCCACTGCGGTGGTTTCGCGATCTGTACCCCGATCTAGACGTCGACCGGGCAACCCTGCTCGGCTTCTCGTTTGCAGGACAGGCACAGTTGACATCTTTCGGCCCGTTGAGCGTCCCGCTGGTCAGCGCAGGCTCGGTAGCCGAGATCGTCGAGCTGCTCACCTATCTACCGTTGATCACCACGGCGATCAATGCACAATTCCGTCCAAACGACCAAGGTCTCACCGTCGGGCTCTGGGGGCACACAGGCGATCGGGCCCTGGACTGCTTAGCAGTCACATATACCGGCTCGGCGTTGTTACGACTGCTGGACATGCTCGTCAGTGACGCGCTGACCGTCACGCTCCACTTGAGTTGGTCAGCGCCGGTCTCCCTGAACAAACTCGCGGCAGAGATGGTACTAGCCGGGCGCCTGTTCTTTGACGCACCGATGTCCTACCTTCATGTTCCCGTCAACGCGCTCAATGAAGTGTGCCGGTTCTCCGATCCCCTTGCGTATCGACTCGCCGTCGCCGAGCTGAGGCGGACCCTCGACGAGCAGAGCGGAGCCACGTCCTTCTCCAAGAAGGTGAGACGGTTGTTGGACGAGGATCCCGGACAGCGAAGTTGCCAGCGGGTCGCAGACGAACTCTCGGTATCCACCAGCACACTCAAACGCCGGCTCGCCGAAGAGGGCACCACGTTTCGCGAGTTGCGCCAGTCGTGTCTGCGGGAGAGCGCGATGATGCTGTTAATCACCCGATCAATGTCGGCAAGCCAGATCGCGACCGAGCTCGGATACGGCGATCTTGCTAACTTCTCACACGCCTTCAAGCGATGGACCGGCCGCTCTCCGAGCGAGTACCGACGCTCACAACGCTGAGGATGTCCCCGCACGCCCGGAGATAGCCGGTCATGGGTAGCTTCTTCTTCTGAAAAGAAGTAACCGGTGCTTAAGAATCAGCCACGACGTCACCGAACGGCCGTGGAGGCCGCTGACCGAAGTCGAGTGAGTCATCAGTAGCAGGCCAAACCGTGCCCGACACGGCGACTGAACGGCAGAGCCGGGCGCTGGTGTGAATAGTCATTCGCTATTGTCGATACATGCCAGCGAAGACAGTCCGCACCGAACTCACCTCGGGCGCCATCGAAGGATTCACGCGGGACGGCGTCAATCGCTGGCGTTCCATTCCCTACGCCAAGCCACCAGTCGGCGCGCTGCGGTTCAAGGCTCCCCAGCCGGTCGAAGCGTGGGACGGCGTCCGACCCTGCCACCGATTCCGCTACTGCGCTCCACAGCCCCGCCGATACACCATCGTCGGTCCGGGCAAGTTCCAGCCCATGAGCGAGGACTGCCTCACCCTCAATGTCGTTGCACCCGACGGCGGCTCGGACCGACCTCTGCCCGTGATGTTCTTCATTCACGGCGGGGCGTACTTCCTGGGCAGTTCCGCGACACCGATCTATGATGGCGCGTCGCTTGCCCGCAGCGGTTGCGTGTACGTATCGGCAAACTACCGCCTCGGCGCGCTAGGGGCTGTCGACCTGTCGTCGCTGTCCACCGCAGACATCCATATTGACGACAACCTCTACTTGCGTGACCTCGTGTCGGCGCTCAGGTGGGTACGCGAGAACATCGCGGCATTCGGCGGCGATCCCGATAACGTGACGATCTTCGGAGAGAGCGCGGGCGCGCACGCCGTTACCACTTTGCTGGCCGTGCCAGCGGCGAAAGGGCTTTTCGCACAGGCTATCTCACAAAGTCCGGCCGGCGCGCTATCCCGCTCCCAGGAGCTGGCCGCGGAGTTCGCCGCCAAGTTCGCATCCATTCTCTGCGCCGACGAGCGGGAGCCCGCCCGCCTCCTGTTGGCGGCGCGTCCGGCTCAACTGGTGAATGCATTCGATCGCTTGCTCACCACGAGTGCATCGGACCTTGCTGGCGGTTACCCGGTGGGATGCACATTCGGAACCGACTATCTACCGTCCGAGCCCATTCAAGCGATGCGCGACGGCAAGGCGTACCGTGTGCCGCTGATCGTCGGTACGAACGCCGACGAGGGCCGGTTGTTCACTCGCTTCCTCAAACTCCTCCCGACGAACGAAGCCAAGATCGAAGCGTTACTAGCGGGAGCGGAACCCACCTGTCGCGAGCGAATTACTGCTGCCTATCCCGAATATCCGGCCCCCGATGCCTGTATCCGACTGGGGGCCGACTTCACATTCGGATCGACACTGTGGCAGCTCGCGGATTCCCACAGTCGGCACGCCCCCACATATCTGTACCGCTATGACTTCGCCCCGCGAACTCTGCAATGGGCCGGGCTGGGTGCCACCCATGCGACGGAGCTTCTTGCGGTGTTCGACGCCTACCGCACGCCGCTCGGTCGGCTACTCAGCGCCGGAGCCGATCGCCGCTCGGCCCTACGCGTGAGCGACGACATGCAAGGGCGCTGGGATGCTTTCGCACGCACCGGAGTTCCAGGAGACGGCTGGCCGCGCTACACCAGCGACGCCCGTCCGGTCCTCGTCTTCGATCGCGCTTCGCGAGTGGACAACGACCCCCACGCCGACCGCCGGAAAGCATGGGAAGGTTTTCAAGTCCTCGGACGCTGACGAGCGGTTCCCCGCGGCGACGCATGCGTTCACAGCATTTGGCACCGATTGTTTCTGGGAGCCAAGGGTGAAACGGTGGCAAGGAGCACCTCCGGCGTGCCAATCCCAAAAGGCCGAAGAGGGCCACATTCTTGCCGAGGACTTGACGTACGAATGCAACCCCGTGTTGCGGCCTTGGGATCCGATCTCGTCAATCGCTCGAACCGAATGCGGCCGACGAGGTGGCGAACCCAACATTTACGGAGCTGGCCACGCCGGTCGGGTTGCGCCGCCGGACGCAACGCGTTCGCTCACCAACTGGTCCTCGCGACATTCTGCCGGGTAACGTACTGCGAGTGAACGAGCCCTCACATCGGGAGGGCGGGTGCCGATCAGGACGGGGATTGATGAGCGAGGAAGCGATCACCTACGAGGTCGTCGACGGGGTGGCCTGGTTGACGATCAATCGCCCCGAGGCACGGAACGCGCTCAACGGGGCGGTCCGGCAGGGACTGTTCCACAGCGTTCACCGCTTCAACGCCGACGACTCCGCCAAGGTTCTGGTGCTGACCGGGGCAGGCGATAAGGCGTTCTGCGCCGGAGGGGACCTTAAAGAGATGGCGGAGACGGCGCTCACGGTTCCGCCGCCAGACTTCGCGCCGCAATTCGGGCGCAACATCCAGGTCGCCAAGCCGACCATCGCCGCGGTGAACGGCGTCGCCTTCGCCGGCGGATTCCTACTGGCCCAGCAGTGCGACCTCGTCATCGCAGCCGAGCACGCCAGGTTCGCGGTCAGCGAGGTCAAGGTAGGCCGCGGCTCGCCATGGGCTGTCCCGCTGTCGTGGCTGCTGCCGCCGCGGATTGCGCTGCAGATTTTGATGACCGGCGACCCGATCACTGCCGAGCGCGCCCGCGAGGTAGGCATGGTGAACGAGGTCGTGCCCGCAGCGGAGCTGCGGGTACGAGTTCAGGAGATCGCCCTGCGGATCGCTTCCAACGCACCGCTGTCCGTACTCGCGGCAAAAAAGACCGTATACCTCTCCGCAGCGCACCACCTGACGGAGGCCTACGCCCACGCCGACCAGATATGGGAGCCGGTGTACCTCAGCGCCGACGCGCTAGAGGGTCCCGCCGCGTTCCGCGAGAAGCGCACACCGGTTTGGAAGGGACGTTAGACGTGGCCGTGCCGATGGAGTCCTTGATCACCGACATCGGGGCGGAAACGGCCGAGCTGTGGTCACTGATCGCCGAGCTGCCCGAGGGGCAAGCCGGGTGGGACGCGCCCACCCCCGCGGCAGGCTGGGCGGTCCGCGATCAGATCAGCCATCTTGCGTTCTTCGACGACGCCGCGGTGCGCTCAGCCACCGACCCCGAAGGGTTCACGGCCGAGGTGCTGCCCATGCTCGCCGACGGCCGGATCTCCCCGGACACCATCGCCGAGCGCTACCGGCCGATGCCGACAGCGGAGCTGCTGTCCTGGTTCGACGGCGCGCGCCGCGCCCTCGTCGCTGCCTTCGCAGCGATCGACCCCTCGATGCGGGTGCCGTGGTTCGGCCTCCCCATGAGCGCGGCTTCCTCGCTGACCGCGCGGATCATGGAGACCTGGGCGCACGGTCAGGACATCGCCGACGCGCTGGGAGTGACCCGTGTGCCCTCGGCCCGGTTGCGCCACGTCGCCCACATCGGCGTGGGAGCGCGGGCGTTCAGCTACATGGCCAACGGCCTGGAGGTGCCCGAGGAACCCGTCCGTGTCGAGCTCACCGCACCGGGGGGCACGCTGTGGACCTGGGGCCCCGACGGCGTGCCCAACCGGGTCACCGGCACTGCGCACGACTTCTGCCTGCTCGTCACCCAGCGCAGGCATCGCGACGACACCGCACTGCACGTCACCGGTCCGCTCGCCGACCAGTGGCTCTCCATCGCGCAGGCCTTCGCCGGACCTCCCGGTGGCGGGCGCACCGCAGGACAGTTCGACGGAGGTGTGTCGTGAGGGACCCGGTACGCATCGGAAATTGCTCGGGCTTCTACGGCGACCGGATCGCCGCGGCGCGGGAGATGGTCGAGGGCGGGACGGGCGAGCAGAGCATCGACGTGCTGTGCGGGGACTACCTCGCTGAACTGACGATGCTCATCCTGGCGAAGGCCCAGGCGAAGGATCCGGCGGGCGGTTACGCGCGCACGTTCCTGACCCAGATGGAGCAGGTGTTGGGCACCTGTTCCGACCGCGGTATCAAGATCGTGGCCAACGCCGGTGGGCTCAACCCGGCCGGGCTGGCCGTCAGATTGCGCGAGCTTGCGGACCGGCTCGGTATCACCGTCCGGATCGCCCACATCGAAGGTGACGACTTGCGCGGGAACCTCTCCGCGATCACCCCTGCGGTCGGTGAGGTCAAGCCGGTCTCGGCCAACGCCTACCTCGGGGGTTGGGGTATCGCCGAAGCGCTGGGTGCGGGCGCCGACGTCGTCGTCACCGGACGGGTGACAGACGCCTCGCTGGTCGTCGGCCCGGCCGCCTGGTGGCACGGGTGGGAGCGCACCGACTGGGACCGGCTCGCCGGTGCCGTCGTGGCCGGCCACGTCATCGAATGCGGACCACAGGCCACGGGCGGCAACTACGCCTTCCTCGACGAGATCACCGACCGTCGCTACCCGGGCTTCCCGATCGCGGAGGTGGCGGCCGACGGCTCGTCGGTGATCACCAAGCACGCCGACACCGGGGGGCTGGTGTCGGTCGGTACGGTCACCTCCCAGCTGCTCTACGAGATCGCCGAGCCGGCCTATCTGGGGCCCGACGTGGTGACTCACTTCGACACGATCTCGCTGGCCCAGCAGGCCGAGCACCGGGTGGCGATCACGGGTGTCACCGGCAGCCCGCCACCGGAGACGCTCAAGGTGGCGCTGAACGAGGTCGGGGGCTACCGGAACACCATGACGATGGTGCTCACCGGCTTGGACCTGGAGGCGAAAGCCGCGTTCGCGCAGCAGCAGCTGTTCGACATCCTCGGCGGCCGGGGATCCTTCGCCGAGGTCGACGTCCGGTTTCTGCGTTTCGACACACCGGACGCCCCCACCAACGACCAGGCGTGCGCGCACTTGCGGATCACGGTCAAGGACACCGACCCGCGCAAGGTCGGCCGGGCGTTCTCGAGCGCAATCATGGAGATCGCTCTGGCCGGGTATGCCGGCTTCCACACCACCACGCCACCCACGTCGGAGTCAGTGTTCGGCGTGTATCGCCCAGCGACCGTGCCCCGGTCGAGCGTGACGCAGGTCGTGGTGCTGCCCAACGGTGAGCGCCGGAGGATCGCCGATCCGCCGACCGGTAGCGTGCCGGCCGCGAAGGTCCGGGGCAGCGCGGCAGCCGCGCCGCCGACCGAGCCGACATGCCGCGCGCCGCTGGGCGCGGTTCTGGGCGCGCGGTCCGGCGACAAGGGCGGCAACGCCAATATTGGTCTCTGGGCCCGCGACGACGCCGGCTATGCCTGGGTGCGCGAGCACTTAACCGTCGAGCGACTGCGCGGGCTGCTCGGCCCGGAGGCTGCGCAGCTGCGCATAGAGCGATTCGAGCTGCCCAACCTGCGTGCGCTCAACGTTGTGGTGCACGGGCTGCTGGGGGAAGGCGTGGCATCCTCGACCCGGCCGGATGCCCAGGCGAAGGGCTTGTGCGAGTACCTGCGCTCCCGCATCGTGGACATACCGCAATCCCTTGTCGGCGCGACCTGACAAATCCCGAATTTGGAGTAGCCGGGCCACTCTGTCGACGTATCGCCAATCAAGTCGCCGTCCTCTGCCTGCTGCTTGACGTAGCCCCTTTGCCAAAGCCGTGTTGCCGAACGATGTGATGACGATCGGATGACGCCAACAGCGTCCGGCAGACGGAGAGATGGCTTTGTCCAGTTCCTTGCCGAACTGGACATCCAAAGAGGGCGCAGCGATCTGCCCACGCGGTTGCCGATCTTGGCCAATGAGCGGGCACATCCACGAATGGGGATCACACGCGCAGGCGCCAGCCACCTGCCACTGGGCGTCTACATTTCAACTCAACCTGGGATTGTGAGCAGGTGTTAACGTTCGTAGTGTAGCTCCCGGCGCTGCAGTGCTGCGCGAGCCCTGGTTGCGAGCGAAGGAAGGTAGTAGTGAACAAGGTGGTCGTTGCCGGACGTACCCGGGTCGGCGGCGAACGTCGGGAACGGATTCTCGCCTCTGCCACCGAGTTGATTGCCGAGCGGGGCTACCACGCTGTCTCCATGGCCGACATCGGCGTTGCATCAGGGGTTGTCGGGCCGGCCATCTATCGCCATTTCAACAGTAAGAGCGATCTACTGGCGGCCCTCTTCGAGCGAGTGGTGGACAAACTCCTTAAGCGTGCGACGGCGATCGTCGAGCAGTCCCGCGACGAGGCGGAGGCGCTGACCCTGCTGGTGTCAGACCAAGTCGCCTTGGTAATGGATCAACGCGAGCTGGCAATGGTGTATTACCGCGAAGTGCACAATCTGTCGGATCAGCACCAGAGCCGGTTGCGCCGAAAGCAGCGACTCTATCTAGAAGAGTGGGTACACCTCGTCGGAGAATTGCGGCCCGCGGTCGATGAGATTGAACTTCGGGCGATGGTTCATGGAGCGATCGGAGCCATTCAATCGATCTTGCACTACCGCGGCACTGGCCTGGCTCCCGAACAGACCTCTGCGCTGCTCGTTGCGATGGGTCACGCCGTGCTCGGCGTCCCCGCGTCGAGTCACCAGGTGCGCGGCGTGAACACTGAACCATCCTGTCCGCGTCCCGGTACGCCGCAGCACTAAGCAGGTCCAGGGTGTCAGCAACACACGAAGACGACCTCGCTCAGTATGTCTGCACGACGGTCTTGAGGGCGACAGCCGCCAGGAAAGGACTCATCTAATTGCCTGGCTGCATGCCCAGGGCTTCACGATTGATCAAAGCCGACTGGTGGCCCCAACCCCTCTCCTTCTTCCTACAAGCCGCGTACTGGGTGATGAGGGACGGTACGTCTCTCTGCGCGAGCTGAGCACGGAAACCGGAATCCAGACGAAACAGTCGCCATATTGCGGGCCCTCACGGAAGGCATCGGGCAGGCCACGGAGATGATGCGTGGCTTCGCGCGCTGAACATGTTGAAAGCTTCAGCCCGACGATTTGGAGAGGCTCGCGAATCGACTCGCGACTGCTGCGCGCGAGGCTGCCAACCCACCGGTTGAGATTCGTGAAACCCTCGGGGCGCGGTCATGCTGGTCTCATCACGACCGACGCCGCTGGTGACGACGATGCTGGACCTGATCGACAGCGCGTCAGCAAATGACCTGCCTTCCTTGAGGATTGGCGTGGCGTCCGGGTCAGCGGTCTCGCGCGCGGGCGACTGGTTCGGCAACCCCGTGAACCTGGCCAGCCGAGTGAGCGCGGCGGCGCGGCCAGGCGCAGTGTTGGTGGGACTCCACGCGGGTGATCGTCGACGACGCAGGCCTCCGGTGGTCGTCCGCCGGCGCATATCGTCTGAAGGGCGTCAGCAGCAAGGTCAACCTGTCTCGGGCGCGGCGCGCCCAGGCCGGCCGAGTAAGGCCCCCGTTTGAAGCGAGCTCGCCGGGTATCCGCCTAGTGAACAGTGACCGCCTAATGAACAGTCACCACCGACTTGATAAGCGAACGCCACCTCGCTATCGCGGCCCCTCGTAACCAATCTAGCGGTCGAATTCGATCTAAAGCGACCGAGCAATGATCTCCTTCATAATCTCGTTTGTCCCACCGTAGATCTTCTGAACGCGAGCATCGGCCCACATCCTGCCGATGGGATACTCGGTCATATAGCCGTAGCCGCCGTGGAGCTGCAAGCAGTCATCAAGGGCGACCATCGCACGCTCAGTAGTCCACCATTTCGCCATCGCGACGGTGGGGATGTCGAGTTCACCGCGCAGATGGCGGGCGACGCAGTCGTCGATGAAAACGCGGCTGATGTGGGCGTCGGTGGCGACCTCGGCGAGCTTGAACTTGGTGTTTTGGAAGGCGAAGACGGGCTTGCCGAAGGCATGCCGATCTTTGGTGTATTCCACAGTGAACTCGAGCGCTGTTTCTAGTACTGTCACTGCACCAAGCGCAAGGATCAATCGCTCTTGGGGAAGTTGCTGCATCAACTGAATGAACCCCTGGCCTTCAGTCGTACCCAGGAGGTTCTCAACCGGAATGTGCACATCTTCGAAATAGAGCTCGGAGGTGTCCTGTCCGCGCTGACCGACCTTGTCCAACACCCGACCCCGCCGAAAGCCCGGTCGATCGCCTTCGACCAAAACCAACGAGATTCCGTTCGCTCCGGCACTGGGGTCGGTCTTCGCAACGACGATGATGAGGTCGGCCTGAGCGCCGTTGGTGATGAACGTTTTGGAACCGTTGACAACGTATTCGTCTCCAACGCGCGATGCCTTGGTCGTGACAGATTGGAGATCGGAGCCAGTGCCCGGCTCCGTCATCGCAATCGCGCCAACCATCTCACCAGTTGCCAGTCTGGGAAGAAAGCGTTCCTTCTGCTCATCGGTGCCGTACTCGAGCAGGTAGTGGGCGACGATTCCACTATGAAGCGGCGCGCCCCATGCCGAATCGCCGATGCGGGCCTGTTCCTCAATCAAGACTGCTTCGTGAGCGAACGTTCCCCCACCTCCGCCGTACTGCTCGGGGATTGACATGCACAGCAACCCAAGATCACCCGCCCGGGTCCACAGGTCCCGATCCACGTGGTGCTGCTCGATGAAGCGGGCACTGTGCGGCGCGACCTCCTTCTCACAGAACGTACGTGCCAAATCCCGCAGTGCGTCGAGGTCGTCGTCCATCCAGCTAGAGCGGTTGGCTGCCATTACAAAGTCCTCACTGTGTTTGCTTGCGCACCGATCCCGCAATGGTCTCGCTTCGCCTGTGGGTACATGGTGTACCACGAATCGCACGCCGGGTACAACACGTACCCAGAACTTTCCAGAGCGCGGGGCGTTACGGTGACATCGTGGAGCGACAGCACTGGGTGGACACCACAGCGGTACGCCGCGCGGCCAGTAGGTTGCCGGGCCGTGAACTACGTCGTGAACAGATCATCGAAGCGGCGCTCAGCGCAATCGAAGAGAACGGGCCCCACGCACTCACGGGCCAAATCGCAGACAAGGCCGGTTTGGGACGCACACACTTCTACCGCCACTTCGCAAGTAAAGAAGAACTCGATCTTGCCGTGGCTCGTCACGTCCACCGCGAACTCACTGCGAAGATTCGCCTAACTCTGGATGTCCAGGGATCGCCGCTAGACGTGATACGCGCGCCGGTCACTCAGCACGTCATGTGGGCTGACGAACACCCCAACCTCTATCGGTTCCTGGTGAACCGACACTATCGGCGCAGCACCGAGAAGACCGCGCCCGGCAGCAGCGCATTCGCCTCTGAACTCGCCGTCGCGGGTGCCCGTTACTTTCCTCGCTACGGCGAGGACTCAGAGGCGGCAGACCGCAATGTCGCCGCCATCATGGGCTTGATGGACGCTTCGGTCCTATGGTGGCTGGACCATCGCGACTCCACTCGTGACGAACTCGTCATTCGGTTGACACGGCAAACCTGGTTGATAATCAATGACAGGCTGCAGGAACTGGGATTCCAGCTTGATCCCCACTTACCACTCTGCGAACCGAAAACCTGACCAGGTACAATTCGAGCCTCCCCACGCTAAACCCTCCGTCTTCGACACCGCCATCAACGATGATTGCGTTGGCGCCGCTCACCGACGCCGCGCATCAACGCGAAAGCTTTCAATCCAAGCGACGGCGCAGCATCGCTAGTGCGCGCAACTACGCCACGCCACCGAGGAACTACCCGGAATATCTGGCGACTCTCCAGCAACTCGAGTCCCGCGCGGGCCACGGCCGCAGCATCCATTGGACGCGGTCCGGCGAACAGAAGCGCCGCCCCAGGGTCGGCAACCCGGTCGGTGACCATTTTCGTACTTACCACGTCAGGGCATAGCGCCCGTGCGTGGATTGGCAATCCCGCATGGTCAAGGTCGCCCTGCAGCGATGTGGTGAACGACAATACGGCCGCTTTGGTTGCTGCGTACATCGCTAATCCAGGGATGGGCGCCAGAGCCGAGAGGGACGCGATGTTGAGGATCGCGCCCCCACCCGCGCCCATAGCGACAACTGCCGCGTGTGAGCCGGCAACGACACCTCGTACATTGACATCGAGGATCGACGCAATCTCGGCATCGCTGTGACTCCAGCTGTTACCCGCGAGTAGGATCCCAGCGTTGTTTACCCACACCGCCAGAGGGCCAGCGGCTAAAGCCTGAGCAGCGACTTCCCGATGACCCGACGGATCTCGTACGTCGTGCGTGGCGCTCCAAGCGCCACCGCCGACCTCGGTGGCAGCGCGCTCCGCTGCGTCGCCATCCACATCCGTGAGCAAAACCTTGTGACCGGCAGCGGCGAGTTGTCTCGCGATCTCCAGACCAATCCCTCGACCTGCTCCTGTGACGACGGCTGTTGATGGTTCTAGCATGACCATCCTTTCCGGCAGTTTGCGTAGGTTTGCCGACTACGGTTCGCCGGGGTTTGTTGAGGATCTCCGAGGCCACTTGGAGGACTGCGTCGATTCCGCCGGCGCCCTGTAAGGGCGATGTGCTCGGCTAAGCACTCAAAAGTCTCGTGGAATGACCTAGATATCATCGGCGACACAACGTAATAGGTAGGCCGTCGACAGGGAACAGGCAGGGACGTATTGTCCCACCGAACGCGGTAGCCGTCATCCAGACTCCAGGTGAATTCCCGCAGCATCTCGTGCAGTATTGCCTTCACCTCCAAGGTGCCGAAGTGCATCCCGATGCGCTTGTGCGCGCCTCCTCCGAACGGAAGCCAGGCGAAGCGGTGGGCCTGATCCTCGCGCCGTGGCGGCTCGAGTCGCGTTGGGTCAAACCGGTCCGGCTCGGTCGACACTGTGGGCGCAAAGTGGTTGACCGCAGGCGTGATGACGACGAGCACTCCGGAGGGGACGTAGTAGCCATCAATTAGGGTGTCGGTCACCGTCTTACGCATAACCAACGGTACCGGTGCAACTAGTCTGAGCGACTCCTTGATGACCAAGTCCATCGCCGTAAGCCCCTCCAGGTCCTCAATGTCCGACAGATCGTCGCCTAGACGGTCAGACTCAGCACGAAGTCGATCCTGCCATTCAGGATTCTTCGCCAAGAAGTACGCCACAGCGGCAGTGGTGATCGTTGACGTGTCATGAGCGGCCATCATCAGAAAGATCATTTGATTTATGCTGTCCGCATCAGTGAAGCGTTCGCCGTCCTGGCGCGCGCCTCACATAGCGCGGCGAGTAAATCACCATTCTGCCCCGAGCGTGCCGCCGGTAAGTTCCGGGCGAAGGCCAACGAGAGGCAATCCCTGATCGCCGATAACTGGCTTCAATCCGCTACCGGTCGGCGGCGCGGCAAGTTCGCGAACCGGCCATCGTCGACTCACTCCTGGATAGCGCGCTCGACGCGCTGCGGGAGGGGATTCAGTAGTACCGACAACAGCCGGTCACGGGACTTGCTTGCCGAACCGGACGGCGATTTGGTCATCGAGTGCCCCCTTGATGTTGTTTCTCGCATTATCGGAAGGATTTCACCCATCGTTTACACCGGTGACCACCCTGTCAACGGCGGTCACAGTTGCCGCTCGAATGTCAGCGACTCCCCGCCGTCCTCGGATACCCGTCACTGAACAGAGCCGCCACTAGTCGACGCTATCGGCCCCGCTTGGGGCATAGGGCATGTCGGCCAGATGGGTGTTGGCCGGCTCGGGTGTCCCCCTGCGCGACGAGTTCGCGGGCGCGGGACGCGACAGGACGTAAGCGCGCCGCTTCGGCCTGCGCGCACGAAGGCGATACAAGAAGGTCGGGCTGGGCCAGTTGGTAGAGATCGACCCCCGCGCCGAGCGATACCAGCTCGTGCACATAGTCCACACGGATCTGTCCAGGCGGCGACTCAACCGGTCGTTGAAGCGCTTCTCCACATCGGCACGGACCTCGATAACACTTCCTGGATGGGCACGGAGAACCTTCATCAACCTGACGATGTGTCGGGCCTGCGATTCGAGCATGTAGACGATGGACCCGGATCCCACGTTGGTGTTGGGCCCGTACATCATGAGGAAATTCGGAAACTCTGGCACCGATAGGCCGTAGTAGGCGTGCGCGCCATCCGCCCACACGTCCGACAATTTCCGGTCCGAGCGGCCGTAGACCTCCATCGGGGAAAGAAACTCGGTGGCACTGAAGCCAGTGCCGTAGATGATCACGTCGGCGGCGTGGAAGTCGCCGTTCACCGTGCGGATTCCGCCAGGTTCTACTGCCCGGATATCGTCGGTGACCAATGAAACGTTGGGACGTGCGAGCGCGGGGTAATAGTCGCTGGAGAACAGAATCCTCTTGCACCCGGGCGCATAGTCCGGCGTCAGGTGGGAACGCAGCCGGGCATCCGACACCTGGCGACCTAGGTGCCGGAGGGCGATGACTCCCAAGACTCGCGCTACTGGCTTCGCGTCGACGAGTGCCAACGCCAAGAACTCGAATATCGTCCAAATCATCAGACGTTCGCTGAGCCGCAGAATGGGCAACTTGCGCAGCAGTTGGTGATGCCGCCCACCGTACTGACGGTCGAATTTGGGCAGCACCCATGGGGCTGACCGTTGGAAAACGTCCAAGTGCTCAGCGCCTGCGGCGACCACCGGGACGAACTGCACCGAACTAGCGCCGGTGCCGACGACCGCAAGCCGCTTGCCGCTGAGATTCAGATCGTGGTCCCAATTCGCGGAATGAAACGACGGGCCCGCGAAGCCCGAGATTCCAGGAATATCAGGAACTGAGGGTCGGGACAGCTGGCCCACGGCCGAAATGACGACATCGCACTCCAATTCCTGACTGGTAGTCGTGGTCAGACGCCATGTGTTCGTGCGCTCATCGAAGGCCGCCTTAGCGATTTCGGTTTTGGTCCGAAGGAGGGACAGCAAACCACTTTCGTCGGCGACGCGGCGAAGGTAGGCGAGGATATCGCCTTGTTCTGCGTAACGCCGACCCCACCTGGGATTCGGCGCCGAGGAGATCGAGTACAACTGCGACGGGACGTCACAGGCCGCCCCTGGGTAGGTGTTCTCCCGCCAGACTCCCCCGACACCATCGCCCTTTTCGACAATGAGGACCCTGTCGAACCCTGCGCGTTTGAGGCGAAGTGCAAGGGTAATTCCGGCGAAGCCAGCGCCGATGATGACGATCGAGGGGTTACCAGGGGGATTGTCCTGGGTTGGTTCACGTTTCACGGGTTTCATCGTTAGCTCATACAACCTTCGTGCTGGGGCGCCTCGTGGTCAAGGCGTGCGCAGGGACGCTGTCAACGGACGGTGGCCGAAGTAGCCAAGAACTCGCCACCGAGCCTGAGGGCCTCACGTGCTTCTGGCAGTAGGCGAAACATCGCCTGGAAGACATGGATCTGGCCGCGGAAAACTTGCAACTGCGAGGAGACCCCTGCAGTTTGCAGACGTTTGGCAAAGACTCTGGAGTCGTCGAGCAACATCTCTCGTCCGCCGACCTGAATCAAAGTTGGTGGCATGTCCGTGAGATCAGCATCGAGCACGCTTATCCTCGGGTCGGCTGGATCGGCGCCCGCCACGTACAGACCAATTGTTCTCGACGCAGAGATGGCGGACGCAAAGGGGTCCCGTCTGCGCAGATCACGGTCCATCGCGAGTTGGCATGTCAAATCCAGCACCGGCGACATCAGCAGCATGGCATCCGGCGTCGGCAGTCGATGTTCCCGAGCGCCAAGCGCCGTCGCCGCAGCAAGCTGGCCGCCTGCGGAATCGCCGGCGAGCGCCACCGTGCCAGAAGACGCGGTGATCGCGCTTCCCTCTGTCAACCATCGATAGGCGATCAGTGCATCATCTGCGGCCGCCGGGAAGGGATATTTCGGGACCAATCGATAGCGCACGGCAAATACCGGCCTGCGGGCGGCCGCGGACAGTTCGCTGATGAGGCCACGGTGGGTCTCGGGAGAGCACATAGAAAATGCGCCGCCGTGTATATAAAGAATCGGCGGAGCATCCGAGGCCACGTTGGCCGCCTTGACCCAGTCGCCTCGCACACGTTCACCGGCGAAGGGCGTGTCTACCTTCTCGACACTGATTGCGCGCCTTGGCCGCGACACCACGAGTGTTCCCCGTAGCACGCGGTCCATGACCGCGAAGCCATGGTCGTTGGCCGGAATCACTTGCGTGAGAGGTCGAAGAACGCCTCGCGCCGTTGCCGCGACCAGGTGGCTCGCCATGCTCGGATTCGGCCTGGCAGGTGAACTCATCCGGCGGTGTCCACCTTCTGTGGGGCAGTGTCCGCCTTTTTCGCCGGTCGCCGTTCGAAACGGTAGTCGGCCAAGTCGAATCGTCGACTGCGCCAGATCGACTCGACCGTCGTCGTGGGACGCAGAGGCACGTCCCCATGCTTGTCGAAGTAATAGCTGTTCGCGCCCGCGCAGCTGTCCTGCCAGAAGACCTGCGTATGCCGCCGTGCCAGCATCTCCGCGAAGAAGCGTTGATTCGCCTCCTCGCGTACCTCGACGTAGTTCGAGTCGGCCGTCCTGGCATGCCGGAGGCAACGGAGAATGTGACCCGCCTGTGCCTCGATGAGTGCGAAGTAGGACGACCCGTTGTATCCGTACGGGCCAAACACTGAGAAATGGTTCGGGAATCCTGGCACGCTGACTCCCTCATATGCCTGGAGTCGGTTCTCGTCCCACCACTGTGCCTGGTCTCGGCCGGCGACACCTCTGAGCGAGTAGGTGGGCATGCTGTCCGATTCCATGACCTTGAATCCCGTTGCCAGGACGAGCACGTCGATCTCGTGTCTGACGCCATCGGCCGTAATTACCGCGGTCTCATCCACCCGGGTGATGGGGTTGGTTTCAAGAAGGACGTTCTCGCGGTTGAACGTCTTCAAATATTCGTTGTGAAAGCTTGGTCGCTTGCAGCCCAGCGCGTAACGCGGCGTCAGCTTCTCCCGAACGACCGGGTCGGTGACCTGCCGACGCATATAGCTGATCGCTGCACGCTCGATCGCCGACGCCAGCGGTATGGCGGTATGGAAGTGCGCTGCGACGGGAAAGGTGAGTTCGACAAAGGCCTGGCTGGCTCCCCGCGCGGCGATCTGCGCTCCGGGTGCGAGCCGGAGAAGAGCACTCAGCGGGCGGGGCACCGCGAAGTCGAATTTCGGCAGACACCATATCGGGGTGCGCTGAAAGACGGTGAGTGTGTCCACGTCCTTGGCTATCGAGGGGATCAGTTGCACCGCCGAGGCGCCCGTCCCGATGACGGCGACCCTCTTTCCGGTGAGGGTCTGCTGGTGGTCCCAGCGCGACGTGTGCATCGTGACCCCGCCGAAGTCCCCGACCCCCGGTATGTCCGGCGATTTTGGTCGCGTGAGAACCCCGGAGGCATTGATGACGAACCTCGCTGTCAGTTCCTCGTCCGTCGAGGTAAACAAACGCCACAATGTCGATTCTTCGTCGAACTCAGCCCTCACAACCGTGACTCCGAAGCGGATGCGCGACGCGAGGCCATATTTTTTCACGCAATGCTTCGCGTAGTTCTTCAGTTCGATCCCCGGCGCATAGGTACGGGACCACGACGGGCGTTTCTCAAAGGAGAATTGGTAACTATATGACGGAATGTCTACTGCAATCCCCGGGTAGGTATTCCAGTACCAGGTTCCACCCACCCCTTGGGCCTCATCAACGATGAGGAAGTCCGAGAAACCTTCCTTCAGCAGCTTGATGCCCACTCCGATCCCGGAGAATCCAGCTCCGATGACCAATATCTCGTGGGTGGGGACCTCGTACGTAGGGGCTCCGGAGGTGGGGGCATTCTCGTCGCCCGCAACATGGACACTCAAGCGTCTTTCCTCACTCTCGAGGCTGCGCGCTTAGGCGGTACCTTCCCGACGCCCACGTCCAGGATGTCGGCTTTGACGTCAGACCGCGTTGGCAGGGCGCCTGCGCTTTTTCGGCCCTGGGCTACCTTGGCCTTGCGGCCCTGGGCAACCTTGGCCACATTCGAGCCGTTTTGGGCGTGTTCGGTTGGGTGGTGCTCAGTTCGTGCGGTTGTCGGGGTCGTTACATAATCACCCATGTCGACCTTGGACAGTGCGCGCTTGAACTGGGTGGCGAAACCGGGGTACATGGTGCCGTTGTATCCGTCATTCGTGAGGTACCAGCTCTTGCAACCCGAATTCCAAGTCGTACTTCCCAACCGCTGCTGTACCTCGCCGTGGTAATTATTTTGCCGATCTTCGCGGACCTCGAGCGTACTGAGATCATTCGCGATGATCGCGCCGATGGCTTTGACGATGTAGTTGATCTCGGCCTCCATGTACACGAGGGCCGAGTTATGGCCGGGCCCTGAATTTGGTCCGAAGGTGAAGAAAAGATTGGGATAGCCTGCGACGGTGACGCTCCGGTACGCATAGGCGCCCTGGGACCACTCGTCGGAGAGCTCACGACCATGCGCGCCTCGGATGGGAAAAGGTGTGCCAGCCTTGCATACATCGAAGCCGGTGGCGAAGACGATGCAGTCCAGTTCGTGTTCGATGCCATCTGCGGTCCGTATGCCATTCGGCGACAGGGTCGCGATCGGCCATGAGACGAGCTTGCAGTTGTCGCGCTGAAGAGCGGGGTAGTAATCGCTGCTCATCAGCATCCGTTTGCAGCCGGCACGGAAGTTCGGCGTCAGCTGGCGCCTGAGCCAAGTATCCGATACCTGCCTCCGCAAATTCGCCTTCGCCAGTAGCTGGATGCCAGTGGTGACCGGGGTATCCCAGACCATGCCGACGGCCATGAGCTCGTGGCCCCAAAACCACGCCTGCCGTCCGACGTTCTGCACGCGAGGCAAGCGACGAAACGCCGTCCGCACCCACTGCGGATGGGAGAAGTCGGGCCGAGGGAGGACCCAGCCGGGGGTGCGTTGGAAGACCTTGACCGACCGCGCAGTCTTCACCAGTTCGGGAATGATCTGAACAGCGCTGGCTCCGGTGCCGATCACGGCGACACGTTTGTCGCTCATGTCGTAGTCGTGATCCCAACGCGCACTGTGGATCTTGTGACCATCGAAGGTGTCCAGTCCGCGGATGTCCGGCAGGCTCGCATTCGCCAGCGGCCCACTGGCCATCACTGCGGTGCGCGCCGTGAACTGCGAGCCGTCAGCTGTCTGCGCCGTCCACAGTGCGCTTTCCTCGTCGAACTCCAGACCGGTGACGTTCACTCCGAACCGGATGAAACGCGACAGCGAGTACTTGTCGACCATCGTCTTGATGTAGCCGAGGATCTCGGCGCTGCCCGAATACGCGCGGGACCAGTCCGGATTTTGCTCGAACCCGTAGGAATAGAGCAGCGACGGGATGTCGCACGCCGCGCCGGGATAGGTGTTGTCCCGCCAGGTACCACCCACCTCGTCGGCACGTTCAAGGACAACGAAATCGTCGATACCCTGTTGTAGCAACCGGATTGCGGTTCCCAGGCCGGCGAAACCCGCACCGACGATCAAGACGGTCGTGGTGTCGCTCATCTGGCCACCGGTTCGTAGGTCAGCTCTTCTGTCCACGTCGGTGACTTACCGAGCACCTCGGTGGGGAAGTGGTCGATCGCGGTACCCAGCCGCTGCGAAATGAAATGCAATGGCTGAGAACGCTTGATGCTGGCGGACATGTGAGCCTTCAAGATGTGGTAGCCCGGAACGCGGCGCGTGAACTCACTACGATCTCCGACGTTCTCGTACCGCATCACCGCGTTGTAGAGCTTCTCCTCCGACAATCCCATGGCGTTGAGATTGGTCAACATCCTGGTGAGCAACGGCACGTAGAGGACGCCGCCGAGAAGGATTCTCGGGTCGATGAGCGCCCCCATCGTCTGAGTCGCATGAATGCGCATGGGGCTGGCGCCGAGGTCGTTCAGAACCTGGAATCCCACTGCCAAGTGCCGCGATTCGTCGTTGTTGACCTTGTTGAAGACCTCGGCGCAGAGCGGATCCTGCACCTCGTCGAGAAGGAACTTGAGCAATGCTCCGTCGAGCGCAGTCTCCAAGGCTGGGATCGCCGCTCCGATCACCGTCAGCGGGAGGGCCTCGGCGTATCGGTCGATCCACTCGATGACCAGTCGAATATTCTTGTTCGGCACCGGGATTTCCCCTTCCTCGAGCATCCCCCACCGCTGCATGAGCGCCAGCTCCGCGTTGGCGTGCCGCTGCTCCTCGGCATGGAAATACCGGTAGATGTCACCTAGAGCCTCGAACGGCGCTTTCGGCGCCATGGCGGCGAACGCGCGTGCACCGACGTGTTCTATCCACACCACGTCAGCCATGAACTGCTTCAGTTCGGGCCGCTGCTCATCAGTGATTTTATCGGCGCCCGGCGCATCCCAATCGATGTCGGCCAGCGCCCACTGCCGATTCTTGATCGTCTCGAGCATATCGCTGTATTTGAATGCCATTGGAGTCTCCTTTGTCTTTGTCTGGAATGACTTAGCGCGCGATTCGCTCAACCAAACCGAGCGCACGGGTATACGTGGCAGGCACTGCCCGCTTAAATAACCAGAGAATCTTCGCGTCGACTTGGGGTAGGACGTGCAACTGACCGCGATCGTTCGCGTCCAACGTTTTGCGCGCCACCGATTCCGCCGACACGCCGGTCCACTTCATCAAATTCGTTGCCAGCTTGGCGGCCGACTCCTCAATACCAGGGTTATCGACGATGTTGGTCTTGACAAATGTCGGGCACAGTACAGTCACCGCCACACCAGTACCACTCAGCTCGGCCGCCAAAGTCTCGGATAGCGAGAGCACGCCGGCCTTGCTGACGTTATAGGCACCCATCCGGGGCGCTGCTCCAAAACTTGCAGCCGATGCGACGTTGATAATTCCCCCGCTGCCCTTCGCACGAAGTCGCGGTACGAAGATCTCGCAGCCGTAAATCACTCCCCACAAGTTGACTGAAAGTGTCGCTTCCCAGTCCCGCTTGGGCGTCGCGCCGATGACATTGCCACCGATTCCGATGCCCGCGTTGTTGATCACCAGGCTGGCTGCCGCGCCGAACCACTTCTCGGCGCTGTCGGCGAGTTCGCGGACCTGCTCTTCGTCCGTGACATCGCATGCGATGTCGAGCCCCTCGCCGCCGGCTTGGACGACGAGCCCGACCGTCTCCTTGGCACGCACCGGGTCGATGTCGGCACACACCACTCGTCCACCTCTACGGGCGAGCTCCACCGCGAAGGCACGGCCAATTCCGCTGCCCGCTCCCGTTACGACCGCGTTGGCGCGGCGGCTCAGGCGAGGCGGTCTGTCCCACCTCAAGATATCCATCACTACTGAATCCTTTGCAGATTACGGCGACGCCTGACCTGTGAGACAAGCCGGCCTGCAGCCATCTGGTGGCGGCGAACACAATTGTGGTCGCCTGCCACCAGTTTGATGCGGCGCTCCTGCCTTTGTCAAGATGTATTCGTGCGGACAAAGGCAGCAAGGTGGGGCGGGCGTACTGGCGCCGAACGACGGGCTGACCGGCGGCGGCGCCTAGTGAACGCGGCGACGGAGATCTGGACGGAAAGCGGATGGGCTGCCGTGACAATGCGTGGGGTCTGCTCCAGAGCCGCGCTGAACGACCGATATTTCTACGAGGAGTTCAAGACGCGCGATGAGTTGCTCGTAGCAGCGTGGGACAACGTGCGGGACGAGATGCTCGGCGAGGTTTCGGCAACATTTGCCGAACGCGTCGGTCAACCACCGATCGAAACCATTCGCGCCGCAATCTCGATCGTTGTTCTCCGCATCGCGCAGGATGCCGGGCGAGCACAGATCCTGCTGACACAGCACGTCGGCAGTTCAACATTGCAAGATCGCCGAGCGGTGGCCTTGCAGGAAGCAACCCAGCTCGTCATGGCCGCCAGCAAGCCGCATCTGAAGCCTGACGCAGACGAAATGGCTCTGCGTATGGACACGTTTGTAGCGGTCGGCGGCTTCGTCGAACTGATCAGCGCTTGGCACGCAGGACTACTGGTCGATGTAAGTCAGGTCGACATCGTCGAACATACGAGTAGACTTGCTGAGACGCTGGCTCGCCGCTACGTGGTTGATAAGTTTGGCTAGCTGGTACTCCGGAGGCAATTTCCCGGTGGCGGAGGCTGCATTGGCCGCAGGGGTCGTGACACACCGTTGACTTACCTTAGAAACGGTGGAAGGTCCGTCTCGTCGACCTGCCAAGCCGACGCTCCTGCTGTCGAATGGCGGCTTCACTCAGAGGCCAATCTGCTTGGCGATGATCTCCTTCATGATTTCGGTGGTGCCGCCCCCGATACCCAGGATGCGCGAATCGCGATAGTGCCTTTCGACCTCGGTCTCGCGTAGGTAGCCCATGCCACCGTATAGTTGGACGGCCGTGTCAACGGCGAGCGCGCAGGCCTCTACGGCTTGGTTCTTGGCCATCGAGACCATCCGCACGTCGGTGTCTCCGGCGACGATGCGGTCCACAGCGGCACGGGTGTACGTACGGGCGACGTCGACGGCCGTCGCGATATCGACGATCTTGTGCCGCACCACCTGTCGGGTGGATAGCGGTCGACCGAAGGTTTCGCGCTTCTTCACCCAATCCAGCGTCAGGTCGAGGCAGCGCTGGGCCGTGGCGTAGCACTGGACGGCGATGAAAGCACGTTCGACCTGGAACTGTTGCATGATCTGCAGGAATCCGCTGCCTTCGGGGCCAACCAGATTGACCACCGGCACGCGCACGTCGGTGAATCCGAGTTCGGCGGTATCGGAGCACAGCCAGCCCATCTTCTTCAGTGCCCGCGAGACCAAGAAACCCGTGGCGCCACGCTCCACCACGAGCAGAGAAATCCCCGACGGGCCCGGGCCGCCGGTACGCACGGCGGTGGTCACGAAATCGGCGCGGACACCCGAGGTGATGAACAGCTTCGCACCGTTGACCACGTAGTGGTCGCCGTCGCGCCGTGCGGTAGTGCGGATGCCGGCGACGTCAGAACCGGTGTCGGGTTCGGTGATGCCAAGGCTGCCGATCTTCTCCCCGGCCAGGGTCGGCGCCACGAAGCTGCGGATCTGCTCGGGATCGCCCTGCGCGGCCATATGGGGCACTGCGATGTGATGCGTAAGTAGGCTGGCCAGTAAGCCCGACGAGCCGCCGGCCTCCATCACGGCCTCGGTGAGCAGCACCAGGTCGCGCAGGTCACCGCCGGAGCCACCGATCTCTTCGGCGAACCCGATGCCCAGCAACCCCGCTGCGGCTGCGCGGCGGTGGAGTTCTCTAGGGAGCTCTCCGGCGTCCTCCCAGTCTTGCAGGTGAGGAACGATCTCCTTCTGGGTGA
Source organism: Mycobacterium sp. D16R24 (assembly GCF_002013385.1). Classification (NCBI taxonomy): domain Bacteria; kingdom Bacillati; phylum Actinomycetota; class Actinomycetes; order Mycobacteriales; family Mycobacteriaceae; genus Mycobacterium; species Mycobacterium sp. D16R24. Next base: position 151,570 of record NZ_MAEV01000010.1, on the reverse strand, counting down.
ACGACATCGCGAGGTTGCGCAACGAGATGCGCTCGGGCGTCATCCACGGGTCGGCTGCGGCCGCCTCCGCTTCCCGCTGATCCGGCTGTTTCATGTGAGTTGCTCCTGCTGTGATCACTCGGGGACGGCACGATTGCCACGTCGACCCCATTGTCGTCGAATGTTAATGACCGATAACGTAGCGTGTCAGGAGATCGACGTTGATGTCACCTGGAGGAAAGTTGATTGACGTCCTGCCCGACCGGGTCGACACCCGCGCGCCGGTATACCTCGAGAATCGCGAGGGACTCATCGCGCAGCTCCATGCGCTCGCCGAACAGCTGGCGCTGGCCAACGGTGGCGGCGGCGAGAAGTACGTCGCCCGGCACCGTAGCCGCGGCAAGATGCTGGCTCGGGAGCGCGTCGAGCTGCTCATCGACCCCGACACGGCCTTCCTGGAACTCTGTCCGTTCGCGGCGTGGGGCACGAAGTTTCCGGTGGGCGGCAGCGTTGTGGTCGGCATCGGCATCGTCGAAGGCGTCGAGTCGATGATCATCGCGCACGACCCGACCGTGCGCGGCGGAGCCTCGAACCCCTACACCTTCCGAAAAGTGTTCCGGGGCATGGCAGTCGCCCGCGAGAACCGGCTGCCCATCATCAACGTCGTCGAGTCGGGCGGGGCGGACCTGCCCACGCAGGCCGAGATCTTCGTGCCCGGGGGCCAGCTATTCAACGACCTCACCCAGCACAGCGCGCAGGGCCTGCCGACACTGGCGCTGGTATTCGGTAACTCGACGGCAGGCGGCGCGTACATCCCCGGCATGTGTGATTACGTGGTGATGGTCCGCAACCGGTCCAAGGTCTTCCTCGGTGGTCCGCCGCTGGTGAAGATGGCGACCGGCGAAGTGTCCGACGACGAGTCGCTCGGCGGCGCCGACATGCACGCCCGCACCTCCGGGCTGGCCGACTACATGGCCGAGGACGAGCAGGACGCCATCCGGATCGGGCGGCGCATCATGGCCAGACTGAACTGGCGCAAGCTCGGGCCCGGCCCGACACAGCCACCGACCCCCCCGCTGCGAGACCCCGACCAACTCCTCGGGATCGCTTCGGTGGACCCGAAGGTTCCCTTCGACCCACGTGATGTCATCGCCCGAATCGTGGACGGGTCCGCCTTCGACGAGTTCAAGCCGCTATACGGCACCTCGCTGGTCACCGGTTGGGCCTCGATCCACGGATACCCGGTAGGGATCCTTGCCAACGCGCGCGGAATCCTGTTCAGCGAGGAGGCGGAGAAGGCCGCCCAGTTTATTCAGCTGGCGAACCAGATCGACACGCCACTGGTGTTTCTGCAGAACACCACCGGCTACATGGTCGGCGCGGAGTACGAGCAGGGTGGCATCATCAAGGACGGCGCGAAGATGATCAACGCCGTCTCCAACAGCGCTGTCCCACACCTGACGATCGTGATGGGCGCGTCCTACGGTGCGGGCAATTACGGGATGTGCGGGCGGTCCTACTTTCCCCGCTTCCTGTTCACCTGGCCCAACTCGCGTTCGGCCGTCATGGGCCCGGCCCAGCTCGCGGGCGTGCTGTCGATCGTGGCCCGCGAGTCGGCCGCCGACCGGGGGCTCCCGTTCGACGAGGAGGCCGACGCCCAGATGCGCGCTGCCGTCGAGGGCCAGATCGAGCGTGAGTCGTTGGCGCTGGCCAACAGCGGCAGGCTCTACGACGACGGGATCATCGACCCGCGCGACACCCGTACCGTTCTCGGGTTCTGCCTTTCCGTGGTCCACAACAGCGAGATCCGTGGCCAGCGTGGCTACGGCGTGTTCCGGATGTGATGGCGATGCCCGTGATCAAGAAGCTGCTGGTGGCCAACCGGGGAGAGATCGCCCGACGCGTGTTTCGCACCTGTCGCGAACTCGGCATCGCGACCGTCGCCGTGTACTCCGACGCCGACGCCGACGCCTGGCACGTGGACGATGCCGACGAGGCCGTCCGGCTACCGGGTTCCTCGCCGGCGGAGACCTACCTCGACGGTGACCGGGTGATCGCCGCCGCCCTCCTCACCGGCGCCGACGCCGTGCATCCCGGCTACGGCTTCATGTCGGAGAACGCCGGCTTCGCGCGGGCCTGCGCCGACGCCGGGCTCGTGTTCGTCGGCCCGCCGCCGGATGCCATCGACGCGATGGGTTCCAAGCTGACGGCCAAGGCGATGATGGCCGATGCGGGCGTGCCGGTTCTCCCGGGCGGCGACGCGACCGGCCTGGACCCCGACAAGCTGCGCAAGCTCGGCGCCGAGATCGGCTACCCGCTGCTGGTCAAGGCGAGCGCGGGTGGCGGCGGGCGCGGCATGCGGGTTGTCGAGTCGGCCGACGACCTCGACGGAGCCGTGGCCTCGGCCTCGCGCGAGGCGATGTCGGCGTTCTCGGACGGCACGGTGTTCCTCGAGCGGTACGTGCAGCGTCCCCGCCACGTTGAGATCCAGCTGTTGGCCGACATGCACGGCACGGTTGTCTCGCTGTTCGAGCGGGAGTGCTCGGTGCAGCGCCGCCACCAAAAGGTCATCGAGGAGGCGCCCTCGCCCGTCGTCGACGACGACCTGCGCGCCCGGATGGGCGCGGCGGCGGTCGCGGCGGCACAGGCCGTGGGTTACGTCGGGGCCGGAACGGTCGAGTTCGTCCTCGACGCGAACGGCGGCGATGACGACGGGACGTTCGCCTTCCTGGAGATGAACACCCGGCTGCAGGTCGAGCACCCGGTCACCGAACTCGTCACCGGGCTCGACCTCGTGCGCCTGCAGTTGCTGGTGGCGATGGGTCGGCCACTGCCTGCCGAGGTGAGCAAGCCGCGGATCACCGGCCACGCGGTCGAGGCCCGGCTCTACGCCGAGGACCCCACGAAGGGCTACCTGCCGCAGACCGGAACGCTGCGCACGATGCAGATCCCCGACCACGTCGGGGTCCGGGTGGACTCCGGCGTGCGCGACGGCTCGGTGGTCAGCCACCACTATGACGCCATGCTGGCCAAGGTGATCGCCTGGGCGCCCACCCGCGCCGAGGCGCTCGGCGCGCTGTCCGCCGCGCTCGCCGGCGCCCGGATCCACGGACTCACCACCAACCGGGATCTGCTGGTTCGCGTTCTGCGCCACGACGAGTTCGCCGGACGCGGCACCGACACCGGGTTCCTCGACCGCCACGACGTGGCCGACCTCGGCGCAGCCCTCATCGACCGCGACGGGGAGGGCTTGCACGCCATCGCGGCCACACTCGCCCAGGTCGCGGGACGCCGCGCGGCGGCCCCCGTCCAGCCGACGCTGCCTGCCGGGTGGCGCAACAACCCGTCCCAACTGCAGTCCACCGGATGGCTGACCGCCGACGGCCGCGAGCGTCGGGTGGGCTATGCGCTGCTCCGCGACGGCGTCGAGGTCGAAGTCGACGGCAAACCGGTCGAGGACGTCAGGGTGCTCGTGCAGCGGCCGGACCGGGTGGTCCTGGAGACCGGCGGGGTACGGCGCGGCTACGACGTCGTCCTCGACGGCGACATCGCCTACGTTGACAGCCCTGCCGGGTCCACTGCGTTCACCCAGGTACCGCGGTTCCTGGACCCCAGCACGCTCAAGCCGGCGGGCTCGCTGACGGCGCCTATGCCGGGTTCGGTGATCCGGCTGCCCGTCGCCGCGGGCGACGTCGTGACGGCCGGGCAGGCCTTGGTCGTGGTGGAGGCGATGAAGATGGAACACACCATCGCCAGCCCGATCGACGGGATCGTCGCCGAACTCTCGGTCGAGGTGGGTCAGCAGGTGTCCACCGGCGATGCCCTCGCGGTGGTCGGAGCGGCCGACAGTGCAGACGAGGATTGAGCACCATCAGACCCGTCACCGGCCCCGGTGGCGGGTGACTTCGAAGTAGGAGAGCGGTATGGAACTGCACGAGACCGAGGAACGGCGAGCGCTGCGCAAGGCCGTGTCCGAGATCGCCAAGGACTTCGGGCACGACTACTACGTGGCCAAGTCGCTCGGCGGGGAGAAGAGTTCGGAACTCTGGCAGGCCGTGGGCAAGCAGGGGTTCCTCGGGGTCAACATCGCCGAGCAGTACGGCGGCGGTGGCGGCGGCATCTACGACATGCAGATCGTCGGTGAGGAACTGGCCGCGGCCGGCTGCCCGCTGCTGATGACGGTGGTCTCCCCCACCATCTGCGGCACGATCATCGAGGCTTTCGGCAGCGACGAGCTAAAGGCGCGCTGGCTGCCGGGCATCGCCAGCGGCGAGATCATCATGGCGTTCGCGATCACCGAGCCGGATGCGGGCTCGAACTCTCACAACATCTCCACCCACGCCAAGCGCGTCGGTGGGGATTGGGTGCTCAACGGCACCAAGTACTACATTTCCGGCGTCGACGAGGCGGAGGCCATCCTGGTCGTCACCCGCACCGCGACCGACGACCGCGGCCGCGGACGGCTGAGCCTGCTGGTGGTCCCGACCGACGCGCCCGGGTTGACCAAGACCCTCATCCCGGTGCAGGCGGTGACACCGGAGAAGCAGTTCACGCTGTTCTTCGACGACGTGCGGGTGCCGGCCGAGAACCTGATCGGCGCGGAAAACGACGGTCTGCGTCAGGTGTTCATGGGCCTCAACCCCGAACGCATCATGGGCGCCGCCCTGGGCAACGGCATCGGCCGCTACGCGCTGGACAAGGCGTCGGCCTACGCGCGCGAGCGCAAGGTCTGGGACGTGCCGATCGGAGCCCACCAGGGCCTGTCCCACCCGCTTGCGCACGCCAAGATCCAGCTGGAGCTGGCCCGGCTGATGACCCAGCGGGCGGCCTCACTGCACGACGCCGGCGACCCCGGTTCCGCGGAGGCGTCGAACATGGCCAAATACGCTGCGGCGGAGGCCGGCATCCTGGCCCTCGACCAGGCGATCCAGACCCACGGCGGCAACGGGTTGGCCACCGAGTACGGGCTGGCCACTCTCTGGGGCCCGGTGCGGCTGATGCGCACCGCGCCGATCAGCCGAGAGATGATCCTCAACTATGTGGCTCAGCACAGCCTGAACCTGCCCCGCTCATACTGAGCATCCTTCATCCGTTCGTGTCCGCTTCGGTCTACAAGACGGACGGTGGTGATCGGTCGCCCGCCGGGGCCGGGTCCTGCCTTACCGAGCATTTGTCAACCAAAACTGCCGAGGAGGCAAATCAACATGGATCGCGGTATCGGTCAGTGGGTCACCAAACGGGCCTTCCTCAACGGGCAGCGCACGGCGTTCGTCTGCGGTGACACCAGCTTCACGTACTCCGACTTCGATCGGCGCACCAACCAGGTCGCTTCGAACCTGTTGCGTCTCGGCGTCCGCAAGGGGGACCGGGTGGCCATACTGCTGGTGAACTCGGTCGAGTTCATGGAGGTCCTCCTCGGCTGCGCGAAGATCGGCGCCATCACCATCCCGATCAACGTCCGACTCGCAGGCCCGGAGATCGGCTACATCCTCGCCGACTCCGGCGCCGACGTGTTCGTGTTCCACGAGCCGCTCGCGGCGGCGGCGGTCAGCGCGCTGGCCGAGCCGGGGGTCCGGGTCCGCCACACGGTCCGGGCCGGGGGCGCCCCGGCCGACGGCGAGATCGCCTACCCAGACCTGCTCTCCGGCGGCGCCCCCGAGCCTCTCGACAGCGACGTCGAGGGCCGCGACGCCGCGTTCATCATGTACACCTCGGGCACCACCGGCCGCCCGAAGGGCGCCATCCTCACCCACGACAACCTACTGTGGAACGCCATCAACGTGCTGGGCGCCGAACAAGGCCTGACCGGCAGCGACGTGACTGTTGCAGTCGCCCCCATGTTCCACATCGGCGGGCTCGGGGTACATACGCTGCCATTGCTCTACGTCGGCGGGACCAGCGTGATCCTCCCGTCGTTCAACCCGGTGAGCACGCTCAAGGCGATGGCCGAAAGCCGCGCCACCGTCCAGTTCATGGTGCCGGCGATGTGGTCGGCGCTGACCCAGGTGCCCGACTTCGACTCCTACGATCTCTCCGCGTTGCGTCTGGCCATGGGCGGCGGCGCACCGATGCCGCTGACTGTCATCGACTTCATGCAGCAACGTGGCGTCCCCTTCACCGAGGGATTTGGGATGACCGAGACTGCACCCATGGTCTCGGTCTTGGACGCCGCCAACATCACGACGCGGGCCGGATCAATCGGCCGGGTCGCCATGCACGTCGATGCCCGCATCGTGGACGCCGACGACCGGGACGTCCCGGCCGACACCGTCGGCGAACTCCTGGTGCGCGGACCCAACGTGTTCGTCGGGTACTGGATGAAGCCGGCGACCACCGCCGAGGCCTTCCGGGGCGGCTGGTTCCACACCGGCGACCTCGGCCGGATCGACGCCGACGGCTACATCACGCTCGTCGACCGCAAGAAGGACATGATCATCTCGGGCGGGGAAAATGTCTACCCCATCGAGGTCGAGCAGGTGCTGTTCCGTCACCCCGGTGTGCTCGACGCCGCGGTGGTCGGCGGTCCGGACGACAAGTGGGGTGAGCGCGTCGTCGCGGTGGTGGTGGCCGACCCAGCCGCCGAGCAGGAACCCAGCGCCGACGAACTGATCGCCTGGTGCCGCGAACGGCTGGCGCATTTCAAGTGCCCCCGCGAAGTGCACCTCCTTCCCGAGCTGCCCCGCAACGCCACCGGCAAGCTCCTCAAGACCGAGCTGCGCAAGCGATTCACCGGCGTCGAGGGCGGCGTCGTCCAGCGCTGAGGCACGACACCGGAGGCGGAGCGCGGGTTTGGGAAGTGTTGTCACGACGAGTAGCCACGGTCGCCGCTGCAAATAGCTGAAGATGTTAATCGTCGCTAACGTCTAGCGCGTGGCAAGACCACGCGCGCCACTTGTCGGATGTTCTTATCCTCGATCCACCGATGAATTGGCTGGTCGTGGGGTGTCGGAATGAGGAAAGTGCCCTCTGAGCTGCGATGATGAGTGTTCTCTACGCACTTATCGGCACAACTCGGAAAGGCACTTCCGGTGCAAGTGTCCCATAGGTTCGCCGCATCGTCGGCGGTCTTCGATGATGAGCGTCTGGTGTCGTGCGCAGGCCTGGTACCGGTGATGGCCCTTGCCGAGCAGACCGGACTGTCATCGTCATTGGCCGACAAAGTTCGGTTCAGCTGCGAGCGGGTCAAGTCCGGTGCGGCCAATCCGTCGCCGAAGCTGACCACGCTGATCGCCGGGATGTGCACCGGCGCGGACAGCATCGACGACCTCGACGTAGTTCGTAGCGGCGGGATGAAGACCCTGTTCGGCGAGGTGTACGCCCCGTCGACCATCGGAACCTTGTTGCGGGAGTTCACCTTCGGCCATGCCCGGCAACTGGAGTCGGTGCTCAGTGAGCACGTGGGCGCTCTGTGCGAGCGTGTCGATCTGTTGCCCGGCGCCGACGGGCGGGTGTTCATCGACATCGACTCACTGCTGCGCCCGGTCTACGGCCAGGCCAAACAAGGTGCGAGCTACGGCCACACCAAAATCGCCGGCAAGCAGATCCTGCGCAAGGGTCTTTCCCCGTTGGTGACCACCATCAGCACCGAACACTGCGCTCCGGTGATCACCGGAGCACGACTGCGGGCGGGCAAGACCAACTCGGGCAAAGGCGCGGCCCGCATGATCGCCCAAGCCGTCGCCACCGCCCGCGGCGCCGGTGTCACCGGGCGCATCCTGGTGCGCGGCGACTCGGCCTACGGCAACAGCAGCGTGGTCACCGCCTGCCGCCGCGCCGGTGCCCGGTTCTCGCTGGTGCTGACCAAGACCGCCGCAGTCGTCGCGGCCATCGCCGACATCAATGACACCGCGTGGATCCCGGTGTGCTATCCCGCCGCGATCCCGACACCGGTGCCTGGATCTCCGATGCCGAAGTCGCCGAAACCACCTGCACCGCTTTCAGTTCCACGAAGACTCCGATCACGGCACGGTTGATCGTGCGCCGGGTCAAAGACGCCCGATACCCCGACGCCCTGTTCCCGGTCTGGCGATATCACCCGTTCTTCACCGACACCGACGAACCCGTCGACGTCGCTGACATCACTCACCGCCGCCACGCGATCATCGAAACCGTGTTCGCCGACCTCATCGACGGACCCCTGGCCCACATGCCCTCGGGACGTTTCGGGGCGAACTCTGCCTGGATACTGTGCGCGGCCATCGCCCACAACCTGCAGCGCGCCGCCGGCATCCTGGCCGGCGGTGCACACGCGGTGGCTCGCGGCGCCACCCTGCGCCGACGCCTCATCACCATCCCGGCCCGACTGGCCCGCCCCCAACGCCGACCCATCCTGCACCTACCAGCCCACTGGCCGTGGGCGACGCACTGGCTCCGATTGTGGCGCAACACCATCGGCCACAGCCCGCCAGCAACCGCCCCCACCTGACCAATCCGCCGAAAGGCCACGACCGGAGCACACAGGAAAAAGCTGGACAGACCAGCCGATACCCCCTGCTCACAGCCAGCAAGCGACCACCAAACCATTCCAGCCTCAGCCACGACAGCTCATCGGTGGATCAAGGCTTATGCCTCCTGGTTGTCTGGGCCGACAAGTCGCAACCTGCGCCACGACTCGCCTGTCGCCTTGCGCGATGGGTGCTTGAGCGTGTCTGACGTCGATGAGCTTCGGTGAATGGGTTGCTTCAGCTCCGTACGGCGGCGATCGACGACTCCACTCGATCAGCCTGCCCGCAGCAGAGCCCCGCGGCAGCGTCGAAACATGAATCGAACTCGGATTATCAGGCCGGGCGGCGCCGGATCGTCGCGCTGACCATCCTCAGATTCGGCGTGTTCGTCAGTAGACGGCACAGTTACGCAGCAAGGGCGTTCGCGGGACACGAACGACTAGGACCGCCCCAAGGCTTGTGTTGGGTTCAGTGCTACTTCGCCGAGCCAATAGCACATCAGTAGGGCGACCTCGACGTCTAATCGTTCCGCGGCGATCGGGCGACCGCGGCGCTCGAGTGCTCGATTTACGCGATACTTGACGGTATTGGCGTGTATCTGCAATTCGTTGGCGGCGGCTTTGAAGCTGGAACCGGCACGCAAGAACACCCTCAACGTGTCTCGTAGACGCTGGTCCGATGCAGTGTTCTGAGCCAACGGGCCCAGCACATCGTAAATCCATTCCTTCAGAGTCGCGTCATCGGTCATCAGCATCGAGGCCAGGGCCACACCGGGATCTCGTGCAGCGACGATCCGGTGCCGTGAGGAGCCGTCGGCTGCCACCGCGACCACACGGGCCTGCTCAGCCTGTCGGTAGGTGCGGCGGAAGCCTTCAATCCCCGGAAGTGGTTCACCGACGGAAAGTCTTGGGCCGTCAGGTTGAGCCCGGACGAAGTCGCGCAGCTGCGATAAATAGTCCGACGGGCGGTGAACCGTCATCCATGCGCATCCGACGAGGCGGTCGATGGAGAAGTAGACCGATTGCTTCGCTCCAGTGGCGGAGACCGCGTGTTGCATGAAGCGCTCCATGGCGATGAACTCGTCGGTGTCGGCGCCCGCATCTCGGTCGAGCCATACCATGAGAGCCACATGCGTTGCGCCCAAGAAGTACCTCATAGCCGACGACGCTTCGGTCAGGTCTACGTCGCGTCCGTTGAGGATGTCTCGAATGGCTTGTGCACGCAAACTTCGTCGGCGCTCGTCCCACTCCGCGCGTTCAGTCTGATATGTCTCCAAGACCTGCTCAGACATCCAGTCGATGTAGCGGAAAGACACACGGGTGATGTGTTCAATGAGCGCCAATTTCTCCTCGGGCGGTAGGTCCGCGCTCCGAAGGCCAGCGATGATGAGGTTCAATCCATACTGGTGCCCGAGCCTGTATGCCCGCAGCAGCGCGTTGACGGGTACCTCGCGTTGCGCCATCCTCCGGGCGTGTTCAAGGGCGGCCGTCGGTGACTCCATGCGGTCGAACGGGATCGAGTGACGGACGACGGAGAACCAAGTGTCTACGTTCGCGGCGACGGTGTCACTCAGTAGCTCTTTGAGCTGTTGATCGGCAGCGAGTTCGGCAACTTGCTCAATCAGAAGGCCATGTATGGACTCGGGCAATTCTCTGACGAGGTCGCCGAGGTCTCGGAATAGGTGATGAACCGCGTGACCGGGGGTGTCTTGAACTTCGGATGAATCAAGCACAGCTGCGACCGTACTCGATTACTTGTCTTTGCGAGACAACAGACGCCCGCAGGTTCGACCCTTCGAGACATACCGATCGCGGATCCGGGTATCTACGCTGTTAAGGAGCGGTGAGCCACGTTTTACCATTTCAGCAGCCGAACGAGGCATTGCTGTGGGCCACGGCGAACGGATGCGCGTGAAGAGGAAGGCGGAGGCATGAGTTGTCTGCTCGCAATAACCTTGTTTGCGGCCTTCGCGGCCGGAGCAGCCCCATTGCGAGGAACGATCAGCACCGCCCTGGCCGCAATAGACGACTTTCTCGATCGTTTCGGCCACGAAGTTTCCGGAACTGCTCATGCGAAGGAACGCCCGCCGCTCTGACGAGGTGGTCGAATCGGGCGCCGGATATGCCCGCCCGCCTCCCGCATACCGAAGCTGAAGCCTGGATAGCAGTAGGCTGTCCTCTGGACTCGCCCCCGGCCGTCGACTGACTCCAAGATCCCAACAGCAGCGCCGATCTGATCCGGGTCGCCCCGGCGGCGGGTGTGTTCGTCAAGGTGTGCGGGCACTGGTTCGGAGAACTCCGACCGCTCGATCCGACCTGGACAGCGCCCACCAGCAAAATGCTTCGGTTCGAATGATAATTCGGCCCAGGCGATGGTCGAACCATACGGTTTGGCATCGCTGCCTTCGGATGCGCCGATACTGCGCCGCCGGGGTTCCGTTCATGGAGGTAGTTCTGACACCTCGACAACGAACCAGAGTGGCCGGGCCGCGGCCATCGCAGGGCCCTGAAAGACGCTCAGTCCGACGAGTCGTTCAGCGTGCGGTCGAGAAAATCTGCGACTGCCGAAGTGAAGGCGTCGTTGTCGTCGCCCGCAACCATGTGGCCCGTGCCCGAAACGTCGACAGCCTCGGCGTGCGGTACGACTTCGAGGAACTCCTCGACCGACTGCTGCGACGTCACGTCGGAGTGAACGCCGCGAATGAGAAGCGTTGGTGCTCGCACGCGGCGGGCCCCTTCGATGAGAAGGTCGCTTATGGCGCCGAATTCTTTGGCACCAGTTGCTGGGTCGCCCTGCAGGAACTCGAAGTTGGAAGCTATGAACGCCGGATCCCATCGCCAGATCCACCGACCGTCGTCGCGCTGCTGCAAGACCTTTCGGAGACCGTCCAAGTTCTTGGGCCGAGCGCGATGCCGGTTGTACTGGGCAATGACGTCCGCGGCCGCGTCGAGCGTATCGAATCCGTCGGGATGGGCGCCCATGAAAGACACGACGCGGCGTGCTCCGTGAAACTCCATTCGCGGAGTTATGTCGACCAGTACGACGGCTCCCCACAGATCGGCAGGCGCCACCAAATGCGTTCCCAACACCGTCATGCCGCCCAAGGATGCGCCAACGACAGCTGGCGGGCGGCCATCGCTGGCATATCGGCGAATCGACAGCAGGTCGGATGCAAGTCGGTCGAGATCGTATCGACCATCGGGGTCCCACTCGCTGTCGCCGTGACCGCGGGCGTCGTAAGCGACGACGGTATACCCGCGCGCGTGTAAGCGGCGCGCGGTAGTCGCCCAGGCATGGCGGTTCTGTCCACCGCCGTGCAGCAGTATGACGACCGCGCGGGCGGATTCGTGTCGGTAGACATCGGCTGCAAGGGCGGTTCCGTCTTCGTTGCGGACGCGCTCGAACGTTGAGGTCATTTGCTGTGTCCTCGATGGTCGCCTTGGGCAGCGTTCTCGTTCCGCGACCGGATCACGAGGCGCTCTGGGCGACGACGGTCACTGTTCCCTGTGCGGCGCATACCGGGCGTCCCGTATTGGTGATGTCGATCCTGGCGACGCCGCTACGCTTCCCCAGCGCGATGATGTCGGCGACCGCAACGCAGACTCCACTGGACACCGGACGTAGGAGGTTCAGTTTGAATTCGGTTGTGGCCACCCATGACCCAGGTGGGATCACCGGATAGAACACCACGCCCAAGCAGTGGTCGACCATCGCTGACAGGCATCCGCCATGCAGAGTGCCGAAAGGAGTCAACAAATCGGCTCGGGCGTCCATTTCCACTACCAGTCTCCCGGCGGAGAACTCGATGTGGCGGAAGTCCAAGTACTTGGCGAGCCCTCCCGAGGTTCCCCCCGCGTGCTGGAGCTCCTCGGCTATTTGCTTGTTGAACTGGGGGAAGTCCATGGTCAGCGCCTCGTTTCGTTCAGCGATACCGATGCCATCGCTGAGACACTACTCCGCAGTTGTCGCAGCAATGCAACTGTGAGTGTCGGCCAGTAGCGCGGGAAGCAGGAATCGGCGCAAGAAAGCATCGATTCCTTCGGGGCTGCGGTGCCGGGGGCCGCGAACCGCGAGCAAGCTGAGGATGATGCGCAAAATCCATTCGGCGGCGTCATCGACCGAAACGCCGGCTTCGAGTTGATGCCAGTGTGCGGCGAACACGGGTCGCAGAAACTCGGCGACGAGTTCGAACAGCGCCACCGACGTTCCCTCGGCCAGTCCCACGCCGGCGAGTTCATCGTCGCTGGCGAAGAGCATGCCGATTATCGGTTCGCGGCGTGCCGCGCGCACCGTGACTGCAACGAAGTCCAATATGGCAGAGCCCAAGTCGGTGTGCGCCAAGATCCGTCCGCTGGTGCGGTGCAGGTAGCGTTCCGCTGCGCGGACGATGACACCGGATACGACGGATTCGCGACTAGCGAAGTAGCGATAGACCGTGGCGCGCGATACGCCCGCATGCCTGGCGATATCCTCCATCGTGGTGCCCGACAGCCCCTTGCCTTGCAGGCACGTTTCGGCGGCGTCGAGTAGGCGATCGCGCGCCATATCGCGGTTTCGCCCAGGAGTCGCGTCGCCCCGCCGCAACGATCTCTTCGTCACGGGTACGAGTATGCCCTGTCAAGGGACCCGCTCTGTCGAACACCCGCGGTTGTCGCATGGAAACGGATGTGACAATATCGCAGTCGTGTCGCATAGAAGACCTCGACGATGAGCGTGATCTGACCGTTGGCCATCCCACCACGCACTCCGGTTGTCGTCGGCGTCGGTGAACTGACACATCGCGGTGAAGGCACCGTCGATCCCATCGATTTGGCCGCCGAGGCCGCGCGTCGAGCGCTGCATGATGCTTCGGCCGCGATCGGGCATCGCATCGATACCGTGGCGACGCCCGGAATCTTGATGATCCCACGCGACAACCCCGCGTCGAGGATTGCCGAAGCGACTGGGCTGACGCCGGATCATCGCATCAGTTGTCCGGTCGGCGGCAACACCCCCCAGTATCTGGTCGAGGTCCTCGGCCGCCGCATTTGGCGCGGCGTCAGCGACGGGGCTCTGATCGTCGGAGCGGAAAGCGGCGCGTCAGCACGCAAAGTCGCATCCGGTAGCGCACTTTTGGAGCCCAAACCCATCGCAGCACAGGACGAGTCACTCGGTGACACCCGCCCGGGACTGAGCGAAGCCGAGGTGGGCGCCGGGTTACATTGGCCGCACGAGGTGTACCCGATCTTCGAATCCGCGATCGCGGCCCGATCAGGCCGCACATTCGACGAACAGCGCCGCTGGCTGGGTGACTTGATGGCTCCGTTCACGGTTGAGGCGTCCCGACATCTCGAGCAGGCCTGGTTTCCGCGTGCCCGTAGCGCAGACGAGCTCAGCACGGTCTCCCCGGCTAACCGGATGGTGTGCGAGCCGTATCCGAAGCTGCTCAACAGCATCATCGCCGTGGATATGGCTGCCGCTTTCGTGATCATGGCCGCCGAAGTCGCCGAGGAACTCGGAGTGCCCAGTGATCGTTGGGTCTTCCCGTGGTCGTCGGCCACATGCAACGACGTGTATTTCCCGGTTCAGCGGCCTGATCTGGGTCGTTCCGCCGGAATAAGGGCCGCCGGCAAGGCGGTATTGGCGGCCAGTGGACTTCACATCGACGACATTAGATGGTTTGATTTCTACTCTTGCTTTCCTTCCGCGGTCGAGGCGGCGATCGACGCCTTGGATCTCGACCCGGCGGATGACCGCGGGTTCACGGTGACCGGCGGACTGCCCTACCACGGAGGGCCGGGTAACAACTATGTCAGCCATTCGATCGTCGAGATGGTGCGACGCTGCAGGAGCGACCCGGACGCCGTCGGGCTCGTGTCCGGACTGGGCTGGTACATCACAAAGCACTCGCTGGGTCTGTGGTCGGCGACTCCACCGCCAACGGGATGGCAGACTCCGGACATGGCCGATGCGCAGTCTGCGATCGACGGCACCTCCCTCCCGGTCGCTTCTCCCGCCGACGCATCCGGAGAGGCGACCATAGATGGATACACGGTCGTGCACGACCGTGACCAAGGCCCCTCCTGGGTGCCGATTTTCGCGCGCATGACCGACGGCCGCCGCGTCGCGGCGCGCAGTGACGATGCCGAGGTGGCGGTGGCAATGTCACGAGACATGTGCGTCGGACACCAAGTCGCCGTGCGGCAGGCGGACGGACACGTCGAATTCGAACTGTCGTGAACGCCGACGCGCTCGTGCTGACCAAGCCGCGCACCCTTGAACGGCGGCATCTTCCGGTGCCGCGCATCGACGACGAGTCCGGTCTCCTGCGGATCGAGGCGTGCGGGCTCTGCGGAACCGACCACGAGCAGTTCAGCGGACACCTGCCGACGGGGTTCGCCTTCATCCCCGGACACGAGATCATCGGCGTCATCGAGGGAATCGGTGACGCCGCGCGCGAGCGTTGGGGCGTCTCGGTGGGTCAGCGAGTCGCCGTCGAGGTGTTCCGATCGTGTCGGGAGTGCGACTCGTGCGGCCGCGGCGAGTATCGCAGGTGCTCGAGCAACGGCCTCGCCACCATGTTCGGCTTCGTCGACGTGAACATCCCGCCCGGCCTGTGGGGAGGCTATGCAACCCACCTGCATCTGCCGTTCGATTCCATGCCGTTGCCGGTCCCGGACGGACTCGACCCGATCGTCGCGACGTTGTTCAATCCGCTTGGGGCAGGGATCAAATGGGCTGCCATGTTGCCCGAGACAAGCCCGGGCGACGTCGTCGCGGTCCTCGGACCAGGGATCCGCGGGATTTGTGCTGCCGTAGCCGCCAAGGAGGCCGGAGCGGCATTCGTCGCGATGACCGGGGTCGGCCCTCGCGACCGAACTCGGCTAGCCGCAGCCCACCAGTTCGGCGTGGACCTGACCATCGACGTCACCGAAGACGACCCGGCGCAGGCCCTGCAAATGGCGACCGGCCGGCTCGCAGATGTCGTCGTCGACGTCACCGCGAAGGCGCCAGCCGCATTCGCGGACGCCGTCGGACTCGCGCAGCCCGGCGGACGCGTGGTGGTCGCGGGCACACGCGGCGGCGGCGGAGCGCCGGGCTTCGAGCCAGACCTGCTCGTATTCAAGGAACTACGCATCTTCGGTTCGTTGGGGGTCGACTACCCCGCCTACCAGAGCGCCATCGAGCTGCTGGTCTCTAGGCGTTGGCCCTTCGAAGAATTGCACCGCGAGATCACCGGTTTCGCCGGCCTGCCCGGGCTGCTCGACCTTCTGGCCGGCAACGAGCCGGACCGGGTCCCCGCTCTGCACAACGTCTTTGTGCCGATCGCCTGACAGCGCCAACTAGCGCCCAACCGGAAGGATCCACCGTGAGCAGCCAAAGCCGGGTTGACATGCTTGCCCTGACAGATGCCCGCGAGCGCGCCGCTCAATGCGGGATTCCGGACGCCATGGCTGAACTGTCTGTTTTCAGGATCGCGCTTCATCAGCCCCCTGTAGCCGTCGCATTGCATGGAATGCTGGAGGCGTTGCTGTGGAAAGGCGCGCTGGATGCGCGGCTACGGGAGCTGATCATCATGCGAATCGGCTGGGTCACTGATTCGGTCTATGAGTGGACGCAACACTGGAGGGTTGCCCGCTTGCTCGATGTGCCCGAACGCGACCTGCTCGGGGTGCGCGACTGGCAGAACGCCGGCCACTTCGGCGAAGCCGAGCGGGCGGTACTGGCGGCGACAGACGAGACGTTGCGTGACGGCACCATCTCGGATGAAACCTGGGCTGAGTGTCAGCGCGCGTTGCACGGGGACCCGGCCGTCCTCGTCGAACTCGTCGCCGCGATCGGGAATTGGAGATTGTTCTCAGCGCTGCTGCGGTCCTTGCACGTGCCGCTAGAAGACGGCCTCGAAGGATGGCCCCCTGACGGAGTTCGACCCTCCGTTGACTGAAGGGTGATCGGCTCGCCATGTCGACTCCGTGCTATGACTCTGCCCCTAGCACCTGTTGGTCGGGATCTGACGATGTCGAACGGTCGGGCGGTTGCATCTGCAGACGGCGATTCCACCACCGAGGATTGCGCCGGGCCTGAAGACTGAGCCGACGGAATTCCATCCGCTGCAGTCGAAGGAGAACTGGAACACCCAGCAGCGGGACGATCGCACCACGGACCGCACCTCGGCGACCATTCTCCAGCAATCCGGCTACAGCACTGAGCCCCGAAATGTAAAGAATACCGTTGTAAGGCACCAGGATTGGGCCGCATAGTCCTTCGCACTCGGACAGGCTTGGCACACCAAATCTCCAGCGCTTCGGCCAGTGTATGAAGTGAGCCAACACGGTCGTCAGGAACAGGCCGTTCACAACACCGAGGACAGCCTCGTGACGCTTATCGGCACGTTCCGCCATGCGAAGTACTACTGCGGTGCTCATGCCCCAACCCGTCGCTGCCGGCACCGGACCAATCACCGACGCGAACGGCATCGCAACTCCGGACAGCAATTCGTAGAAGACATGCGCGCTCGCTGACACGGCGCCAACTTGTGTGCAGATTTGCCGGGACGTCTTCGGACGCTGACGGGACGGCGGTAATGGCCCTTCCGCCCGCATCAGCGGAATGCCTGAACGCGCGATGCGGCCACGGCGCAACGCACTTCTTCGTGAAGAGGTCGTTCCATATGGCGGCTTTCACCACAAAAGTACTTGTCGACCTACACGTTACTCCGTAGCTGTTGGCCGCCATCGGCGTCGAAGAGTTCCTTGGTCCAACGTTCGAGGATTTCTGCGCTATCCCAGTCGTCGGGATGGAACCCGGCGTGGGTGTAGGAACGGAAGCGCTCAATCGCTGCTCGGCTGAACAGCGGGTTATGACGGAAGGCTCGAAGGCTGCGCAGCAACCGCACCGGGTTGTAGGCGGCACGATCGCCGGCCAGAGAGCGGGTGGTCTGGATGACCAACTCGGTGAACAATAGGAGACTGGCGATCCGCATTCCCCAGACCCTGGTGCGTTCGCTTCCACCGACCGTCTCGTAGACATCGAAAGCGACGGCCTTGTGCTCGCATTCCTCCAGTGCGTGCCAAAGCAGAATCGGCCGCACCTCGGTGTAGCCGATCAGTTCTTGAGCTTCGTCGCTGGTGAGAATGATCTCGGCGAATGTCGCCGTGTAGTGCTCGAGGGCTGCCGTCACAGCCAGGCGCATCTTGGGAGAAAAACGCTTCTCGAGTCGGCCAACCAACTTCTTGATATGCCGATCGATCCCCTCGGTGGGATAGCCCATCGCTTGAAGGCGATCGTTGAGCAGCCGATGCTGGTGCCGGTGGGTGGCCTCTTGAGCGATGAATCCCTTGACCGCCTCCTTCAGGTCAGCGTCGCTGATGTGGTCCCGGTACTCGCGGACTGACCGGATGAAGAAGTCTTCGCCTTCGGGGAACGTGGCCGACAAGGTGGACACAAAGTGGCTCATCACCAAGTCGCCATCGACGAAGTGCTGCCGACTGGTCTCAGCAGGCATGTCGAATCGGACACGGCGGGGCTTCGGGACGACCCGCGTGGTGGGCCGTGTGGACGAATCGTCGCTCATGTTGTTCTCCTGTTGTCATGGGCACTGATGATCTGACTTTACGCCTAGTCAGAATTAGATGGCAAGCTATGCGTTGTGCGATCGGTGCGGGTGTACAGCGGGATGTCCGCCGAGGAGCGTCACCGGAACAGGCGCACGCGTCTCATCGAGGCCGCGATGGAGTTGATCGGCACGCACGGCGTTGCCGCCGCCACGGTGACTGCCGTATGCGCTGAGTCCGGCGTGACGTCACGCTACTTCTATCAGCATTTCCCTGACAGAGACGCCCTCTTGCGAGCTGTCTACCAGCAGCTCTACGCAACCTTCCAGGAGGTGATAGTTGACGCGATCCCCGATGCCGGCGCCCCACCCGAGGTGCTCGCGTACGCGCCGATCCGCGGGCTGGTCAGCATGATCAACAATGATCCTCGACTGGGTCGGATCTTGTTCGTGGAATCTGCAACGGAGCCGCTGCTTCGGGAGTTACGCAGCGACATGATGACCGGTTTCACCGACCTCGTATTGCGTGAGGCCAGACTTCACCTTGACATCGCCGACTCCGCAGTGGGCGTTGCCCATTTGGCCTCGACATTGGGTGTGGGTGGGTTATTCGAAGTCTTGCGCCGCTGGCTCGACGGAGAACTCGAGTTCACCACCGATGAACTCGTTCAGCACTGCGCAGGTTTCCTGGGCAGCCTCGGCAGCTATGTGCTGCTGCAGAACGCAGTCGAGTCGGCCACGACCAAAGCCAAACCTCAGAGTTAGCTTCTGGCGCCTCCCGGCCGCGCTTCGCGAATGTCGAGGTGCCTCCGCTTGCTTCATTCCGGACTGAACACATGAACGCCGCTGTACAACATTAGAGGCCAGCGTCGTCGACCAAATAACGTTCGGCGAGCGTCTCGGCAAGCCGACTCGTGTGCTCCACGATCTCCCCCTGGATGACGTCAAGCAAACCTGCATGCCATGCGGTGATCAATTCGACGAAGCCACCAACGGCCACCAGTGTGTCCATCCGAAGGGCGGTTTCATCGGCTTCCGGCCTCAGGTGTGGCTCACTGGCTGCGATCACCAGGTGTGTCGCCTCCTGCAGTGCGACAGCGCGCCGATCCTGAAGCGGGGAACTGCCCACGTGTTGAGCCAGTAGAATCTTCGCCCTGCCCGGATCCTCTGCAATCCGGTCGACCACCGCGGCGATGGTCACGCGGATGGTCTCCATCGGCGGCTGCCCGATGCGTTCTGCGAGCGTCGCAGAAACCTCACCGAGCATCTCGTTGCGCACGCCGTCCCATGCAGCGACAAGTAACTCGTCGCGGGTCTTGAAGTCTTCGTAGAAGTAACGGTCGTTCAGGCCGGTTTTGGCGCACACTCCTCTCATCGTGACTGCTGCCCAACCGCTTTCACTCCAGATTTCCGTCGCGGCATCAATGAGGCGCTGACGGCGCTCCGCCCGGCGTTCAGCACCGGTACGCCCGCCCCATCTCTTCGACCGCGTCCGCACATGTCCATCTTGGCAAGCCACAGTAGGTCGCAACACTTTGGTAGCATCCGCCCCCAATGGGGGCGCGTGCCACCATAGGACTCCGCGGAGGGCAGCGATTGACGATCAGAACGCTCAAACTTCGAGTTCTCAGAGACGTGGCAGCGGCTGTCGTCATTCCCGCCCCCAGCAGTGATCGTGCGGCACTGGCGACGGTGGCGGTAGGAGGCGCCCTGCACGCCGTGCAGGTATTCGCGGCCGACTGGCCCGCCGCAATCCCGTAGGGAGTCGACTCATGACGCTCTTGAGCGAGGCCCCCACCGGTCGCCGTCACCACTTGCACTACGTGCGGTAGCGTACCGATACCGGCAGTATCGCTACCAGTGGAGGCCAAGTGACCGACGGCAGTGCAGATGCCCCAAGCCAGGCCAAGCGGCCTGGTCGGCGCGCCAACGGATCCACCGACCCGGCCGACACTCGCGAGTACAGCGAACGGTTGGCGACCCTGGCCCGGTTCACCCTCCGACACAAAGCGCTCGTCATCGGGGTATGGCTAGGCGCCGCGGTGGTTCTCGCGCTGCTGTTCCCACAGCTGGAAACCGTGGTGCGCCAACAGTCGGTGGACCTCATTCCTCGCGACGCCCCGTCCTTGCAGACGGTTGACCGCATGAGCGCCGCGTTCGGCGAAGAAGGCTCGAAAACCATGGTGTTCGTCGCCATGGAAGACCCCACTGGCTTGACTCCAACTGCACGGCAGCGCTACGGCGAACTCGTGCGCCGGTTGCAGGCCGAGGGCGACCACGTCCTGCTGGTGCAGGACCTGCTGGCCGATCCGATTACCGAAGCTCAGGCAGTCAGCGCCGACCGCAAAGCCTGGTATCTGCCCGTCGGTGTCACCGGCACCCTCGGAGACCCCACGGCAGCCGAATCCTTGAACGCGGTGCGCGACATCGCCGCGGAGGTGTTCACCGGATCGACCACGACCGTCCAAGTGACGGGACCACCGGCGACCTTCAGCGACATGATCGCCTCCGCCGAGCACGACCTGCTGTTGATCTCGATCGCTACCGCCGGCGTGATCGCCCTGATCTTGCTGATCGTCTACCGGTCAGTGTTCACCGCGCTGTTGCCACTGCTGGTAATCGGGTTGAGCCTGGCGGTTGGGCGCGGCGTGCTATCCGCCCTCGGCGAGATGGGCATGCCGGTCTCCCAGTTCACCGTCGCATTCATGACGGCGATCCTGCTCGGCGCCGGAACTGATTACACAGTTTTTCTGATCAGCCGGTACCACGAGCAGCGCCGCGCCCAAGTACCCGCCGATCAGGCGATCATCCACGCCACCGCCAGCATCGGGCGCGTCATCCTGGCGTCCGCCGCCACCGTGGCACTCGCGTTCTTGGCCATGGTCTTCGCGCGGCTCAGCGTCTTCGCCGCCCTGGGCCCCGCGTGTGCCATCGCCGTGCTGTTCGGATTTCTGGCGACCGTCACCCTGCTGCCACCCGTGCTGTCGCTAGCCGCCAAACGCGGCATCGGTGAACCCAAATCCGATCGCACCCGCCGCTACTGGAACAGCGTCGCCGTCGCCGTGGTCCGCCGTCCGGTGCCACTGCTGATCGTCAGCCTGGCCATCCTGCTCGCCCTGTCGGCAGCCGCTGCGACCATCAAAATCAGCTACGACGACCGCAAGGGACAACCAGACACCACGGCCAGCAACCAGGGCTACCAACTTCTGGACCGCCACTTCCGCAAGGACGTCGTCATCAGCGAGTTCCTCGTCGTAGAGAACCCGACCGACATGCGGACCGGGAGGGGGCTGGCCGATCTCGACGAGATGGCCTCTCGCGTCTCCCAGATCCCCGGCGTCACCAGGGTGTCCGGAGTCACCCGCCCCACCGGGGAGCGCCTCGACCAAGCAGAACTGGCCTGGCAGAACGGCCAGATCGGCGAGAAAATGGCCGGCGCGGTCGCCGAGGGCAACTCACGCAAGGACGACCTCGCCAAACTCACCGGCGGCGCCGACCAGCTCGCCGACGGCCTCGCCCAACTCGATGGCACGGTGCGCACCGCCCTCGCGCCACTGGCCGGAATCCTCACCCAAGCTCAATCCGCGGGAACTCAGGTCAACCAGTTCCGCCCACTGCTGCAACAACTTTCCGCCACCGCCCCCGCCGTCGACCAAGCCATCCAATCCGGCCCAGGACTGCGACCGCTGGCCAACCAGGCGCAGAACGCGATCACCCAGCTCGATCCACTCGTGGGCGCGCTCAACACCTCACCGTGGTGTGCCGCCACCCCGCAGTGCGCCCAAATTCGTGACCAGGTGAAGATTTTGGTCAGCCTGCGCGACAGCGGATTCTTCGACCAGATCGCCGACCTCGGGGACCGCTACGATCCCGCGACCAATGCCACCGTTGGTGGCACCCTCTCCAACGTCCAGAACGCAGTCGCCTCGCTGGACAAGGCATTCGGAGCCCTCGGTGACCCCGCCGACCTAGCCACCAATCTCCGCCGATTGCAGGAGGGAATCGGACAGCTCGCCTCCGGCGCTCAAGCACTCGCGACCGGTGTCCGCACCCTCGCCGACAGCAACATCGAAATGCTGTCCGGTATGAGCCAGATCGCCACCCAACTACAGAATTCCTCACGCGCAGCGGCGGACTCCGACTCCTCGAGCGGTTTCTACTTGCCCGCTAATGCATTCGAGAACCGGCAATTCACCGATGTTGCCAAGCAATTCCTCTCACCGGACGGCAAGACCGCGCGGTTCATGATCGAAAGCAGCCACGACCCTTACAGCGTCGAAGCCATGGAGCTCGCCAGCCGCATCACCGACACCGCCAACACCGCACGACCCAACACGTCGCTCGCCGACGCCACCGTATCCGTCGCCGGCTTCCCCGCCGTCAACTCCGATATCCAACGATTCCTATGGGCCGACTTCGCACAACTGGCCGTCGCCACCATAATCATCGTCGGCGTCATCCTGGTCCTACTGCTGCGCGCACTCCTGGCACCGCTCTACCTCTTAGGCACCGTCGTGCTCAACTACCTCGCCTCGCTCGGCATCGGCGTTGTGGTATTCCAATGGGGACTGGGCTACGAAATCGCTTGGCCCGTACCATTACTGGCATTCATCATCCTCGTCGCCGTCGGCGCCGACTACAACATGCTGCTCGTCTCACGGCTCCGCGAAGAATCCGGGACCAACATCCGCGTCGGCGTCCTGCGCACCGTGGCAAACACCGGAGCCGTCATCACCTCAGCTGGTCTGATATTCGCCGCCAGCATGTTCGGCCTCATGGTCGGCTCAGTCGCAATCATGATCCAAGCCGGCCTCATCATCGGCTTCGGATTGCTGCTCGATACCTTCCTCGTGCGCACCCTCACCGTGCCCGCCATCGCCACACTTCTACGCGAAGCCAGCTGGTGGCCTTCCAAAGCAACGCGGACCCCAGTAGCTGACACCGCCACGCAGAAATAAGGAGCAACGCACTACTAGTGGAAGCGAGGAATGCGAGGAACGCGAGGTCCATTCGCAGACGTGATCTTTGGTTGCGGATCCGTCGTGATCTGGTGTTGCAAGCCCGTCGAGTAAGCGTCCAAACTGACATCCTGATTTCAAGGTTCCCGCTCTCGGTAAATCAAAGGCGGCCTTGACCACCAAGGTGTCTCAGTCCGCAGGCAGTCCGCAGTAGATTTTCGCGACTCCTGCGCGCGCCAACCCACCCAATGCAGCTGAGCTGGGAAAACTTACGCGGGCCAACGTACCCAACGTCATCAAAACCCCAGGTGGCGTGGTTCGGGACGAAGAGGTCGTGGGTTCGAATCCCGCCACCCCGACGCTGGAAGTAAGGCCCTGACCAGGGAATACCAGGTCAGGGCCTTTTTCATACGCATGGCGGAGCAGCGCGTTACCCCACGACCGTGACATGGTGGAGATATGGCCGTCTCTGAACTCGCGTCGAATCCTGTCGCTCTCGCGGCCATTGCCATCGGTCTGCTTCTCGTGTGGAAGCTGCGCAAGGCCGTGATGCTGATCGGCGTGCTGGCAGGGCTGGTGCTCCTGATCGCGATGTACCGGTAACAGCTAAGCAGGAGCACGACATTTCATTCGGTAAGGTTTTTGACAAAACCCGACGATGGGAGCTTTCAGATGAAGAATCGCCTTATGGGCGCTGGCGTGATCGCGCTGGCAGCCGCACTCAGCGGACCGGCGCTGGCCGCCGCCGCCCCTGCCGATGAGCAGCAGGTCCGGCAGATCATTTCCGGCGAGGCTTCGGCTATCAAGTCGCTCGACAACGCCACGCTCTCGACATTCTTCTGCGACAAGTACCGGGGCACGATCGCCTCGAAGTCCGCCGAAGACCAGATCCCCCCGATCAGTGAAATCTCCGGCTACGGACCCGGAATGATCAGCGCGGTCGCCTCGGCGGCAGGGGTCTCCGGCCCCACCACCCAGGCGCTGACCACCGCGATCCAGAACAACGACGACAAGGCCTACCGGACTTCGTTCCGCAACGCGGCGCGCGAGGTGCTCTCCGGCGTCACCTACAACGTCTCGGACATCAACGTCACCGGGCCGACTGCGACCGCGGCAGTCACCGCGCAGGGTCACGACGTAACCGCCAACCAGCAGCGTGAGTTCGTGCAGGAGAACGGAAAGTGGAAGGACTGCACCGATCCGGAGAAGCGAGCCGAGACCTCGGGCAATCCCCTGCTGACGTCGCTGCTGCACTGACGCGTTAGAACTTCAGAACTAGATCAGGCCGCCTGCGTCCCCCGGGACGTAGGCGGCCTGATTCATGATGACTCACCGCAGTATTCGTGGCGCCACCCCATCCCGGTATCTGCTCTGGATCCGTTTGGGCCATATCGATTACCTCAAACAAGATAGAGCCGATGCCTGATTTCTCCCCGATCATCACCGATTTCTGGCGCAGCTCCCTGGGTCGCGGCACCGTCGGCAAAGCGATGAGAACTTCCAGCTCGCCGTCTACTCCAACCTCGACGAGGACAGCCAGCTGATGGTGCTGTGCACGGTGGCCGGCAAGACCGGCGTCGCGCTCGTTCCGGAACTCGCCAAGCGCGTCGGAATCAACGGCGCCCAAACAATTTCGGAGTCCGACTTCTGGGACAACCTGGACAACGCAGGCATCGCAATGCACGATGCGGACAACCTGTTCTACTTCACCGACGACGCCCGCGCCGCACTCGCGGCCGAGGTACCAACCGGAGATATCCGTCGGCTGACGGCGGACGACGCAGCCATCTTCGCAGCGTTCGAATCGGTTGCCTTGGAACAGGACCTGGATAGTGCCCAGGTGGAGCTGGATCACTGGGCGGTGTTCGGTTCCTTCGATAACGGCCGCCTGGTCGCAGACTAAAGCCGACGGGTCAGCCGCGTGCCGATGAGCGGGGCGATCTTGTCCGCCATGTAGGCGTGCCCGGCATCGTTGGGGTGCACGCCATCGGAGCCGATCAGCTCCGGACGCCCGACGAACCACCGTTCGGCCAACGGGTCTACCCAGGATGCGCCGATCGCGTGGGCCTCGCCGTACAGGATGTCGCGCAGCTGCAGCACCACGTCGGGGACATCGGCCGTCGGCCAGGGTGGGCCGATCACCAGCAGCTTGGCCGCCGGAGCCATCCGCCGTGCCGACGCCAGCGTGTTGCGGGTCGCCTCGGCGTACACATCGGGATCAACGCCCTGGTCATTGCGCGAGCCAAAGAACACCACGAGCTCGTCGTCGGGATGCACTACCCGGCCGGTGAGGTCGGCGAAAACGCTGCCGTGGTCACCGCGCACGCCGTATCCGGCGCGTCCTTCGGCCGCGACATCTGCAGTAACCCGGACACCTTCACGGCTCAGCATCCGCCAGGTCAGCGATGTCCACGATTTGGCGCCCAGCCCGCCTTCCCTGGTGCCGGTGGTGTACGAATCGCTGACCACCGCGACATGGTTCAGCCCGGAACCTAAGTAGGCGAGTCGGTAGGAGCGCGCCGGTGCGGGCTGTGGGGCAGCCACACCGAAGAGAAACGCGCATGCGATGACGAACGCCGCCAGACGGACCACTGCTACCTCCACTGTCCCCAGCATTTTACGGGCCCTCAAACCCGACTGCGGCACAGCGTTATTCGTTTGAAACTAACGGCGCGTTACGGTGGTCGACACCGGCTCCTGCTCGGCACTCGCGGGGTGTTTCTGACCGTTATGGGCGGAGTGATCGGTGACCGCCGGCTTGGTGACGCCAATCATGCTGCGCATCCAGCGTCGCCCCGGCTCCTCTACCCAGTGATAGAGACACATGGCGAGCACGACGGCCAGCGCCAACAAACCGAGCATGATCCATCCGCCGCCCGGGTCCGTGAGTGAGAGCTCGAACTGCTTGGCCGCCCAGATCCACGCCGTGTGCACGAGCTCATGCACCATGTAGAGCCCGAAGGAGATCTGTCCGCCGTAGACCATCACCCGCGTCGAGAGCAGGACCGGCAACGAGCCGACGCCCACCGACAGGGCCATGACCAGTGGCACGAACAGAACGTCGACCAGCCCACTGCTATCGGTGACGTGCGAGATCGGGTTGGCGTCCAGGTAGTAGAGAGCACCCACGATCACGACGATCATCAGCAGCGCGAGGTAGCCGGCCGCCTGGCGTGCGCGGTGTGTCAGGCGCAGCCGGCTCACTGCCGCGCAGGCCAGCGCACCCGCGGTGAACTGCATGACGATGCGCGGCAACCAGCTCCATGGTGTGTAGAACTGACCCGTCAGCAGCAGCATGATCACCGGCGGCATCGACGCGACGACGGCCAGGACCATGAGGCTGCGAGCCCTGGTGGCGTGCGCCATACGGAAGACAACCAGAATCAGGGCGCCGAATAGTAGATACGCCAGCCATTCCGCGCTGATCGACCAGGCAGGTCCGTCCCAGCTGGAGCCATCGAAGAACGGCTGGAACCACAGCTGCACCAGGAAAAGCTGACGCACATAGCTGACGGCATTGAATCCGCTGGTGACATCGCTCTCGGGCGGAATGTGGCCGACGTGCATGGTGAAGATCAGCCACAGGGCAGCCAGATGCAGGGTGACCAGGTAGACGGGCCACACCCGGGCCAGGCGCAGCCACAGGAAATGCAGCGTTTCGCGGGTCGACCAGGTGTGACCCATGCGGTCGAGGTAATTCCAGGTGAGGACGAACCCGCTCAGAATGAAGAAAAGATCGACGCCCTGAGCGCCACAGTTGAGGACGGGGGCGAGCGCAGAGCGGAATCCGGGGACGGATTCCTCCAGCAGCGGGCGGAAGTGGAAGAGCACAACCCAGAGCGCGGCGATGATGCGAAGTCCCGTGAGGGCCTTAATCTCTCCGCCGCGCACAACTCTCTCCGTCAGGCTCGTTACCAGCTCTTTCGCGCTTCCTTGCGATCAACCGGTCGAGCACGCCTCCCCGCGACCCAATTCCGGCGTTCTTCGGAGACTAACAGCGCAAGCTGCCAACGCCTGAATCTCGGACATGGCGCGTGTGTGGGCGTACCGGCTCTCGGTGGCCTTCAACACCTGCCAGGTGCTTAGTCGACCGGCCCGGCGCCCCGCTCAACGCATTGGTACCGAAAGCGACTCCGCTATGGCGCTGACCGCCGACGCCACCGGCTCATGCTCCCAGAATCGGAGAACGGTCCATCCTGCTTCTTCCAACGCAGTTGTCTGCTGGCGATCCCGCCTGGCGTTGCCCTCGAGCTTCGGCGACCAGTACTCGCCGTTCACTCTCGGCTGACGGCCATGCTCAGGGCAGTTGTGCCAGAAGCATCCATCAACAAAGACCGCGACTCGCCGTCTCGTAAAGGCAACATCTGGCCGGACGAGCAGTTCACCGACGCGCACCGGATAGTCCTTACGAAATCGATAGCCCAGGCGGTGCAGGGCTGAGCGAAGTCTCAACTCGGGTTTAGTGTCCTTTCGGCGGACTGCAGCCATGTTGCGTGACCGGCCCGACGAAGTGACATACACCTCTGTGCCTGAAGACCGCGGCGCGCCTGCAAGACTCGGCCTCTCCATGTGAATACGGTACGTCTAAGGCATTTGACGTACCGGCCGCGTTCGGCTACCGTCTTTTCATCGAACAAGTGTTCGAGCGATCGGAGGCAGCGCGTGACAACCGGCTTAACTTGCCTGGAGATCTGCGCAGGGGCCGGTGGTCAGTCGCTAGGCTTGCACCTGGCAGGGTTTAATCACACCCTTGCCGTCGAAATCGACTCTGACGCATGCCAAACACTGCGCCTCAATATGCCGAAATGGGATGTTCACGAGGGTGACGTCCGTGAAATCAACGGACGCGACTATCGCGGCATCGATCTGTTTGCTGGCGGGGTGCCATGCCCACCGTTCTCAATCGCAGGTAAGCAGCTTGGCGAAAATGACGAGCGCGATCTATTCCCGGAAGCATTGCGGCTAATCGAGGAGACACAACCGAAGGTTGTGATGCTGGAAAACGTTCGCGGCTTGTCTACTGCAAGGTTTCAGTCGTATCGGAGCGCCATCCGTGGGCGCCTGGACGACCTCGGCTACAGATCGGACTGGCAGGTGTTGAATGCAAGCGAGTATGGAGTCCCCCAGCTTCGTCCTCGTTTCATACTGGTTGCGGCAAAGCCTGAGTATTTTGGACGCTTCAAATGGCCGGCACCCATCGGCACGCCTCCTACCGTCGGCGATGTCCTGCTTCCATTGATGGCCCGCGACGGCTGGTCGGGTGCGGAAGACTGGGCAGAGCGTGCCCAAGGAATAGGTCCAACGATCGTCGGCGGCTCACGAAAGCACGGTGGTCCAGATCTCGGGCCAACGAGAGCTCGCGCGGGCTGGCTTGAGCTTGGCGTTGACGGCAAAGGAATAGCCAACTTCGGGCCAGATCAGCTGACGCCCACTAATCACCTACCGCGACTAACACTCGAAATGGCCGCTGCGGTACAAGGTTTTCCCGAATACTGGAAGTTCTACGGGCGTAAAACTGCGGCTTATCGACAAATCGGGAACGCCTTCCCTCCCCCCGTCGCTGAAGCCGTCGGATTGCAGATTCGATCTGCAATCACAGGCAAGGCCGTGAGGCGACGGCGAAGCGGCAGCAGCTTGCGTCAAATCGCAAGTGCTTAATGGGCATCAAGGCCCGCGAGCTGTTTGATCGATAGTCTGATCTTTTCTTGGTCGCCCGGAGACAACTGTCTATAGCGATCGTAAATCTCTTCCGCAGCGCCACGGATGTGGCGCTGCGCCTCGATCCATTGCGCCAGCCGCACGCGGTCCATCTTCCTGAGTGTCCGGATTGCTGTTTCAACTTCTTCAGGCGACTCAGGCTTCTTGCCATCAGACCGGATCGGCTCGTTGCAATCCGAGCATTCGGTGCGCAGATTGCGTACATCGACACCGCCGCCATAATCGTTAGACAACACATGGCCCACGGTGAGAGCAACTGTCTTGTCGGGGTTGCCGATGCGCGGCTCGTTGCTGCCGGCACCGCATACGACACACCGCCAACCGTCCCGGTCAAAGACCGCCCGCTGCTTCCGCTTGCTGATTGTCGTCTTCTTCGGACGATCTTCTCCACAACCGGGGTGCCAGCCAATCTTGTCAACGCGATACTGCTCCGGCTCAAGACTAGGATCGTACTTTCGAGACGGGATGACCCACCCGTCCTTGTCTCGTAGCTGACGCAGACGCCGCTGGAAGTGTTCATCAGCGTTGGGTGTGTCGGGTTCACCGAGCGCAGATCTCCCTTCCTTTGTCGTGAAGGTTTCCCCAACGCGCTTGTTGAACCGGAGCCACGCAGCGAGTTTCCGTTCGACGCCAAACAGCTGCTTCTCACGACCGGGTGCGACTGTCAGCTCCCACCACAGCACGCCATTCGGTGCGTACGCCTCGTTCGGGTAGTCAGCCACCATTTTGTCCCCCTACGTTGATTCATTTCCGTCACGCCGCCGCCAGATGCCAGATGCCAGATGCCAGATGCCAGATGCCAGATGCCAGATGCCAGATGCCACGGAGACTAACGCGAGCAGTTGTCATCCGAAAGGGTGCGTTAATCAACGCGGCCGAATAATCTCGCCCCATCGTGCACACACTATTGGGGGCTCACTTGACGACTACTCCGTTCAACGAATCACCAACGATCGGCGACGACCTCGAACTCGACACAGTGGAAGCTGCCCTATATCGCCTGGATCCGGCGGGGGAACGAGTGTCCGCCGTGCTGCGCAATACCTTCGATCAACTCTACGACGGGCAGCACACCGGACGGTGGAACTTCAACGATCTCCACAAGACCGAAAAGACCCATATGGGGACGCTGGTCGAGATAAATCTGCACCGCGAGTTCGACTTTGATGACGGAGAAAAGACCGACTATCGCATCGCCGGTGTTCAGGTTGACTGCAAGTATTCGATGAAGCCATTCGGTTGGATGCTGCCACCCGAGGTTATTGGGGAGATCGCGCTCCTCGTGACGGCAGATGACGAGCGATCGACATGGAGAGCCGGTCTTCTACGTATCACGCCTGAACTAACGCGAGGAAGCCAGAATCGGGACGCTAAGACATCACTTTCGCCCGTCGGCCGCAAGAGAGTCCGTTGGCTGTGGCCAGACCATTCGAGGTTGGCGCCCAACCTATTCCATCAACTTGATGCCGTGACACGCGACGCGATCTTCAGCGCCAAAGCAAGACGCGGAAACCAACATGGACAGGCTCGGGTCAACGAACTGTTTCGCCGAGTGCACGGCCGAGTCGTCCGCAGGGCCGAACTCGCCACGGTCGCCCAGCAAGACGACTTCATGAAGCGAGCGCGCGGTAACGGCGGTGCACGCACTGCGTTGCGGCCCGAGGGAATACTCGTTCTCGGTCATCAAGACAACGACCCTCTCGTCGCGAGAGCTCTCGGTCTCCCGGTTCCCCGAAAAGGTGAACTTGTCGCGACACGCGTAATTTCTCCGCGGCCTGACCGAGACGATCCGATCGCAGAGATCAGCAGCGAGTACTGGGCAGTCGCGCACAACGGCGATCATGTAACCGAGGCGCCCGAGATACCGCGGGGCAAAGAGAAATTCCAGCCATCATGGTCATGATCCAGAGCTCGGGTGCTCCAAACACCCTTTGGCGGCCGCTCCGGATATGCGAGTCGACAGCACGACGTGCAACGCACATGGGCCGAGCAAAAGGCGAGGCAGCCTATTCGTCTCCACTTTCACCCATCGGCTATCCGAACAGCTGTCACCTCCGGCCATCCCATCCGGCACACTGGCAGGGAACGCCATGACCGCCGCCGCGCTAGGACAGACACACAGATGACGCAACCGCAGTACCCCCACGGCCAGTTCCAGCAGCCTCAGCCGCAGTTCCCGGGCTACCCGCAGCCTGACCAGTATGGTCAGCCCCCCGGCGGGTACTTCCCAACCCCAAAGCCGCCCCGGCCACCGATGTCCCCGCAGCAGAAGGCCCTGGCAGTCGTCGGCGGCTCGCTCGGCATCTTCCTAATCGCGCTACTGGTGCTCGGCCTCACCACCACCAACTCCAGCACCCAGAGCACCCGCACGTCCGCCAACGATCAGATCGTCGACGCGCCACGCTCCTCGGGCGCCAACAAAGACGAGGACATCAAGCAGATCAAGCAGACGATCTCCGGGATGGCCGAGGCCGCCAAGGCCAACGACTTCAAGAAAATGCTCACCTTCTTCTGCGCCAAGTACCGCGAGGCATTCAAGGACATCGCGGGCAGCGGCCAAGCTCCCGATCTCAATGCCTTGACCAAGGCCGATAATGGCCCGTCGAAAATCACTGGTCTCGAGATCGATGGCGATACCGCCGTCATTCACATCACCGACGCCAAGGGCAAGCACGACATCGAGTTCAAGAAGGAGACGGGCGGCTGGAAGTTCTGCCCGGGGGCCTAGCAGCTCCACTCACCCGCGAGTGGATTCCACCGTGGCCGTTGGATATTCGCCGCACCCTCGGCATTCACCGCCGCGGGTCGGCCGACCCGACATATCGCGTATCCCCCGGAGGATCCATCACCCGAGGCTCGTATACGCCGGATGGCCCTGGCGTGCTGACGATCTCGCGTGAAGACAAGACCGTCGTCGGCCACGCCTACGGTGACGGCGCCGAATGGCTGCTCGACCGCCTTCCACGACTACTGGGCGCCGACGACGAACCCGAGGCACTCACACCAAAACACGACGTCATCACCCGGCTGGTCCAGGGCGCGAAAGGCGTCCGTCTCGGCGCTAGCGATCGCGTCTGGGAAGCCCTCGTCCCCGCTGTGCTGGAACAGAAGGTGCCCGGCGCGGAGGCCTGGCGCGCCTGGCGCTATCTGATCAACCATGTCGGTACCGATGTGGGTGGCGCCAAGGTCCCACCGCCCCAACGGGAATGGCTCGACATCCCATCGTGGGAGTGGCACAAGTCCGGTGCCGAGCCGGTCCGCATGCGCACCATCCGTATCGCTGCCACCGTCGACGTGGAAACCAAACCGGAGCACCTGACCTCGATCCACGGAGTCGGACCGTGGACCGAGGCCGAGATCCGAGCACGTGCGCTCGGCGATCCCGACGCCGTCCCCGTCGGGGACTACCACATCGCCGGACAGGTGGGCTTCGCGCTCACCGGCCACAAAACTGACGACGCCGGCATGCTGGAACTCCTGGAACCCTATGCCGGGCAACGCTATCGCGTGATTCGGCTCATCGAGCTAGCGGCACCCAAGCCAGAGCGGCGCGGATCACGGATGCCGGTCCGGGACTACCGCAACTTCTGACATCCGACAAGCGGTTCGTCAAACTTGTGGATAGCCATCGTGGTTGTGGACAACCCCGGCCAGCTGTCGGTCGTCGTCCATAGCCTTCAGGCATGAGTCCCATCGACGATCTGCTGACGACGGCCACGGCTGTCGTCGAGTCGTCGTTCGATGAGCTCAATAATCCCGAGTTACTCTCGGCACTAAGGCAACTGGAAGTCGCCCAGCGCAAGATCACCGCGGCCACATACACGCTCACCGCCCGGCTGGTGGAACGCGGTTCACCGGTGGCGTTGGGCGGTACATCATTCGCGGAGGTGCTGGCACGGCACCTGTCGATAAATACCGCAACTGCCCGGCGCCGCCTCGCTGACACCACACATCTCGGTCCACGGCGTGCATTCACCGGCGAGCCTCTGCGACCCCTACTTCCGCATACCGCCCATGCATTACGAGAGGGCCGCCTGGGTGACGATCACGTGCGGATCATCCGCAGGTTCTTCGACGTCCTACCCGACGCGGTCGACGCCGATACCCGCGACGCTGCCGAAGAGCGGCTGGCGTCAATGGGAACCGAATTCGGCCCGGAACAACTCCGCGCCGGTGCTGATCGGATCGCGTCTCTTATCAATCCCGACGGCAGATTCTCTGACATCGACCGCGCCCGCAGGCGTGGCATATCGCTCGGACGCCAGGGAACCGACGGAATGAGCGCCATCAGCGGCCTGCTGGATCCGGAGACCCGCGCCTACCTCGACGCAGTGCTGAGCAAGCTCGCGGCACCGGGCATGTGCGATCCGCGCGATGAATCTCCCATGACCGAAGGTGAACCCGACGCGGCAGCCGCCGAGCGCGACACTCGAACTACCGCCCAGCGAAACCACGACGGACTACGAGCATGCCTGCGCAGCACCTTGGCCTCGGGCAAGCTGGGCTCACATCATGGATTGCCCGTCACCGTGGTGGTCTCGACGACGCTGAGCGAGCTGCAGAGCGCGGCCGGGCAGGCGATGTCGGGTAGCGGCAACCTGGTGCCCATCCCCGATCTGATCCGGATGGCCGCCCACGCCCTGCATTACCTCTCAATATTCGACGACGACGGCCGTCCTCTCTACCTCGGACGGTCCAAAAGGATCGCCACTCCCGATCAACGAATTGTCTTACACGCCAAGGACCGCGGTTGTTCCGCGCCCGGATGTACAGTGCCCGGCTATCTCTGCCAGGTGCATCACGTCGAGGATTGGCGCGACGACGGACCCACCGACATCGACAATCTGACCTTCGCCTGCGGCCCACACCATCGACTGCTCCAACAGGGCTGGACCACCCGAAAACGCCGCAGCGACGGGATCACCGAATGGATTCCTCCGCCGCACCTCGAAACCGGCCAGGTCCGCACTAATGCCTACCACCACCCTGAGCGGTTCCTCCTGGACAGCTAGCCTGCCAGGTGCGCCGACAGCAACCATGCCGCAACCGATGCCCGGCCATCGGGCTCGACCTGGTGCCGGGCGAAGCCCTGCGCCACACCCGATTCGAACCCAGTGAAGTTCGCGTAGATCTTCGCCGGACGAATATCGTCGATAGACCAGTACTTCGAAACCACATCCCTCAGTTCGTTTTCGGTAACAGCATTGACGGGTGATTCCGCCGGGAAGGCGGCACGATCGAAGACCAGCACGTAGTAGCGAGCACCTGGTGCGGCCGCTCGAACGATCGAACGCTGATAGCCGTCGCGCAGTTCGACGGGCATCGAGTGGAATAGCGTCGAATCGATGATGGTGTCGAATTGGCCGTCGAACCCGGTGAATGCCGAGATATCGGCGACCGCGAAGCTGGCATTCGTCAGACCGCGTTCGGCCGCATAGCCTTTCGCCAACTCGATAGCCTTGGGCGCGGAGTCGAGCCCGACGGTGGTGTGTCCCACCTCGGCCAGATACAGCGACGTTGCCGCCTCGCCACAGCCGGCGTCCAACACCTCTCCACGCACCTTGCCCTCGGCGATCAGCGTCGCGATCTCCGGCTGTGGTTCGCCAATACTCCACGGCGGCCTCACACCCAGGCCATCGGAACGCTCGCCGCGGTACGCGGCCTCGAACGCGAGATCGAATTCCTCTGTAGCGATCTTCTCAGTCATACATTTCAAAATGTCAACCCACCTGACATATGTCAAAGGCATTGACATGAGAATCGAGAGGCAATTGCCAGGAACGTCCTTAGCCGCCAAAATGGAGCAATGAGCAACGACGAGGGGGGCGTCACTCCGTCTCCGCTACCCCCGGGACCCCCGCCTGCCTACCCTCCTCCTACGCCTGGCTATGCCGCTGCACCGGCGTATGGATATCCGCCCCCGGGTTTCGGATACCCGTCGCCGCCACCCGGATACCCGAGTCCGCCACCGGTTCCCTACTGGGTGACGCCGGCGCCGCCCGCGCTGAAACCCGGAGTCATCCCGTTGCGGCCGTTGGATCTGTCCGCCCTGTACAACGGGGCCGTCGCCGCCATCCGCGCCAACCCCAAAGCAACCATCGGGATCACGGCCGTCGTCGTGGTCATCAGCCAGCTGCTGACCTTCGCGTTGCAGGCGGGCCCCATCATCGGGCTCCTGGGCGGTGCCACCGGCTTGGACGCGAACAGGGATGACGCATTTGCCGCCGCATTCGGAATCGGGTACTTCGGCGGGGCACTCATCGGCTATGTGATCACCATGCTGGTCACCATCGTTCTCAGCGGCATGCTGACGGTCACCGTGGGCCGCTCGGTGTTCGGCGAACACACCACCCCCGCGGCGGCATGGCGGCGCGCCAAACCACGCATATGGGCCCTCCTCGGGCTGGCGCTCGCCTCGGGTCTCTTGCTGACCCTGCCTCTCGCGATCGGCATCGCCGGCGTAGTAGGGCTTGCCCTCACCGTCGGCCCCTGGGGCGCGGTACCCGCGGGTTTCGCACTCGGGTTCGGCTTCTTGGCGCTGTACTTCTATCTGATCCCCGTGTTCGCCCTCGCCTCACCGGTGCTGATCCTGGAGCGCCGGACCGTCTTCGGGGCGCTGAGCCGATCGATGTCGTTGGTGCGCAAAAGCTACTGGCGCCTCCTGGGCATCCTGATACTCACCTCGATCATCGTCGGCTTCGTGGCGGGCATTCTGGGAATGCCCTTCAGCATCGGCGGGCAGGTCGCCATGGGTATGGGCACCTCGAATACCAGCAGCACGACCATGATCTTGGGTCTGGCACTGACAACTGTGGGCGTCATCATCGCCCAGATCATCACGCTCCCCTTCAATGCCGCGATGAACGTGCTGCTGTACACCGATCAGCGGATGCGCACCGAGGCATTCGATCTGGTGCTGCAAACCGAAACCAGAACGCGAGAACGCCTCAGCCAGCCGGGCATCGACCCTGATGCGTTGTGGCTGCCCGCGTATCCCCCGGTTCAGGTGTAATGCCGGCCGTCGACATCGACCGCGAATCCGCGGCCGAGGCAGCCCAACACGAACTCGCCAAACCGATTTACGAGCACCCCTCGCCGCTCGACCGTCTGATCAATTGGATCATCGAGCACCTGGACTACCTGGAGTTCCGGGCCAGCGAGCTTCCCGGCGGCTGGTTCACCATCCTGGTGACGACACTCATCGTCATCGCCGCCGTGGTGCTGTTGATCCGCATTGCCCGCCGCGCTGTTCGAACCAAGGACGGCGGTGACTTCGGACTGTTCGAATCTGGCGATCTGACCGCGGCAGAACACCGGGCAGCTGCCGAACTTGCCGCAGCCCAGGGTGATTGGGCATCGGCAATCCGACACCGACTGCGTGCGGTGGCACGCCAGCTCGAGGAGCGCACGATTCTGACCCCGGTGCCGGGCCGTACCGCCAACGAGCTGGCCGCCGACGCCGGGCGCGAATTGCCGTCGTTAGCAGCGGAGTTCCGGTCCGGCGCGGAAATCTTTAACGACGTGAGCTACGGCGAACGCCCGGGCACCGAGAAGTCGTATCGCAAGATCGCCGAGTTGGACGACCACATCCGCGATGCGCCGGTCCGCGTCACATCCGCGGATCCCGCTGTGACGACGGGTTGGGAGGCGGTGCGATGACCACCAGCACCGCGACATCACCGCGCCTCCGGGACCGCTGGCGTACCTGGGCGTGGGTCCTGGCCGCCGTGGCCGGCATTGTCGTCACTGCCCTGCTCGTCACCAAACCGCCTCGGCCCGAGGGGTATCTCGATCCGGATGCCGTCACTCAGCGTGGGGGGCACGCGCTCGCCCAACTGCTCCGCGACCACGGCGTCACCGTCACACGCGCTACCACCATCTCCGAGGTCCGCGATGCCATGCGACCCGGCAGCCAACTCATGGTGCTGGACAACGGGAACATCTCCGACGAAATACTGGACGTCCTCGCCGAGCTTCCGGGAGATCGCCTGCTGCTGGCGCCCTTTTCCGCTACCCGAGAACGACTGGCCGCACAGGTACGCATCACCTCGTATCAAGGGAACGCGATCGCCGAGCCACACTGCGATCTACGGGAAGCCCAGCACGCCGGAACAATTCAGACATACATCGGCCCCACCTACACATTCACCACACCCGGCCCGGGCCAGGTCAGCTGCTATGCGGGCACGCTGGTGCGCTACCAGGACGGCAACCACACCATCACCGTGCTCGGTGATGACACCCCGCTGACCAATGTGCAACTGACCAAGCAGGGCAACGCGGCGCTTGCCATGAATCTCGCCGGCCGCTCCTCCCACCTGGTGTGGTACGTACCCGAACGGCCGAAGGTCGGCACCAGCGCCCAACCGAAATCCATGGGCGATCTGATCCCCGACCAGGTGAGCATGGCCATCTGGCAGCTCTGCATCGTGGTGCTGCTACTGGCTATCTGGCGCGGACGCCGCTTGGGACCCGTTGTCGCCGAGAAACTTCCGGTGATCGTGCGCGCCTCGGAAACCACCGAGGGGCGCGGACGGCTGTACCGGTCGCGCCGTGCCCGCGACCTCGCCTCCGACTCACTGCGCGAGGCGGCGCGGTACCGGATCGTGCGCCGGCTCGGCCTCCCTGTCGACGAGAGACCACAGGTCATCACCGCCACGGTGGCAGAGCGAATCGGCGTAAATCCCATGGAGATTCATCATGTGCTGTTCGGCCCCGTCCCGACGGACGACCAGCAGCTCACCAATCTGACTCAGCAGCTTGACATCATCGAAAGGCAGGTCCGCGACTCGTGACACAGGCAACTTCCAGTGAGGACTCCGCACGCAATGCCCTCGCCGCGTTACGTGAACAAATCGCCACCGTGGTCGTCGGACAGGACTCGGTGGTCAGCGGCCTGGTCGTCGCGCTGCTATGCCGCGGACACGTACTGTTAGAAGGCGTACCGGGCGTCGCGAAAACCCTTTTGGTGCGCACACTCTCGGCGGCACTGTCCCTGGAGTTCAAACGGGTACAGTTCACCCCCGACCTGATGCCCGGCGATGTCACCGGGTCCCTGGTCTACGACGCGCGTACCGCAGCATTCGAATTCCGCGCCGGTCCGGTGTTCACCAATCTGCTACTGGCCGACGAGATCAACCGCACCCCTCCCAAGACTCAGGCGGCGCTACTGGAGGCCATGGAGGAACGTCAGGTGACGGTCGACGGCACCCCACGCCCACTCCCTGATCCGTTCATCGTCGCCGCGACCCAGAACCCCATCGAGTACGAGGGCACCTACCAGCTGCCCGAGGCTCAGCTGGACCGCTTCCTGATGAAGCTCAACGTTTCTCTACCGGAACGTGATCAAGAGATCGCCATTCTGGAACGGCACGCACAGGGCTTCGACCCCCGCAATCTGTCGCACGTCACCCCGGTGGCCTCGGCCGCCGACTTGGAGGCGGGCCGCGCCGCGGTGGGCCGGGTGCTGGTGGCTCCCGAGGTACTGGCCTACGTGGTCGACGTCATCCGCGCCACCCGTCAGTCACCCTCGCTGCAGCTCGGCGCCTCCCCCCGTGCGGCGACGGCGCTGCTGGCGACATCCCGCGCGTGGGCCTGGCTTTCCGGTCGTAACTACGTCACCCCCGACGATGTCAAGGCCATGGCGCGCCCCACCCTGCGTCACCGTATCGGTCTGCGCCCCGAGGCCGAGCTGGAGGGTGCGACCTCGGACCGGGTTCTGGACGGCATCCTGGTCACGGTTCCGGTGCCGCGATAGTGATTCTCACCGGACGCACGGGATTGGCGGCGCTGCTCGGCGCGCTGCTGATTCTGGTGTCGCCATGGCCGGTTCGGCTGTTCTGGCTGCTGCTCCTGACGCTCGCGGTGCTGATTGTCGTCGATATCTTCGCCGCCGCCAGCCCACGCCGACTCACCTTCATCCGGTCAGGGCCCGATGCCATCCGACTTGGCGAATCCGCGGACGTCGCCCTGCAGATCCAGAATCCGGGCCGTCGGGCACGCGGATGGATCCGCGACAGTTGGGCACCGAGTATGCGCGCCACCCCGCGTGCGCATCGGTTGGATCTGCGCACCGGCGAACGCACCCGGGTTTTTACCTCCTTGCGCCCCCTACGCCGTGGCGATCACAAGCCGGCGACCGTAACCGTGCGCACGGTGGGCCCGCTCGGGCTGGCCGGGCGACAGGGGCGTCACAACGTGCCGTGGCAGCTGCGGGTGCTGCCCCCGTTCCTGAGTCGCAAGCATCTACCATCCCGGCTAGCCAAACTGCGCGAGCTTGAGGGCGCCATCCCGGTCCTGATCCGTGGCCAAGGCACCGAATTCGACTCGCTGCGTGAATATGTCGTCGGCGACGATGTCCGTTCCATCGACTGGCGCGCCTCAGCCCGACGCAACGACGTGGTGGTGCGCACCTGGCGACCGGAACGAGACCGCCGCATCCTCGTCGTCCTGGACACCGGCCGCACCTCGGCGGGGCGCATCGGCGTCGACCCGACATCGGGCGACCCAGCCGGCTGGCCCCGTTTGGACTGGGCGATGGATGCCGCGCTGCTGTTGGTCGCCTTGGCATCGCGTGCCGGTGACCGCGTGGACTTCCTGGCACACGACCGTACGGTGCGCTCGCAAGTATCGGGAGCCTCACGCAACGAGCTGCTTCCACTGGTGGTCAATGCGATGGCGCCCCTGGAGCCCTCGCTCGTCGAGTCCGATTCCCGCGATCTCGTCGCGACCATCCGCCGCAGATCCCGTCATCGCTCGTTCATCGTGCTCCTCACCGACCTGAACCCGGCAGCGCTGGAGGAGGGCCTGTTGCCGCTACTTCCCCAGCTAACCAGCCATCACCATCTACTGGTGGCCGCGGTCAGCGATCCGCGGGTCGATGACATGGCGATGCCCGAAAATGCCACGGCGCCAGGAAACATCCGGTCGCTCGATGCCGAGCAGGTCTACGACGCGGCCGCGGCCGAACGTACCCGAGGAGGACGTCGGCGCGTCGTCACACTGCTGCGCCGGCAGGGTGTCGAGGTTGTCGATGCCCCGCCCGACGAGATCGCTCCGGCGCTTGCCGACCGCTATCTGTCGCTGAAAGCCTCTGGGCGCCTGTAGCGCTCACGATGCCGGGGCGTAGTCGGGCGCGTTTTCGATATCGCCGGATTCATGGGCAGCGACCCCGCGCCGCCCGAGAATCACCACATAGGCCAGGAACAGCACCTCGGCGATCACACCGATTCCGATGCGGGCGAACGTCGGTAGCGGCGACGGGGTGACCAGTGCCTCGATGAGACCGCTCACCAGCAGCACCCCGACCAGCCCACCGGCCACCGACATGACGGCACGTCCCTGTTCGGCGAGCACCTGTCCACGGGGCCGGTCGCCGGGGTCAATCACCTTCCATCCCAAGCGCATACCAGCGCCCGCGGCCAGGAACACCGCCGTCAGCTCCAGCAGACCGTGCGGGAGGATCAGGCCGAAGAACACGTCTGTGCGGCCCGCCGCGATCATCAACCCACCGGCCAGGCCCAGATTCGCCGCGTTGAGGAACAACACATACGGGATGGGTATGCCCAGCAGCACTGCGAAGATGATGCACTGTGCCGCCACCCACGAGTTGTTGATCCACACGTGCAGCGCGAAGGCCGCCGCGGGATGCTCGCTGTAATAGTTTTCGAAATCCTCGTTCACCAGATGCGCGATCTCATCGGGTGTCCCGATCACCGATTGCAGTTCGGGCGAATGCATCACCCAGATGCCCACGGCGACCGCCACCGCCATCGACCCGACCGCCGCGCCGAGCCACCAACGCCAGCTTCGGTAGGCGACCACCGGAAAGGACACCGTCCAGAAACGGATGAAGTGACGCCACAGCGGGGCGTGCTCGCCTGTGACGGCCGAACGCGCCCGAGCAACCAAGGTCGACAGCCGTCCGACCAGGGCCGGATCCCCCGAGGACGACCGCACGGTCGACAGATGTGTCGACACCGTCTGGTACAGGTCGACCAGCTCATCGATCTCTAGCCCACTCAGGGTCCGCCTGCGCTTGAGCAGCAACTCCAGTCGGTCCCATGTCCCCCGGTGGGTGGCGACGAATGCGTCCACGTCCATCTGGCAAATACTAGTAGTCTCGAGTGATGTCGGAGTTGGTGACGGGCGACGCGGTTGTCTTGGACGTCAAGGTTGCCCAGCTTCCGGTGCGGGTCGTGTCCGCGTTCATCGACATCGTCGTCCAGGTGATCGTGCTGTACGCCGGCATCTTCGTGGTCGCGTTCTCGCTCTCGCAGTTTGACGAGGCACTGGCGGGGGCGCTCAGCATCGCCTATTCGGTGCTGGCACTCGTGGGCTATCCCGTCATCTGGGAGATGTCCACCCGGGGACGCTCCCTGGGCAAGTTGGCCATGGGATTGCGCGTGGTATCCGACGACGGCGGCCCGGAACACCTGCGGCAGGCCGTCATCCGCGCACTCGCGGCCGTGGTGGAGATCTACCTGTTCATGGGTGCTCCGGCCGTGATCACCAGCCTGGTGTCGCCCCAGGGCAAGCGCCTCGGCGACATCTTCGCGGGCACGATGGTGATCAGCGAACGCGGACCCAAGCTCCCTCCGCCGCCGGTCATGCCACCGCAACTGGCGGCGTGGGCACAGACGCTGCAACTGTCCGGTCTCACCACGGATCAGGCCAACCTGGCCCGTCAATTTCTCAACCGCGCAGGGCAATTGGCACCGCACACCCGGGACCAGATGCTCTATCAAATCTCCACCGATGTGCTCGCCAGCATCGCACCGCCCCCGCCACCCGGCACTCCCCCGCAGTTCATGCTCGCCGCGGTACTGGCCGAACGTCACCTTCGCGCCCTGGAGCAGATGCAGCCTGCCTATCCCGCGGCGCCGTTGCCGGTACCACCGGTGGACTGGGCCGGACCACCCGTCCCGCCGCCCGCAGCATCGGCGGCGCCGGAGCCTTCCGAGTCACCCAGAGGGCCTTCGGGTTTCGCCACACCCGGCTGATGTCGGGCGGAGGTCTTCGCATAGAGCGAGCCGCCCAGGGTCGCCGCGACGATCGTGACGAGCGCTCCCAGGATGAGCGCCGTGGCCTCACCGTGCATCAATGACTGCTGCTGCTCGCCGATCGCGGCCGCGGCGATGGGCACGCCGAGCTGAGCCGCGGCCAAGGCACCCAGCGACAACGGCTGTCCAAACAGCCGGCCGACCGCATGCGCCAACACTGCCGCACCGCCCAGGCCCAGCCCCAGCAGCATGAGCTTGGGGTTCTCACCGAGCTCGCGCACATGTAGCGACGCCCCCAGCCAGACGAAGAACAGCGGTGAGAAGAAGCCTTCGGCGAACCCGAAGAGCTGCTTGGCAAGGCGACGTGGCTCGCCAATACCCGCGACGACGAGGCCCAGGGCGAATCCGGCCAGCATGATCGACACGTGGGTCGCCACCGCCAGAGCGGCCAGCCCAAAGACGATGGCCAGGCTGATCCGCAGCTCCATCGCCACCCGGTGCTGCTTCGAGTAGCGGTGGAACCGATCGAGTGTTCCGGCTTGCTCGAGCGCACGCAGGATCACGAACACAATGCCCGCGCACGCCGCGACCGCCACCGCGCCGACCGCCGCGCGGGGGGCGTGCTTGAGATCGATGACCAAGGGCAGCAGCACAATCGAGGCGGTATCGGCGATGGCCACCTGCGCGGTAGTGCTCAGCACCTTGGGGCCGTCAAGGCTCAGCGAGTCAATGATGGGCAGCACCAGCGCCGCCGACGAGGACGCAATGAGCACCGCGTACAGCGGTGCATGTCCCGTGTGGAACGCGTTGGCCAGCAGCACACCCAACACGGCACCCACCACGCCCACCACCACGGCGCGCAGCGCCGCCCTGGGCAGGGCCGCCACCATGGTCTTATCTCGAATCGGCACATGTGTGCCGGCCACGAACATGACCAACGCGAATCCGACGTCGGCGAACATCTTGAACGTGGGGTCGAAGGCATCGATCCAGCCAAATCCGGTGCGGCCGATGATGATTCCAGCGAGAAGTTCGCCGATGACCACAGGGATCCGCAGCCGCGTATTGAGCGCTAGCAGCGGCCCCACCATGCCGACGACGACGACTATCGCCAGAGTCGGGAAACCGAAGCCATTCATGGAGTTACTGCCAGGAGACCAGATGGCAGGGGATGTCGGTGTTTTCGTCGGATATGTAGCTCGCGCAGACCCGGTGGTAACCGTCCGCGATCTCCAGCCGCGCCCCGGAGCTCGTGCTCCCACGCACCAGCAAGATCGGGGACAGCGCTTTGTCCTTGGCGATCTTCGCGAGGTCGCGGGCCACGTGGGCATTGGTCTTGGGCAGCATGTCCAGATGAGCCGCCCGCAGGATGTCCTTGGCCTTGCGGTACTCCAGCGTCGCATTGCGCAGCGCCTTCACGGTCCGCTTCACCTCGTCGGCTTCACCGACGAGCGTCAGGTAGTCCACGGCCGCCGCGTAGTCATGGTCCTCGGGTTGTTCCAGCCACTTCACCGTCATGGCGGTCACCCTACGGCGCATGGCTGGCAGCAGCTCGGAAAATCGTCGCCGAAAGTTTTCGTTGCATCACGATCGATTCCGATATATCGTTAACTATGAGAGGCGATACCGCCTCCCCCAAGTACTAAGGAGCAACACATGACTTCCCATGAGGAGAGGGCCGATCAGTTCCGGCCCGACACACCCTTTGGTTTCGGATTCGGTTTCGACCCCACACGTCGCGGACCAGGTCGGTGCCACGGCGGTCATCGTCACGAATGCGACCCGCGCGGCGAGTTCCAGGAGCAAGCCTGGGCCGGTCGTCGCGGACCCGGCGCGTTCATGGACCGCGGGTTCGGACGTGGATTCGGTTCGGGCTTCGGCCCTGGTTTCGGATTCGGTTTCGGTGACCCGCCGCGTGGACGCGGACGAGGACGTGGCCAGCGCGGCGACGTCCGGGCCGCCATCCTGGCACTGCTCGCCGAACGCCCGATGCACGGCTACGAAATGATCCGTGAGATCGCCGAACGTAGTAACAACATCTGGCGGCCAAGCCCCGGTTCGGTATATCCGACACTGCAACTGCTCGTCGACGAGAGCCTCATCGTTGAGGCCGAGGGCAGTGGCAGTCGCAAGCAGTTCGACCTGACTGCAGAGGGCCGCGAGGCGGCCGAGAAACTCGACACCCCGCCCTGGGACAAGATCAACGAAGATGCCGATCCCTCGGTACTTGATCTTCGTTCGGCACTCGGCCAGCTGATGGGCGCGGTCGCCCAGTCGGCCCACGCCGCCTCAGCCGAGCAGCAGCAGCGGATCATCGAGATCGTCAATTCTGCCCGCAAGCAGATCTACGGCATTTTGGGTGAGACCGACTGAATGACCCTAGGCCCCCCGCTATTACAGGCGGGGGGGCCTAGCTCACGTCGACCCAGCCCAACGTGCGCTGCACGGCCTTCTTCCAGCCGGCGAATCCGTCGGCCCGCTGCTGTTCACTGATCGACGGGCTCCATCGCTCGTCTTCCTGCCAGTTCCGGCGAAGGTCGTCGGGGTCCTTCCAGAAGCCGACGGCCAGTCCCGCCGCATACGCCGCACCGAGCGCGGTCGTCTCGGCGACAACGGGTTTGACGACGTCGACGCCCAGCGTGTCGGCCTGGATCTGCATGCAGAGCTTGTTGGCGGTGATGCCGCCATC
The DNA here is from genome assembly GCF_002013385.1 of Mycobacterium sp. D16R24. Taxonomy (NCBI): domain Bacteria; kingdom Bacillati; phylum Actinomycetota; class Actinomycetes; order Mycobacteriales; family Mycobacteriaceae; genus Mycobacterium; species Mycobacterium sp. D16R24. The sequence goes on along the minus strand of NZ_MAEV01000010.1, from coordinate 107,249 downwards.
CACCTTGAGCACCTCCAGGTGGACACCCGAGTCCGCCTCCATGGCCTCAACCACTTCGCGGCTCTGATAGCAGATCGCCTCGAGGGTCGCCCGCGCCAAATGCGCGTTGGTGTTGAACCGGGAAAGACCCACAATCGCGCCGCGGGCATCCGAACGCCAATACGGCGCGAACAGACCCGAAAAGGCCGGCACGAAATAGACCCCGCCGTTGTCCTCAACCTGACGCGCCAAGTCCTCGCTTTGTGAGGCACCGCTGATGATGCCGAGCTGGTCGCGCAGCCACTGGACCGCCGAACCGGTCACCGCGATGGAACCCTCCAGCGCGTACACCGGCTTGTTGTTCCCGAATTGGTAACACACGGTGGTCAACAACCCGTTGCGCGAGCGGACCAATTCTTCACCGGTGTTGAGTAGCAAGAAGTTCCCGGTGCCGTAGGTGTTCTTGGCCTCGCCGGGACTCAGGCACACCTGCCCCACCATCGCCGCCTGCTGATCCCCCAGGTCGCCGGCGATGGGCACCTCACCACCGAGCGGCCCCATACGGGTCGTGAAGCCAAAGGGCTCGACCGGTGAGGACGCCTTGATCGGCGGAAGCATTTGGCGCGGAATGGAGAAGAACGACAACAGCTCGTCATCCCAATCCAGGGTCTCCAGGTTCATCAGCATGGTGCGGCTGGCGTTGGTCACATCGGTGACGTGCACCCCGCCACGAATGCCGCCGGTAAGGTTCCAGATCACCCAGCTGTCCGGAGTACCGAAGAGCGCGTCTCCCTTCTCCGCATCTCGGCGCACACCATCGATATTCTCCAGAATCCACTGCAGCTTCCCGCCGGAAAAGTATGTGGCAGGCGGCAAGCCGGCCTTCTCACGAATAACGTCACCGCGCCCGTCCCGGTCCAGTGCTGTCGCGATCTTGTCGGTGCGAGTGTCCTGCCACACGATGGCATTGCCATACGGCCTACCGGTGTGACGGTTCCACACCAGGGTGGTCTCGCGCTGGTTGGTCACCCCCACGGCGGCGAGGTCCCCGGCCGACAATCCGGTCACGTTGAGCGATGTGGCCAGCACCGACCAGGTGCGTTCCCAGATCTCCACCGGGTTGTGCTCTACCCAGCCCGGCTGCGGCAAGAGCTGCTGATGCTCCAACTGGTGGCGGCCGACCTCCTCGCCCCGGTGGTTGAAGATCATGGCACGCGTGCTGGTCGTGCCCTGGTCGATCGATGCCACGAAATCAGCCATTGGCGAACTCCTCGGTGTGCGACGGTGATTGGGTTTCAGGATCATCTGCGTACAGGAATGCTTCCACGAGATAGCGATGCAGCGCGGCCCCCAGCAGTCCTCCGACGAGCGGTCCGATGATCGGCACCCACCAGTACTGGGCACCGTGCTGGTCCAGGAAGGCCGTATCGAAGCCCGTGAGATAGGACGCCAGCCGCGGTCCGAAGTCGCGGGCCGGGTTAATCGCATACCCCGCGATGGACCCCCACGCCATGCCCAGAGCGACGACCACCGCACCGATCGCGAACGGCGACAGACTCTCGGGCATGCGGATATTGCGCCGGTCCGAGATGGCGAAGATCAGGAACAGCAGAATCGCGGTGCCAATGATCTGGTCGCGCAGGCCGCCCCACAGACTGACGTCGAGCGCGCCGTTACCCGGGAGTGTCGAGAAAACCCCCTGCGTCGCCATGGTGTGGCCGGGGTCGACAGCGGACAGCACGCTCCCGTAGTTCCACCGAACCAGCAGCGCCGCCACGAACGCGCCGACGGTCTGCGCCACGATGAACGGAATCACCTGTTTCCATGGGAATCCACGAAACGCCGCCAACGCCAGCGTGACCGCCGGGTTGAGGTGCGCACCGGATATCCGTCCGGCGGCGAAGATACCGAAGGTGACTCCCATGCCCCAGGCCCAGGCGATGGAGTTGTGATTGCCATAGTCCGCGTTCCCGGCCGTCACCACCTGCGCGACCACACCCACGCCGAACAAAATCAAGATCATCGTGCCAACGAACTCTGCGGCGAGTTGACCCGTCAGCCTCATACCATCGAATCTAGGGGTGGGTTGCCGCGGGCACACCTGAAAACGCCGAACGGTCCCCCGTTTCCGGAGGACCGTTCGCGTGAGGAGCTTCCTACTTCCAGGGCTCGACCTGCTCGCGCACCAGGTCGATGCTCCACGGTCCATCGGTCTCGGCAGTATCGGTCACCGACCAACCCTTGAGCCGCTGAATCGATCCACCGGTCACCTTGAACACCTGGCCGGTCCACGGGTTCTTCTCGGTGCTCAGGTACGCCACCAGCGGAGAAATGTTGGCGGGGCTGAACATGTCGAACTGTCCCTCGTCCACCGGGGCCGCGAAGATCGCGCCCATGCCCGGGGTTGCCAGCGTCAGGCGTGTGCGCGCCACCGGCGCGATCGCGTTCACCTTGACGCCGTACCGCTCGAGCTCGGCAGCCGCGACGCACGACAGCGCGGCGATACCGGCCTTGGCCGCACCGTAGTTGCCCTGGCCCGGGTTCGGCAGTGTCACACCGGAATCCGATGCGGTGTTCACCACAGTTGCCTTGACATCGGCCCCGGCTTTGGACTGTGCCTTCCAGTACTCGGCTGCGTGACGCAACACCGCGAAATGCCCCTTGAGGTGCACCTGGATGACCGAATCCCACTGGTCCTCCTCCAGGCCGGCGACGAAGCCGTCCCGCAGAATGCCCGCGTTGTTCACGACGGCGTCCAGCTGTCCGAAGGTTTCGACGGCCTGATTCACCAGATTCGAGGCACCGGCCCAGGTGGAGATGTTGTCGGTGTTCGCCACGGCTTTGCCGCCGGCCGCAACGATCTCGTCGACCACTTCCTGTGCGGGCCCGGCATCCGACCCGGAGCCGTCGTTGGCGCCACCGAGGTCGTTGACGACCACCGATGCGCCTTCCCTGGCGAAGAGCAGCGCGTGCTCGCGGCCGATGCCACGTCCGGCACCGGTGATGACCGCCACCCGTCCGTCAAGTTGTCCCATGTTGATTCCCTCTCGTTCTGCGATGACTTAGCCGATAACGGCGTGGCCGTTTTTGATGACGAGGTCGTCGCCGACGTTGGTTTCGTACGAAAAGGTGCCGGCGGCACCGTTCTTCCAGAAGCTGGTGGTGATGTCCTGTCCGGGCAGCACCGGCTTGGCGAACCGCACCGCCAGCTCCTTGAGACGCTCGGTGCGCGAGTCGGCAAGCTCGGTCAAAGCAGCCCATGACGTAAATGCCATGGTGCACAACCCATGCGCGATGATGCCGGGTAGTCCGGCCGCCACCGCGGCGTCGTTGTCCAGGTGGATCGGCATCGGATCACCCGATGCCGGGCTGTACCGGAACGTCTGGTCGTCATCGACATGCTGCACCAGGGAGGCAGCCGGCCCACTGGCCTTGATCGCCTCATCCAGCACAACGTTCGGGCCGAGAACGCCGCGCGTCTCACCCACGTCGTACTTGCGGAAGAAGAACGTCACGTACTGCTCGTTGACCAGATCGCCCGAGACATCACGTGTTTCGGCATACACCGTGCCGCGAGTGCCGTTCTCCATGCCCTCATAGCCGGTCATCTTCGACTTGGCGACCAGCGTGTCACCGGGCTTGATGGGCCGGTGGAACCTGAAGAACTGCTCGCCGTGCACCACGCGCGGAATCAGCTGGTAGGGAACCACACTCATCGTTGTTCCGACCAGCGACTGGAAGATGGGCACCACCGCGAAAACCGGCGGCGCCACCTCTCCCTTCCGATGCTCCTCGATCGGGTCATTAGTGGCCTCGGCGTAAGAGATCAGGCGGTCCTTGTCGACCTCAATGGTCTCCTCGGCGCCCCACTGATCAAGGCCATCGTTGTTAAACGGATACTTGCTGTCAGCCATTGCCCGCCAACCCCTTCAACGGTTGGCGGGCTTGTAGGCGGTGATGACGCAGGCGCCACCGAGACCGAGGTTGTGCTGCAGAGCGACACCGGTCTTCTGCGATGCAGATGCCACCTGACGCTTGTCGGCATCGCCGCGCAGCTGCCAGGTAAGCTCGGCGCACTGCGCCAGGCCGGTGGCACCGAGTGGATGCCCCTTGGAGATCAGGCCACCCGACGGGTTGACCACCCAGCGACCACCGTAGGTGGTGTCGCCGTTGTCGATCAGCTTTCCGCCCTCACCCTCGGCGCACAGTCCCAGCGCCTCGTAGGTGATCAGCTCGTTGACCGAGAAGCAGTCGTGCAGTTCGATGACGTCCACATCGTCGGCCGAAATCTGGGCCTGCTCATACACTTTCTGTGCCGCGAGCTTGGCCATGTCAAACCCGACGAGCGTGATCGCCGACTTGGACTCCAGGGTCCCCGGAGTGTCGGTAGTCATCGCCTGGCCGACGATCTCCACGGCACGGTCGCCGAGCCCGTTCTCCTCGACGAACCGCTCGGAGGCCAGGATGGCCGCACCCGATCCATCGGAGGTCGGCGAGCACTGCAGCTTGGTCAGCGGTGCGTAGATCTCCTTGGCATCCAAGATGTCCTGCAGTGTGTATTCCTCTTGGAACTGCGCATAAGGGTTGTTCACCGAATGCTTGTGGTTCTTGTAACCGATCTTGGCGAAGTGCTCGGCAGTGGTGCCGTACTTCTGCATGTGCTCACGACCAGCGGCGCCGAACATCCAGGGTGCAGGCGGGAAGGCGAAATCGAACAATCCGGCGAGTGCTTCGATGTGCCGCCGCATCGGCTGCTCACGATCGGTGAAGGTCGCACCCAACGAACCGGGCTGCATCTTCTCGAATCCCAGCGCCAGCGTGACATCGGCGAGCCCGCCGCGGATGGCCTGCGCCGCATTGAACAAGGCGGTCGATCCGGTCGAACAGTTGTTGTTGACGTTGGTGACCGGAATGCCGGTCATGCCAAGCTCGTAGAGCGCGCGCTGGCCGGAGGTGGACTCACCGGCGCAGTACCCGACATAGGCGGCTTCCACCTTGCCGTAGTCAATACCGGCGTCCGTCAGCGCATTGGTGCCGGACTCCTTGGCCATGGCCGGGTAATCCCAACCCTCACGTCGTCCGGGTTTCTCGAATTTCGTCATCCCGACGCCGATGACGAATACCTTTTCGGGGGCCTTAGGGGGCATCGTTCCAAGCTCCTTTTGCGCGCACTTCGATGGGGGCGTCGTCAACGTAACATACGTTCTATCCTGAATGTAAGGGTCCGATACGAATGTATTGCCAGGCCCAGGGAACGCCTGGCCCCATCGAACGAAGTGCTTGGTGAACGCGCACCACACTTGCCCGGAATGCCCCGGACATTTACCTACAATGCAGTTTGTTTCTGCGCACCGGGTAACGGTGCACGAAGTCGCAGCTCCAGCATCTGCTTGGCCCGGGACCAGCGACGATCGCGGGTTTCCTGAGAGGCGGTCAAGCTGCTGACCAGGACGCCGCGGATGATGTCCATGGCGAGAAGTCCGAAGTCGCGACGGTCCTTGGGCGAGGTCGGATCATCGTCGTCAAGCACGTGAAGCGCCGACAGATTGTGCAGCACCATCTTTTCGAACTGGTCCAGGTGCACGCGCAGATCGGGCTCGGTGCGCGCCGCGATGAGTAGCTCCACCATCGCGATGAACAGCGGCCCCTGGTGAATCCGCCAGAGCATATCGAGATACCGCTCGACCGGGTCGGCGGACTGATCCATCGACATCAGCTTTTCGAGCACCGCCTGGGTGCGCATGAACGCGAGGTGGCGCACCGATTCGGCCATCAATTCCGACTTGGACTGGAAGTGATGAATCAGCGCACCGCGCGTGGCGCCGGCGCGGCTCGCAATGCGCGAGGTGGTGGTGCCGGAGTACCCGAATTCGACAAGGCAGTCGATGGTCGCCTCAAGCAACCGGGACCGCATCGCCGCCGAACGTTCCTCCTGGGTGCGTCGCGGCGTGGGCATGCCCACATTGCACCACAGTCAGTCAATACGAAGCGCGACTATCGGCCGCTGACCTGGTGAAAAATCTGCGCGGCTTGCGCCTCGTACTTCGCGTATGCGTCGGGGAAGGCCGAGCGCTGAACCGCCTGTGCGGCTTGAGCAACGCTCATATCCTGCCAGCCCGACACCTTCACCAACTGGTCGTAGAACTTGCCCGCCGACCTCGATGGATCCATCAAATCGGCTGTCGCACCCCAGCTTTGCCGCTGCTGGAATGGCCCTACCGAGTCGTGGTCATGTCCCACACCGTCATTGGCCAGCATCATCGAGTCGGGCACCGAGGAGTTGGCAAGGCTGCGCAGGCCGGACTCGGTGAGTGCGGTCGCCAAGGCAATCTGAATCGCCTCGGGCGAAAGCCCACGACGCAGACCTTCTTCAATGATCTTGCGGGCGACTTCCATCTGACCGGCGTCGAGATTCATGAAAACCGACGGACCCGAGGGGCGCAGTGACGGAGCACCGGTGTTGGAGTAGCTCCCGTCGGGCACACTGTGGCCCCCGCCGCCACCACTGCCACCGCCGTGGCCCCCACCACTGCCGCCCCCGAAACCGCCACCTCCGCTGCCGCCCCCGAATCCACCACTGCCGGCCCTCATCGAGCCACTTGCCGCACCGCCACTGCTGGTCGGCATGAAGGCTGCGGGCTGGGTGCTGGCCGTATTGTGCTCGGCGTCCACCGTCTCCGATGCCTTACGCAGATCGTTCGACGAGGCGCGATCGGCCTCTTCCAAGGACTTCAGCGCCTGGCGAATCGCGTCGGTCAGCCGCCGGGCCTCCGCCTGTAGATCCCTATTGCCTTCGGGAGCCGTGACGGTGCCGTCATCGGCAACCTGCAGGCCCTTCGCGTTGGCCTCGTCCACCAGCGCCATCACCTTGTCCCGCGCCGCGGTGAGTGCCGAGTGTCCGCCGCGGACCGCCTCGGCGACATTGCCGATGGCATAGGAAAGCCGGTTGGTCGAAGACTGCTCGCTCGATGCCTGGTCGTACGCGGACTTGAAGGACTTGCCCTTCCAGAACGACTCGGCCGAGTCCAGATCGCGGACCACCCCGTCGATGGACAGGTCCAGGTTCTTGCTGGCGTCCTCAATGGCCTTGGCGGCGGCGTCGAGGTTGGCGACATTCCACCCCCGCAGCTGTGAAATCGTCGGCCTCACAGGTTGACCTCCGCAACCCTGGACACCTGGCGGCGGTTGACGGCGTCCTGGCCGGTCAACGCCCCCGAGCTGTTCTGCACAAAGTTCGAGATGCTCTCGATGCGTTCGGAGGCACCGCCCCCGGCGCGCTTGAGTGCCGCGCTGACCGCGCGCAGCACCTCCGCGAACTCGGTGCCGGCGACCGAGTTTGCCGCCGCCTCGAAATCAACGTCGGGAAACGCATCCTTCGCACGCCCTGCCACGCGACTCGCCAACCGTGACATCTCGGCACCGTTGGCCTTCATGATGTCGCTCATAGTTACCTCCCCAAGGAACCGGGCCTGCGCGCACGGAACGGCGCGGTTCGTCGCCAGATTGTGCCTCTGATCAGATACGACGGGCCTAGCGCTGATTCGGTTCCATGTTTTTCCACCTTTTTTCGCCGAATCGCCCCGGGCCGCGTGCGGGCAAATCGCCAGGTCCAAGACCCTGGGTGAGGAACAATACGACCCATGGGCGACGAGGTTGCGCGCACCCAGTTCACCGGTGAGCACCGCCGGGCCTATCGCACCAAGGTGCAGAACTGCCTGGACGTGTTCGAGACCATGCTGTCGGAGTCCAGATTCGACTTCGAACGACCACTGACCGGCATGGAGATCGAATTCAACCTGGTCGACGGCAACTATCAGCCGACGATGATGAACACCGAAGTCCTCGCCTCGATCGCCGATCCAGCCTTTCAGACAGAACTGGGCGCCTACAACATCGAGTTGAATGTGCCGCCCCGCGCGCTGTCGGGGTCCGCCGCCCTGGAACTCGAAGGCGATGTGCGGGCCAGTCTGAATGCCGCCGAGCAGCGCGCCGGCGAGCGCGGCGCGCACATCCTGATGATCGGCATCCTGCCGACCGTGATGCCCGAACATCTGGACGGCGCGTGGATGAGCCCGTCCACGCGGTACCGGGCATTGAACGATGCGGTGTTCACCGCCCGCGGTGAGGACATGCAGATCGACATTGCCGGCGCGGAACGGCTCAGCGTCAGGTCGCCCTCGATCGCCCTGGAATCGGCGTGCACCAGCATGCAACTGCATCTGCAGGTGGCGCCCGATGACTTCGCCGCCAACTGGAATGCCGCCCAGCTGCTGGCGGGTCCGCAGCTGGCGCTGGCCGCCAACTCACCGTTCTTCTTCGGCAAGTCCTTGTGGGCGGAGACGCGCATCGAGCTCTTCACGCAGTCCACCGACACCCGCCCGCAGGAGCTCAAGGTGCAGGGGGTGCGCCCCAGGGTGTGGTTCGGCGAGCGCTGGATCACCTCGATCTTCGACCTCTTCGACCTCTTCGAAGAAAACGTCCTCTACTTCCCGTCGCTGCTGCCGGAGATCTCCGACGAGGACCCCGTCGCCGAGCTCGCTGCCGGCAGGGCACCACGGCTTCAGGAACTGCGGTTGCACAACGGCACCATCTATCGCTGGAACCGGCCGATCTACGACGTCGTCAACGGCACCCCGCATCTGCGCGTGGAGAATCGGGTGTTGCCGGCCGGGCCGACGGTCATCGACGTGATGGCCAACGCCGCGTTCTACTACGGTGCGCTGCGAGCGCTGTCCGAGGATGACCGCCCGGTATGGACCAAGGTGACTTTCGCTGCGGCCCATGACAATTTCCTCGAAGGTGCGCGGCGCGGTGTAGAGGCACGGATGTACTGGCCCGGTGTCGGTGAGATCACCGCCGATGAATTGACACTGCGGCACCTGCTGCCCATGGCCCATGAGGGGTTGCAACGGTGGGGTGTTGCCACCGAAGTGCGCGAACGCTATCTCGGTGTCATCGAGGCGCGTGCGACATCAGGAATCAACGGCGCGGCCTGGCAGACACACACCGTCGGCGCACTGCAGGAGCGCGGATCAAACCGCCGGGCAGCGCTCTCCGAGATGCTCCGGATGTATTGCGAGCACATGCATTCCAACGAGCCCGTGCACACCTGGGAAATGATCTAGCTGCCATCCTTCGACGGCGGTGCGCCTAGGAAGCTGCTTTCGGGGCCGATGATGAACTGGCCAGCGTCGCTCGAACTCCCGTATCGGTATTGGGTCCACCCACAATAGACACTGTCGTTGTCACTTACGGCACAGACCGTCTTCCCCAGCTCGATGTATCTATTGCGGGGAAGCAGTCGCTGATGCAGCCCAAAGGGGTTCACAAATCTGACGGTCGAGGTGTTATCGAAATGCGGCTGACCGTCACCGAGAAACCATCCGATCTGGTTGGTGCCTGCCGGAGAGCCCGGAATCGGCCCGTTGCAGCCGAAGCTGCCGTCGGCCCATATTCCGCAGTTGAGCCCGCGCGGGGAGCTGAACCAGAGATTGTCGCTATCGGATCCGAGTCGAAAGCCCTCCGAGTCGAGCTTCGCGTAGCGACTGACATCCGGGTACGGATTCGCCTGCGGATCTGCGGATGCAGCGGCAGCGGTGACCACCCCGGCAACAACAGCCGAAACTCCAAGTATTGCAACCAATTTTCTCATGCACCCCTCCTCGAATCTCTTTGCCATACCTAGCTGGTGGGTGCCTCGCCGATATGAGTGACCGACGGGCTAACGATGAATCGAGCGCCTCCGTAGGCGCTACCGCCACCCTTCCCAAAGCCTGTTTTGAAGCAGTAGACACCGTCGGAATCGGTAACCGCACACGTCGTCGCAGCACTCGACTGGCTCACCACGATGTAGCTATTGCGCGGAATGACACGTTGCGCGCGCCCCTGGGGGTTGACGAATCTCGGCTGCTGCGTTTCATCGAAGTGTGGCTGCCAGTCCCCCTGGAACCAGCCAATCTGATTGGCTCCTGCCGGAGCACCCGGTATCGCGCCGGTGCACCCAAAACTGCCGTCTGCCCAGATCCCACAGTTCAATCCGGCAGGTGTGCTGAACCAGTAATCGTCATCATCAGGCGACAGACGGTAACTCTCGAAGTCGACCTTGGCGTATCGACTGGTATCCGGATATGGGCTCTTGGGCGGCTCGGCATTGGCCACGACCGACATCCCCAGCAATCCCCCAGCAGCAATTACACCAGCTGCGGCCACAAGCTCTTTTAGCACATCAACCCCCAGATTTACATGTTGCTGTAACACTCAATTTTCAAGTATACGCCCGTTACGTCTAGTTGCGAGAGTCGGCTCCAATACATACCTGTGCTCAACTCATAACATCCAGCTGCCGTATGACAACCTCGGACCGGTTACGTCCGTAGGGCTTCGGCCAACTGCCCCAGCTCCTCGTCGGTGCCGTCGATATGCGCGCTGATCCGCAGCACGGGCTTGGTCATCTCGAACGGCGCGCGCACGGTCTCGGCAGCGGTCGTCACGATCGAGTGTTCCGCGATGAGGCGCGCCCGCACGGCCACGACGTCGATGTCCCCGACGGGCTCCAGTGTGGTGATGGCACTGGGCTCGTCCACTGATTCCACAACCCGCCAATCCGTAAGATCCCCCAGGATCTTTCGTGCCGAGCGTCCGCGTTCGGCCAAGGCGGCCTGAACCTCCGTAGAACCCGCCGCCAGATGCTGACCCACCGCGACCGACAGACCCACCCAGCCCGCGACATGCGCCTCCACATGGCCTCCCCACTGCGGAATCAGATGTGCAAGAGCTGGATTGACGGCAAGCACACCCACCCCGCGCGGCCCGGCCAACCACTTGCGTGACGGTGCGTACATGGCGTCCGCGCCATAGGTGCAGTCGATATGTCCCAACGCCTGGGCGGCATCGACCACGACAGGCACTCCGGCCGCACGCGCCAACGTCACCACGTCGACGGCCGGCTGCACCGTACCGCGGTGGCTGCCGATGGCCGTGACATGCACCAAGTCCACCTTCTCGCGGCGCAGAAACGCCTCGATCCCGTCAAGATCGGCCCGGCCATCCCCGTCAACCGGCAGCCACACCGGAGTAAATCCGAAGTGGTTCATGATCATCAGATTCGGACCGAATTCTCCTGGCAGACAGGCAACAACCCGTCCGGCATCGACCGGCCACGACTGCAGAAGCGTGCGCAATGCATCAGCCGCGCCCGTGGTGAAGTGCACCTGTGCCTCGGGCATGCCCGTCAACTTCCGCACCGCGGCACGCCCGGCGTCGAGCACCGGTGTCGCAGCCTCCTGCGCCACGTAGCCGCCGATCTGCGCCTCATGTTCGGCATGCTGAGCCACCGCACGAATGGTCTCGATGCTCTGCCGCGAGCAAGCCGCCGAGTCCACGTGCACGCCGAGAACCGGCGGCCTGCCCTGCCTCCACTGCTCGCCCAGGCTCACCGCTTCACTGCCAGTGATAGTCCGAAATCATGGGAATCGTCAGTCCACCAGTGCGTCTGATCCAGACCCGCAGCCGCCAACTCGCGCGCGACGCCCTCCTGCCGGAATTTGCAGGACACCTCCGTCAGCATCATCTCGCCAGCCCCGAATTCGACGGCGAGATCCAGGGCTTGGATCCTCACCCGCTGAACGCACACGGACCGCAACCACATCTCCATGCGCTCCTCGTCGTCGTTCCACAACGCGACGTGTTCGAAAGCCTCGAGAGAGAAATCCGCGTCGAGTTCACGATTGATCACCGCCAGCACATTGCGGTTGAAGGCGGCTGTCACTCCGGCGCTGTCATCGTAGGCCCGCACCAGACGCCCAGTATCCTTGACCAGATCGGTTCCCAACAGCAGCATTTCACCGGAATCGAGTACACCTGCGACATCGGCCAGGAATCGCGCCCGCGGTTCGGTGGTCAGATTCCCGATCGTGGAGCCCAGGAATGCCACCAGACGGCGGCCCTCCTGGGGAATCCGCCCGAGGTCCTTCTCGAAGTCTCCACAGACCGCGCGGACCCGCATCCCCGGATACTCATCGACGAGCGCATCCCCCGCCGCGCGCAGCACCCCGGAATCCACATCGAAAGGGATGAAGGTGCCGGGAGCCAACGCATCGAGCAGCATCCGCGTCTTCTCGGAGGTGCCGCTGCCCAACTCCACCAGAGTGTCGGCGCCGGAGGCCGCCGCGATATCGGCCGCATGGGCCCGCAACAACCCAGCCTCGGTCCGCGTCGGGTAGTACTCCGGCAGCCTGGTGATCTCGTCGAACAGGTCGCTACCGACCTCGTCGTAAAACCATTTAGGGGGAAGCGATTTCGCGTCTGCGGTCAGGCCCTGCCGGACATCACGTCGTAGCGCCTCTGCTGCCGCACCAGAGGCTAAGTGATTCTCCAGGGTCATCGGGGACGACGGCGTCATAATCCTCTTATCTCTACCTTCCCATCGCGTACCCGCACCACTTGCCGGTCCGGGATGTCGACCCAGGACGGGTCGTCGTCGTACGGTTCACTGGCCACCACCACACCGTCGGCGGCCTCCAAGATCGACAGGGTGTCACCCCAGGTCGTGGCGATCAACTCATTTCCATTGGCCGCCAGTATGTTCAGCCGAGCACCCGGATCAGCAGCCCCAACCTGGCGGACCACCTCCCCCAGGTTCTCCAGTCCCGACGCGAATATGCGCGCCGCCAGCACCGCGCTGTCCACCACCGATTCAGCCCCGGAGACCTCGCCCACCGCACCGCGATCGACTATCCCGTTGTGCGACAACAGCCATGTTCCATCCGTGAACGGCGCGGCCGCGGACTCGTCGATGGGCATTCCGGCACTGGCGGAACGGACCGCCGCCACCACGCATCGGCTACGTAGCACCGGGGCCACCGAGACGAAGGAAGCATCACCCCACAGCGGCCGCGCGCTACGCCATCTGCAAGGTTTTCCGTCGGCGAAGAATCCGGCCCCCCACCCGTCGGCATTCACCAGGCCGTGTTTTTGGCGCCGTGGCGCATACGACTGCACCAGAAGGCCATACGGTGGTTCAAGTATCAGCGAGGCCAGGTTACGCGGCTCCCCCAGCCAGCCCAGATGACGACACATGCTAGACGTCCCAGGCCAGACGAAGGCCGCTGAAGATTTGCCGACGGATCGGATGATCCCAGTTCCGGAAGCTGGGCCGCATGATCGAGGGTGCCACCGCCCACGAACCTCCGCGTAGCACGCGATAGTCACCGGCCCCCGAACCTTCGAAGAACGGCTCGCTGTATTGCTGGTAGATCATCGGCGTAAAACCGGGCCACGGCCGCAGCGGGGATGTCGTCCACTCCCACACATCACCGAGCATCTGCTCAGCGCCATACGCCGATGCCGACGCCGGGTAGGCCCCGACCGGCGCGGGGCCCAGCGCGCCTCCGCCGAGATTGGCTCGGTCACGGTCGGGTGCATCCTCACCCCACGGAAACCGCCGTCGCGCAGAGGCTTCCGAATCCCAGACACAGGCCTTTTCCCATTCGGCCTCGGTGGGCAATCGCGCTCCCGCCCAGGCAGCGTAGGCCTGCGCCTCGTGAAAGCTGACGTGCTGCACGGGCTCGTCGGGCACGATCTCCAGCTCACGACCGAACCGTGTGAGTGTTCCGCCCCGGTTCCAAAACTTAGGCGCCGTCAGATCTTCCGCGCATCGGTGTGTCCACCCGGCCTCGGCCCAGAATTCCTGGCGCCGGTATCCATCGTCGGCGATAAATGCCGACCACTCGGCGTTGGTCACCGGAACCCTGCCGATCCGGAAGCTCTTGAGATCCACCACATGCGCGGGCCGCTCGTTATCGAGCGAGAACGGCTCGTCGCTCGCATCGACGCCCAGCACAAACGGGCCCTCCGGCACCAGCACCGAGGTTCCCGCCACACCAGAGCGTCCCGGCGGCAACGGGTCGACACGCTCCAGCAGTGCGGCACCGCGGCGAATCGACAAGGCCTGCAACATGGTTTCGTCATGTTGATGCTCATGGCTGAGCACCATGGAGTAGATGAATTCGTCCGACCGCGCGGAACCATCGGAGGGCAACGTCTCGAGTCGGTCCAAAACCCGGCCCCGCACCTCGTGACAGAAGGCCCGCGCCTGGGCCGGCGAGAGCAGCGGGAGCTGCACCCTGCTGGCCCGGGTGTGTCGGAAGGCGTCGTAGAGGGACTCGATATCACCGGGCAGGATCCCTGGCGTGCGCGGATCTCCACCGCGCAGCAGCCATAGCTCTTCCTGCTGGCCGATATGCGCGAGGTCCCACACCAACGGACTCATCAACGGGTCGTACTGACGATGCAACTCGGCATCGTCGTGGTCGGTGATCGTCAACGTGCGCGCACGTGCCGCTTCAAGATCCCGCGCTAAATCCTCCCGGATCATCGGGCCGCTCCAGAGAAGGCCTGTTCCACCCCGTATTCGGTGACGTTATCGATGAAATCATCTGCAGGGCAACGCCCTTGCTCGACACGTTCCACAAGGAAGGCCATATCCGCGGCCAATTCGGGCGGCGCCACCGCGCACGCGGCCGACACCAACCGACGCCCGGCCGCATGCAGGGCCGAATCCGCCAGGCCGTCCCGCGCCGCCACCTCCCAGGCGTCACCAACCGGTTCAACCGCCTCCGCGGCAACGTCCGCGACCTGCGGATGATCGAGCGCAGCGACCACGGTGAAGGCCAGCGCGGGCCACCACCAATCTGGTGCCGCATCCAGATATCGCAGCTCCAGCCAGCGCCGCGGTCGCACCGGCGGAAAGAGCGTGGTCAGGTGATAGTCGAGGTCTTCGGTGGTGGGAACGCGCCCTGCGAGCCGCGTAGTCCCGTCGACCCAGGATTGGAACGGCACATGGGTGACAACAGCTTCCGCGCCGTCCTCGTTTCGCACCAGCATGACGGGTGCTCGCAGCGCATATCTGACCCAGGATTCGGTCGGGTCGGAGCCGATCTCGACCGGGGCACAGCGCCGTGGATCCAGGTTGTCCCAAATCCACTGCCGGGTGTTTCGCTGCCCTGTCCGGCGACCCGCGAGCATGGGCGAGGATGCCGAGAGAGCCACCATCGTCGGGCCGATCTGTTGTGCCAGCGCGAACCTGTCCCGCCACTGTCGTGGTGTCCCGGATTGCAGATTGACCTGCAAAGACGCGGTGCAGGTCATCATCTGCAGCGCGGTCTCGCCGAAACCCGCGGCACCGAAATGGCCGACCATCGCGGCGTATCGCGCTGCGGGATTCACACGCTCAGGGGTGCGTAACGGATCGGTGCCCAGGCTGGCGACCGCCACCCCGGCACCACGATATGCCGAGGTCAAGATCGCGTGATCGGCCCGCATTGACGAGATTGCGGACAATACATCGGCATGCGGGGGACCGGAGAGTTCGACCGCCCCTCCCGGTTCAAACGTGATGGTGCTGGACCCGGGCAGATCGGGAACCGAATCCGCGATCTCATGCAGCCGAATCCAGCTGACCCTGCGGTGCGGGGCAGCCAGCTCGACGGTATGAGACTCCAGTTCGAGCCCGACCGTGCCAACGTGCGCGTCGACGAAGGCCTGCCGAGCGATGTGCTCGGCAGCCTCGTCATGTCCGGACAGCGGTCGCCCAGTGAGAGCCGCCGACGCCGTGGTGGCCATCTCTCCAATGTTCCATAGGCCACCGACAAGTGAATCTTTTCGGGGCTACTTCGGCTGAAGCCTTGCCCCGCCGTCGATGCGAATCGTCTCGGCGTTCATGTAGCTGTTGGTGACAAGCTCGAGAGCCAGCGACGCGAATTCTTCGGGGTTACCCAGGCGCTGCGGGTACAGCACGTTCGGCGCCAGGCGGTCCTTGAACTGTTGCGCGGACTCGCCCTCACCGTAGATCGGGGTGTCGATGAGGCCGGGTGCGATGGTGTTCACACGGATGCCGACGACCGACAGATCACGCGCGATCGGAAGAGTCATACCGACGATGCCGCCTTTGGAAGCCGAGTAGGCGGCCTGCCCGATCTGGCCGTCGAAGGCCGCGACAGATGCGGTGTTGACGATGGCACCGCGTTCACCGAACTCATCGACAGGCTCTTCCTGGCTGATCGCGGTGGCCGCGAGGCGGATCAGGTTGAACGAGCCGATGAGGTTGATGCCGATGACCTTGGAGAAGATGTCCAGCGAGTGCGCCGAGGCGTACTGGCCGTCCTTGCCAATGGTGCGACCGGGCCAGCCGACGCCCGCGCAGTTGATGAGCACGCGCACCGGGCCGAGCTCCTTGGCCGCGTCGACGGCGGCGATGCCGTCGGCCTCGCTGGTGACATCGGTGTGCACGAAAGCGCCACCGAGTTCCTTGGCCAGAGCCTCACCCTTTTCGTCCTGGACGTCGGCGATGACGACCTTGGCGCCCTGTGCAGCGAGTAGGCGAGCAGTTGCGGCGCCGAGACCCGAGGCACCACCCGTGACGATTGCAGACACACCATTGATATCCATGAGCCGCACCATAACCGATCGGTTGGTTGGGAGGTCCAGGCCCCATAGGCTTTGTATCCGTGACCGATGACCGACTCGCCATCCAAGATCTCGTCGCCCGGTACGCCAGTGCGGCAGACCGCCGCGACGTCGACACACTCGTCGGATTGTTCTCGCCCGACGCCGAGCTGGTGCGCCCTCCCGTCCTGCTCCGCCGGGGTGATTCGGCGGCCCTGCAGGGACGCCAGGCCATTGCGGATTCGATTGTCGCGGCGCTTGCGCCGCTCCGTGCGACCTACCACCTCCTTGGCCAGCAGTCGGCGACAGTCAACGGCGATACCGCGACGGGCGAGGTCTACTGCATGGCGCACCACATCTATCTCCGCGGTGATGAGCATCGCGATAACGTGCTGGCCGTGCGCTATCTCGATACCTACGAGCGCGGACCCACCGGTTGGGTCTTCACCCGCCGTGAGCCGGTCGTGGTGTTCAGCGAGGACCGGCCAGTTCGAGTCGACTAGCGCACTCGGCCATCTCGTCGAGCACCGCCTCCAGGGTGGTGGCGCGCCGCGAGGCCGAGAGCAGCATGCACCCCGCCCCGGTCTGTTGAGCCTGGTCCAGCGCTGCCTGATCCACGCGATGCAGACCGTGGCCGAGCACGAGATCGATCTCCGCGGGATCTCGACCCCTGTCAGCTGCCGCCGCGCGCATGACGCCCACCGCGGCCGACAGGTCCTCACCGACCAGACCCAGCGGTTGAAAGCCGTTGCCCAGTCGCCCCGCTCTCCGCGCCGCGGCCCTGCTGTGCCCGCCGATGTACAGCGGGACACCCTGAGGCTGTGCCGGTTTGGGATACGAATAGGCATCCTTGAATCGATAGAACTCGCCATCATACGCTGCGGGACCGTCTGTGGACCACAGCGCACGCATGACCGCGATGGCCTCGTCGGTGGCCCGGCCCCGACGATCGAAATCGCCGCCGCACGCCTCGATCTCCTCACGCATCCACCCCACGCCCAGGCAGATTCGCAGCCGCCCCCGGCTCAGCCGATCCAGAGTGGCCAGGCGTTTGGCCAGCACCACGGGGTGGTGGTCCGGCAGCACCAGCACCCCGGTGGACAGCCCTAGGGTCGTGGTGGCGCCCGCGATGAAGGACAGCAGCTCAAGCGGGTCGGGGATATCGACGTCATCGAGCAGGTGCGACTGCCCGGTCGGCGAATAGGGATAGGTGCTCTGCGTATTTCCGATGACGACGGCATGCTCCACCACGGAGATCTCGCTGAATCCCAGGCATTCTGCGGCACGCGCGAATTCGAGGATCTTGTCTGGTTCTGCGGTAATTCCGAGCTCCACAGGAGCGACAACACCGATCTGCACAGTCATCCAATCTTCTTCACGCAAGCGCTCATCGGTACCTAATCTTCTTCACGCAAGCGCTCATCAGTGTCTAATACGTGGGATGAGCCTGATCACCGACCTCCGCGCAACGTCGCGTCTGGGCTTGATGGTGGCCGTGACCGCCGCAGCGGTGGGCGTTATCTACGGATACGACTCCTCCAACATCGCGGGAGCGTTGCTGTTCCTCACCGATGACCTACACCTGTCCACCCACGACCAGCAGCTGGCCGCCACCGCGGTGGTGATCGGCGAGATCGTCGGCGCACTCATCGGTGGGCCCCTTTCCAACCGGATTGGCCGGAAGCAGTCAATGGTCTTGGTGGCAGCAACATTTGGAATCTTCTCCCTGTTGTCCGCACTGGCCATCGATCTGACAACGCTGGTCGCGGCCAGAACGCTGCTTGGGGTGACGGTGGGAATTTCGGTGGTGGTGGTTCCGGTGTTCGTCGCCGAGTCCTCCCCCACCAAGATCCGCGGCTCCATGCTGGTGCTCTACCAACTGGCCTGCGTGACGGGCATCATCGCCGGGTACCTCATTGCCTGGGCGTTGTCGTCCACCGGCAGCTGGCGACTGATGCTGGGCCTGGCGGCCATCCCGGCCGCGCTGGTGCTGATCGCCTTGCGCAAGCTCCCCGACACCGCACGCTGGTACATGATGCGCGGTGACCGTGCACGTGCGCGTGAGATCCTCGCCGCGGTAGATCCGGATATCGATATCGACCACGAGCTCGACGAGATCACTGAGGCGTTGCGGGCCGAGGGCGGCGGTTCGGTGCTGGCGCGGTTGCGAGAGATGATCACTCCGCCCTATAACAGGGCAACATTTTTCGTTGTCGGCCTTGGCTTTTTCATCCAGATCACCGGCATCAACGCCGTCGTCTACTACGGGCCTCGCATCTTCGAGGCGATGGGCATGTCGGGATACTTCGCCAAACTCGGGCTCCCTGCACTCGTTCAGGTGGCCGCGCTACTGGCAGTGTTCGTATCCATGTCGACCATCGACCGGATGGGCCGCCGGCCCATCCTCATGATCGGTATCACCATCATGATCATTGCCGACGCGCTGCTGGTGGGCGTATTCGCAGTCGGCGGATCCTCATTCGGCGGCGTGCTGACCGTCCTCGGATTCCTCGGCATCGTGCTCATCGCGGTGGGCTTCACCTTCGGATTCGGCTCGCTGGTGTGGGTGTACGCGGGCGAGAGCTTCCCGGCACGGCTGCGGTCCTATGGTGCCAGCGCCATGCTGACATCGGATCTCGTGGCGAACGCCATTGTGTCCATGTACTTCCTGACCTTGTTGACCGCGCTCGGCGGCGTGGTGGCGTTCGGCGTATTCGGCGCCCTCGCACTGGCGGCCCTCCTGTTCGTCTATCTGCTGGCGCCGGAGACCAAGGGCCGCGACCTCGAGGAGATCCGGCACTTCTGGGAAAGCGGGGGCAAGTGGCCCGAGACGTAGCCGGCGGCGTAATAGTCGGAATCGACATCGGCGGATCCAAGACCCGCGCGCTGGCCGTCTCGGGTGGCACGGTGATCGGCGAGGCGCTGGCCGGGAGTGCGAACCTGCAGTCGGTGACCGAAGAACAGGCGAAAACCGTATTCGCCGATATCTTTTCCCAGCTGAACTACGACGACATCTCCCGCGTGAGCGCCGGATCCGCCGGTGTGGATACCGAGGAGGGTGCGCAAACCCTGATTCGGCTGCTGCGACCGTACGCACCCCATGCGCACATCACCGCGGTGCACGACACACAGCTGGTCCTCGCGGCGGGCGGTCTGACGGCAGGTATCGCGGTGATATCCGGTACCGGATCGGTGGCGTGGGGAAAACGCGCCGACGGCACCGCGGCGCGGGTAGGGGGTTGGGGGTACCTACTCGGGGACGAGGGCAGCGGCTACGGCGTGTCGAGATCTGCTGTGCGGCACGCTCTCTCCCTGTCGGACAGAGGTGACCCGCCAGATGCGCTATCGCGGCGGTTCACCTCTGAGTGTGGTGTGACCGAGCCCGCCCAGCTGCTCGACCATTTCTATGCCCACTCCGAACGGCGGTATTGGGCCAAGATGGCGGGGCTCGTTTTCGACCTCGCCGCGGCCGGTGACGAGGCCGCCAAGGTGATCACCCGACAAACCGCCATCGACGTGGCCGCGTTGATCGAGGGTGTCTGCATACGATTGGGCCCTGGACTGCCCGTGGTGCTCGGTGGCGGCCTGCTGGTCAACCAGCCGGGCCTGGTCGCCGATATCATCGAATGTACACGGACCACGGGTGTTTCGGATATTGCTGTGCTGCAACGTGAACCGGTGTTTGGAGCATTGATCCTAGCCGGGGCCGATGTCGACGGATTGGAGAAGGCATGACCGCGGGGACGCATATGGCTGACGAGATCCGTCAACAGCCAGCCGTGTGGGGGCGGCTGCTTTCTGACGGCCGGGCCGCGATTGCGGAGGTGGCAGCGAAGATCGTCGAATACAGGCCCCGCTTTGTGCTCTTCGCCGCCCGGGGAACCAGTGACCATGCGGCGCTGTATGGCAAGTACCTCACCGAGATCATCCTGCAAGTCCCCGCGGGACTTGCCTCGCCGTCGACCATGACCACCTACGGTGCGCGCCCCGACCTTTCGGGTGTGCTGGTGATCGGGGTCAGCCAATCGGGTAGTTCCCCTGACCTGGTGCAGACGCTGGCGGTGGCACGCGAGCGGGGTGCACTCACCGTGGCCGTGACCAACGCCCCGACATCCGCGCTGGCGACAGCCGCTGAGTATCACGTAGACGTGTTGGCCGGACCCGAACTCGCCGTCGCCGCCACCAAGTCGTATACCGCGCAACTGCTGGCACTGTACCTACTGCTCACCGATGTGGCCGGCCGCGACAATACGGCTGTCAACCTGCTCCCGGAACGCGGCGAGGAGATCCTGCACAGCTCCGTCGTGCAGCAGCTGGCCACCCGCTACCGCTTCGCATCGCGGCTGGTCACCACCGGCCGCGGCTACTCGTACCCGACGGCGCGCGAGGCCGCCCTCAAGCTGATGGAAACGAGTTATCTTTCCGCTCAGGCCTTCTCAGGGGCCGATCTGTTACACGGACCGCTGGCGATGATCGACCCTCAGGTACCGGTGATCGCGATCGTTCCCGACGGAGTCGGGGGACGTGCCATGAACGATGTGCTGCACCGGCTGGCCGGACGCGGTGCGGACGTGTGCTGTGTGGGGTCGGCGGACGCGGTGGCGGCCACCGGGTTGGGTGTGACCCTGGAGCCGACGCTCGAGGAACTTTCACCCATGTTGGCCATTCTTCCGCTGCAGCTACTCGCGATGCAGTTGGCGATCGGGCGCGGCGAAAATCCAGACGTACCCAGAGGTCTATCCAAGGTGACCGATACGCTGTGAAGCGACAGTGACCATGCCCGGGTATTTTGATATGCACGTGCACGGCGGAGGCGGCGCATCATTCGGAGACGATCCTGAGGCCAATCGCGTTGCCGCAGAATGGCATCAATCCCATGGAACTGACGGGATGCTGGCCAGCCTGGTCACCCTGGCGCCCGATGAGTTGCTGAGCGCCGTGCGTGTGCTTGCCGGGATAGCGGGTGCGGATGGCATCGCCGGGATTCACCTCGAAGGCCCCTGGCTGTCACCACGGTATGCCGGTGCTCATGATCCACGCCTGCTGCGCACACCGAATCTCGCCGAGCTGGAGCGGCTACTGGACGCCGGGGCCGGGCACATTCGGATGGTCACCATCGCGCCTGAACTCGCAGGTGCAATCCCGGCCATCGAGTTACTCGTCGCGCGCGGCGTGGTGGCCGCAGTAGGACATACCGATGCCACGTATGAGCAGACATTGCAGGCCATTTCGTCTGGTGCGACAGTCGCCACTCATCTCTTCAACGCCATGCGCCCGATCCACCACCGCGAACCCGGCCCCATCCCGGCGCTCCTGGAGAGCCCAGAGGTGACCATCGAGCTGATCGCCGACGGTGTCCACATCCACCCCGCGATCTACCGAATGGTGCTGGCTACGGTGGGCCCCGACCGGATCGCTCTTGTCACCGATGCGATGTGTGCGGCCGGAATGCCGGACGGTGCTTATCAGTTGGGCCAGCTGCCGGTCACTGTGGCCTGCGGCGAGGCGCGGCTGTCCGATGGCACCATCGCGGGGAGCACCGCAAGCATGGCCGACCTGCATCGGTTCGCGGTGACCCAGGCCGGTTCTGCGGTGGCCACCCTGCAGACGTCGGTCAATCCCCGACGCGCGGTGCGTGTTCAGGCGGCGTCGTAGCGCGGTCCGATGATCTTCGCGATCCCCAACAGCCGTTGGTAACTTTCTGGACCTGCCGAGCATCCTCGTAGATCGGTCGCGGTGTTGCGCACCCTGGCCAGTACACGCGAGCAGGACATGCGCGCTCCGTCGTTCGTAATCATCACGTAGGAACCAACTACCGCGTCATCGTCTCGGTGCAACGAGCCGATCACGTATCTCCATTGCGCGGAGTCGTACACGGTGTGCTTCGCACACCTCAACCACATGTCCATCTCGCTGGAGGCGAAGTCACGCGCCTCGGCATCCGTGGGGAAGACAGCGATGCTTTGTGCAACCTGCACGTTCCACGGTGAGCTGTCCTGCAAGTACTGCTCGTGCGCGGCCATGTACGGGCCGCGGTCGTAGGTGGCCACTGACGGGCGGACCACGCTGCCGCAGTCCGGTCTATCCGTCGTGAGGTCGGAGAGGGCGTTGCGCCGATCGACGACCGGAAAAGTCGCTCCCATAACGGAGGACGCCTCTTCCGGTGTCACCATCAGATCGTCGATCGCGGCAGGCGGTATCGGCACGCCCTGTTCGGCGGAAGCGGGCGCCGCGAATACCAGTGCGGCC
This sequence comes from Mycobacterium sp. D16R24, assembly GCF_002013385.1. NCBI lineage: Bacteria > Bacillati > Actinomycetota > Actinomycetes > Mycobacteriales > Mycobacteriaceae > Mycobacterium > Mycobacterium sp. D16R24. The sequence goes on along the minus strand of NZ_MAEV01000010.1, from coordinate 84,578 downwards.
ACCATCAGCACGACCGTCATCGCCGACATTCTCATGGCTCAGACCTCCCACACCCGCGGGCCGACGATCTTCATCAACTCGAAGGCGCGCTCACCACCACTCTTGGAAACCGTTGAGCAGGTGCGAATGTCAATTGCGACATTGCGTTCGCCCAGAAGCACGTGCTGGCATGCGGCATACGCGGCATCGTTCCTTCCGTAGCCAACGGCCAGAACGTTGTCGACCTGCGTGACACCCCGGATGTCCACCGTCGCCGTCAGAGTAGTGCCATCGATCGACTGTTCAGAGACGTTGATCGTCTGCTGTTCGCACTTGCGCCAGCGGTCGGCCTCGGTCCGCGCGAAATCTCGGGCCTCCTCATCCGTGCTGAACACCGCCACACTTTGATCGACCAAGGTGAACCAGCCGGAGTGATCCCACAACGCTTGGGAGTGCGCCGCCACGTAGGAGGACCGGTCGTAGCTCGACACAGAAGCCAACACAACGCTTCCGCAATCCGGCCGATCGGTATCCGATGCGAAGGTCGCACTCTGCCGGTGAATATTGGGGAGACCGACGCCCATCACCTGTTCTGCCTCCTGCTGCGTGAACATGAGTCGATCGATCGACGCGGGCGGCACGTGTGGTGAAGGTTCGGCGAGTGCGACGGCCGGGTACACGGCGCCCAGTGCCACCGTCAGTGCCCCCACCACCGATCGCATGCATTCCCCCTCACTAGGCCTTCGATGGGCTCCCGGTTGTTGTGTATTGAACTCTAGTGAGCCACCCGGCGCAGTTCCTTGGTCAGCTCGGCCGCATCCGGCGGTTGCGCCCCGGGCCGGGTGCAGGTGATCGCCGCGGCCACCGCCGCGCGCCGCAACGCCTCAGGCAGATCGAGCCGGCGCTGATAGAACCCGTCGAGGAAAACGCCGGTATACGTGTCACCGGCGCCGACGGTGTCGACGACGGTGACCTCGTGGGCAGGGACGTGCAGCGGCGACGGTTCACCCCGCAGGAAGGCCAACGACCCCGCCGACCCACAAGTGACCAACGCGATCTCGAGGCGCGGGTGCTCGTCGAACCAACGGCCAACCACGCCCTCGACCGACCCGCCCGGGTACAGGAATTCAAGGTCTTCGGTGCTGGCCCGCGCCACCTCCGCAATGGACAACCATGGGGCGATACGCGCGACATACGTCTCTCGGTCGCCGACGAGCGTCGGGCGCACGTTCACATCGAAGGTGAGCGGAATGTCCGCATAGTGCCGCATGATCCACGCGCGTAGCTCATCGCGCTCACGCCAGAGCACGCTGGCGATCGAACCCGCCCAGATGGCCACCGGAACGCGCACCGGATCGGGAAGTGACGAGGGCGCAACATCATTGGCGGTTCCCTGCCAGTAGAACTGATACTGGGCCGCTCCGTGTTGGTCGACGTCGGCGACGGCCAATGTCGTCGGAACATCATGGCGCATGACCAATGATTCATCGACACCTACCTCGGCCAGGTTCTGTACGCACTGACGCCCGAAGGCATCGCCGGACACATGGGTAAGAAGCGCCGTCCGAACGCCCATCTTCGCGGCGGTGATCGCGGTGTTGTACGGGCCGCCTCCGGGTATCGGGCGCCACAATCCGCCAGCCGCCGGGACCAGATCAACGAGTGTCTCGCCGCAGACGATGAGGCCGTCTCTGTCGGGCACGTTCCCAACGCTACCCGGGACCGCTTTTCTCGCAGCGTCTTTCATTTCGCCTATGCCCGGGCCACCCGAGGCAGAAGACTCAGGATGAGATCGAGGGCTCGGCTGCCGTCCCGTTCCGCGCATGCCCGCACATCGATAGCCACGTTCCGCAGCGGCGCCAGCGCGTGCTGGCAGTAGATCACTCCACCAAAATCCGTCGGCCACGCGTAGCCGACCACCAGAACCTCCTGCACTTGGACGATGTTGCGAAGCTGCACCCATTCACGACGCGTGCTTCCGTCCGGCTGCGGCAGAAGCGAAGTGACCCGCTGGTTCTCGCAGGCACGCCAGCGATCCGCCTCACTAAGCGCGAAGTCCGTCGCATCCGACCACTCAGGAAAGATCACCATGCTCTGGTCCACCAGCCGCGTCCAGCTCGGATTGTCCACCAATGAGCGGTACCGCCCGGATAAATAATTGGACGATTCATAGCTCGCCGTCGATGCGAAAACCACACTGCCGCATTCGGGTCTGTCGGTCCGATCCGACACCAGCCCGGCCCAATCTCCGGACACATGCATGCCGGCCCCCATGACAGGACTCACGTCCCTGGGCTCGAGCATCAGAGCGGGCAGCGCGTCCACCAGCACGGGAAGCTCGTCGGGGTCCGCCGACGCGGTACCCGCAGACACCGTCATCGCCATAACCAGCACACAAAGAAACGACGCCACCCCCAGAACAGTCCTCATATCTGCAGGAGCCTAGAGGAGAGGTGTCACCGCCGAGTGGACAATCGAGACGGGCATTACCGCAGTACCTTTCAGCAACATTGCGGACGAAACTCGGTGGCCCGGCTCCGGGATCGGCGCCTAAGCTGCCACGCGTCCCCCAGTCGCGTATCGATGATGTTGTCGCCGGAGCGCTGGCGTGGACAGAAGTCGACCTCATCGACATCGCCGATTCCTCTGCCCGCCCGCTGCGGGATGCGTTGGAGGAGTTTGGGATCAGGGTGCACTACCACCCTGTCGGACAGCCACGGCATATTGTCGCGGCGCTGGGCAGTGATCGGCAGGTCGCGCCCTTTGTGATCCTGGGATGCCACGGCGACGACGGTCGGATCTTGCTCCCCGAACTCGGCGAGCCGATAGCTTCCGAACAACCGTTTACCGGGCTGATGGGTGCCGACGAGGTACGCCGGCACCTGCGGCTTACCGGAAGTTTCGTGGTGTCCATCGGGTGCGAAACGGGGAGCCCGGAACTCGCGGATGCGTTCCTGGACGCGGGCGCGGTCGGCTACTTCGCGCCACAAGAAGCACCCGACGAGCATGCCGCATTTCTTGTCGCGGTGCTGTTCTTCTACGAGCTGACCGCGGGCTGAACCGTGGCCGAAGCAGCAGAGCGGGCACGCGGATACGACGCCGCGACCAGCACGTGGCGGCTATGGCCGCGGTAGGCGGCTAGCCACCTCGAGACCCCTTCATGGTGTTGACAGTCACGTTTAAGCATTGTTCCATGCGGATGTATGCACTAGTGGAAGGGAAGTTCATGGCCGCGGCGGCGCTCGTCCTGTATCTGGTCTTCATCGCTGCTGGGCTCGGCTGGAAGAGTTACCAACAGTGGCGCGCAACCGGCTCCAGCGGGATCCACGGATTCCATGACCGCGCAGGCTCGCGCGAATGGCTCGCGGGGGCGGGATTCATCGCCGCGATAGTCCTAGCCTTGCTCGCACCCATTCTGCAGCTGACGGCGCTCATCACTCCCCTTGCCGCGCTTGATAACCGGCCTCTGCAGACCGCGGGAATCGCACTGGCCACGGCGGGAATCGTCGCGACAGTCTGGGCGCAACACACCATGGGCGAATCCTGGCGGGTAGGCGTCGACACCCGGGAGACCACCACGTTGGTGAGCACCGGCGTTTTCGGATGGGTCCGCAATCCGATCTTCACGGCAATGCTGACGTTCGCCGCCGGGTCTGCCCTCATGATCCCGAACCCGTTGGCCCTCAGTGGTTTCGTGCTACTCGTCACGTCCATCGAACTGCAGGTGCGCGTGGTTGAGGAGCCCTACCTCCTCGCGGCACACGGCAGGACCTACCGCGACTACGCAGCCCGGGTCGGACGATTCCTGCCCGGAATCGGCAGATTCAGCGCCCAGGGTTGATGAGCCCACCACCGCGAGTGGTGGCCAGCTCGTAGGCCGACTCCGCATGCTCGGCATCGTCGAGACCATCGGACTCGTGCTGCGGATGCGACCTGATGCCCATGGAATGCCGCAGACCCAGACCGATCAGCCCGGTAATCGCGACCGAGTAGACGAGCACCGCGATGACAGCGACAAGCTGCAACCAGAACTGATGCAGTCCGCCGCCGTACAGCAGCCCGTTGACACCGGCAGGTGCCGCGGCACTGCCGACAACGCCGATCATCAACGTGCCGACGATGCCACCAACCAGGTGCACGCCCACGACGTCGAGCGAATCATCGTATCCCCAGCGGTATTTCAGCTCGATGGCCAACGAGCTGAAAGCGCCCGCTACCGCTCCGATGACCAGGGCGCCTATCGGGGTGACCGACGAACAGGAGGGCGTGATGGCCACGAGCCCCGCCACCACACCCGAGGCAGCACCGAAGGAGGTCGGCTTGCCGTGCCGGATCTTCTCGACCAGCAGCCAGGCCGCCATCGACATTGCCCCCGCGCCAAGGGTGTTGGCGATGACAAGGGCCGCGGTGCCGTCGGCGGCCAATGCCGACCCCGCGTTGAACCCGAACCAACCGAACCACAGCAGCCCCGCTCCGAGCATCACCGCGGGCAGGTTATGCGGACGCATCGCCTCGCGCGGCCAGCCGTGCCGCTTGCCGAGGATGATCGCCAGTGCCAGACCGGCGGCGCCCGAGTTGATCTCCACGGCGGCGCCGCCGGCGAAGTCGATGACGCCCAGGTTCGCGAGCCATCCGCCCTTCTCGGCAGTGGTGCCCTTGACCGCGAACACCCAGTGCGCCACCGGGAAGTAGACCAGGGTTGCCCATAGCGCCGTGAAAGCGATCCACGGGAGAAAGCGCATGCGATCGGCGACCGCACCGGCGATCAGCGCCACCGTCACCATGGCGAACCCGGCCTGGAACATGACGAACACCAATGCAGGGATCTTGGTCGGCCCCCACAGCGGAACCGAGGAAGCTTTGTAATCGCCTTCGAACAGGTGCCGCAATCCGGCGAATTGGAACGGATCGCCAAGTAACCCGCCACCCATGTCGGTGCCGAACGCCATCGAGTACCCATAGGCCACCCAGAGCACCCACACCACGGCGACGGCCGAGAAACACATCATCATCATGTTGAGGACGCTCTTGGCGCGCACCATGCCGCCATAGAAGAAGGCCAATGCCGGGGTCATCAGGAGCACCAGTGCGGCACTCGTCAGCACCCAGGCGGTATTGGCCGCGTCGGGCACTCCCATATGCGGAAACATGTGCTGGCTACTCCCGGATCGTGCGATTGGGTCAGCGTGAGTGTAGGGAAGCCGCCGCCCGCGCGCGCAAGACCTGATCTAAACTAGAACACGTTCCAGTTTTCTGGCGTACGATTTCCTTCTCATACCTGCCCGACCGACCGATTCCCACCACCCACCCAACCTTTCCCACCACCCACCCAAGGAGTGGCCATGCATACCCCCATCTGCGACGAGCTCGGCATCGAGTTTCCGATTTTCGCCTTCACGCACTGTCGCGACGTCGTCGTCGCGGTGAGCAAGGCCGGCGGCTTCGGCGTGCTGGGCGCCGTCGGGTTCACCCCCGAGCAGCTCGAGATCGAGCTCAAGTGGATCGACGAGCACATCGGTGACCACTCCTATGGCGTCGACATCGTCATCCCCAACAAATACGAGGGCATGAACGCGAACATGCCGGCCGAGGAGCTCACCAAGATGCTCCAGTCGATGGTGCCGCAGGAGCATCTGGACTTCGGCCGCAAGCTCCTCGCCGACCACGGCGTGCCGATGGAGGAGGGCAATGACAACGCCCTGCAGCTGCTGGGCTGGACCGAGGCCACCGCTACCCCGCAGGTGGAGATCGCGCTCAAGCACCCCAAGATGACGCTCATCGCCAATGCACTCGGCACGCCTCCGCCCGACATGATCCAGAAGATCCACGATGCCGGTCGCAAGGTCGCCGCGTTGTGCGGCTCGGCCAAGCAGGCCCGCAAGCATGCGGACGCCGGAGTGGACATCATCATCGCCCAGGGCGGCGAAGCCGGCGGCCACTGCGGTGATGTGGGCTCTATCGTGCTGTGGCCGGAGGTCGTCAAGGCCGTCGCCCCCGTACCCGTGCTGGCCGCAGGCGGAATCGGCAGTGGCGCCCAGGTCGCGGCAGCGCTGGCGTTGGGCGCGCAGGGAGCGTGGACCGGTTCGCAGTGGCTGATGGTCGAAGAGGCGCACACCACGTCGGTCCAGCAGGAGACGTACGCAAAGGCGGGCAGCCGCGATACTGTGCGCAGCCGCTCGTTCACGGGTAAGCCCGCGCGCATGCTGCGCAACGACTGGACCGTGGCATGGGAGACTGAAGGTAACCCGGAACCGCTCGGAATGCCGTTGCAGTACATGGTTTCCGGGATGGCCGTCGCGGCGACTAACAAGTACCCGGATCAGAGCATCGATGTCGCCTTCAACCCGATCGGCCAGGTTGTCGGCCAGTTCACCAAGGTGGAGAAGTCGGCCGCGGTCATCGAGCGCTGGGTGCAGGAGTACCTGGAAGCCACCACCACGCTCAATGAGCTCAACGAAGCCGCCGCGTCGGTCTAACTGAGAGCGGCCTGGGCCAATCCCCTACTGGCCCAGGCCGTTTTGCATCGTGTTGGCCAGCACGTTCACCGCAAGGCTGCCGTTTCCCGGCTGACAGACCTTCGCCTGCAGCAGCACGTTCTCGCGCCTGCGGGTCTGGTTGAAGCAGCGGCGGTCAACACCCGCCTCCTCCTTGATCCACGCGGCATCGGCGGCGCCGGCCGCTGGTCCGGTGAATGTCCACACCTCGCGTCGGCCGTCATTCAGGATCAAGGTGGCCGTCTGCCCAGAGCATCCTTGAGTGCGGTCCACCACCCGATGGAATGCGCGGTCGGCCGCATCGTTGTTGGCGAACACACCGATCGACTGCTTCACCAAATGCGTTGCATCCGTCGCGGAGTCTTGCGTTGTCGCGCCCCGGAACGAGGCCAGATCCGGATCTGCGTACACCTCGTCCAGCCCGATATCCGACCAGTTGTTACATTCCGGAACATCCACCGAGAACGCCTGGAACGGCTGAGTGAACTCGCTATGCGACCCTAGCTGCGACCCGATGACGTTGCTTACCGAACCGCGCGCGAGCACCGCGTAATTGACGACCCCCGGATCGGACGGACGGGCGCCCGCCGCCGGGGCCAGTGCCAAGCCGAACGCGGCGGCCACCGCCGAAATCGACACAATCCGAGTCATTCCCATCACACACCAGCTTCCATCGCATCGGCAATTCGCGACGCGGCGCGTTCAGCGTTCCTTGGCGAGCACACCTTCACCTGGAGCAGCACCTCTTGCCGCGCCCGCATCTCAACAGAGCAGCTGCGGTCGTTCGCGCTATTGGTCATCGACCAGCTGGCCGCACCACCGCCGGAGCTTCCCTCAGTGAATGTCCATGAGTCCGTTACCCCTTGGTCATCGGTGATCTTGATTGGATGCCCATAACAGTCCGACATGAACAGCAACGCCACCACCGGATCGACCGCAGCCGTCGGACTATTGAACACGCCCACAGCTTGTCGCACGGAGTACCGCGCGTTCGATGCAGACTTCTTCGAGTACTGGCCCCGGTAGGCAACTAGCGTCCCCGGGTTCCCATTGAACACCTGGTCCAAACCGGCCTCGGCGAAGTCCACACAGTTCGGCTCGCTCAGCTCAACACCGCCCGTCGGGGCGTCAAGGACGCGTGAGGCCTGCAGCTCGGTGCCAACGATCCTGCTGACCGCAGCGGGTTCCTGTAGAACGGTGTCCAATGCCTCCGGACCGACAGCCCACGCAGACGGCGCACAGGCCAGGGCCATCCCCGACACCGCCACAACGACGAGAGCACGCATCAGACTCGCGCCTTGACCGTAACCTCGATGTTGCCGCGGGTGGCGTTGGAGTACGGGCACACCTCGTGGGCTTGTTCCAAGAGGTCCTCGGCAACCTCCTGAGACAACCCGGGCAGATACCCGTCCAGCTCGGCAGACAGATCGAAACCGCCCTCGGGGGTTTTGAAGATTCCCACCTTGGCCGTGATCGACGTCGCGGGATCAAGCTGGACCTTCGCTATTCGGGCGACCAGATTGAGCGCGCTCAAGAAGCACGCCGAATACCCGGCCGCGAACAACTGCTCGGGATTGGTGCCTTCCCCGTTGCCGCCCATCGACTTTGGGATTCGGGTGTCTAGATCTATCCGGCCATCCGAGGAGCGAACATGCCCGTCACGGCCTCCCCCGGTCGACGTGGCTTCTGCGGTGTAGACGGCCTCATTGGACATATGACGAGCATACGGAAGGCGCCGGCTCCCTTGAAGAGAACCGGCGCCATCCAAGAACTGCCTACTGAGCGTCGAGACCGGCGCGAACGCCCTCTTCGACGGCCTTGCCGAGCTCGGGGTCGACGTTCTTCCAGTAATCGAACACCCTGGACAGCACGGGTTCGCTGACGCCGCCCAGCACATGGCCGACGATGTTGCTCGCCAGACGAGCACGCTGATCGTCGTTCAGCACCTCACGCACCAAGGTTCCGGCCTGAACGAAGTCGCCGTCCTCGGCATGCTGGACATACCCGGCGCGTACCGCGGTGCCGCCGAAATCCCACGCGCCGCCGTCGCCCGCAGCCTCCGGATCCGCATGCGGACCGCCAAAGGAGTTGGGGGCGTACACCGGAACCTCGGGCTCGTTGAAGTGATACCGCATCGCCCCCTCCTTGGAGTAAGAGTTCACTTCAGCGGCCCGTGGCGAGTTCGGCGGCAACTGCGCGTAGTTGGTGCCAATCCGGTAGCGATGCGCGTCGGCGTAGGCAAAGACCCGGCCGAGCAGCATCTTGTCGGGCGAAAAGCCAATCCCCGGAACGATATTCGACGGTTCGAAGGCAGCCTGCTCGATGTCGACGAAATAGTTCCTTGGGTTGCGATTGAGCGTCCACTTGCCGACCTCGATCAGCGGGTAATCCTTCTTGGACCAGACCTTGGTCAGATCGAACGGGTTAAATCGGTATCCCTGCGCCTCAGCCACCGGCATGATCTGCACATGGAGGGTCCAGCTCGGAAAATTGCCTTGCGCGATCGCGTCCCACAGGTCACGACGATGCGCATCGGCGTCGGATCCGGCGAGTGCATCCGCCTCCTGCTGGGTCAGGAAATCCTGCCCCTGATCGGTCCGGAAGTGGTACTTCACCCAGAAACGCTCACCCTCGGCATTGACCCACTGATAGGTGTGTGAACCGTATCCATTCATGTGGCGGTAGCTCTTCGGGATCCCGCGATCACCCATCAACCAGGTGACCTGGTGCGCCGTCTCGGGACGCAGCGTCCAGAAGTCCCACTGCATGTTGTGGTCCCGCAACCCTGATCCCGGCAACCGCTTCTGCGAGCGGATGAAGTCCGGGAACTTGATGGCATCACGAATGAAGAAGACGGGGGTGTTGTTGCCGACGAGGTCATAGTTGCCGTCCTCGGTATAGAACTTGATGGCAAAACCACGCGGGTCACGCCACGTATCGGGGCTCCCCTGTTCCCCCGCCACCGTCGAAAAGCGAACCAGCGACTCTGTTTTCACGCCCGGTTGAAACAGCTTGGCCTTGGTGTACTTCGAGACATCCGCGGTGACGACGAGCTCTCCGTACGCGCCTGCACCCTTGGCATGCACGATGCGCTCGGGAACGCGTTCCCGGTTGAACTGCGCAAGCTTCTCGATCAGATAGTGATCATGCAGCAGGACCGGGCCCTGGATGCCTGCGGTCAACGACTCGTCGTCGCTCTCCACCGCGATTCCGGTGTTCGTGGTTGTTCGGATGGACATGAAAACCTCCTCGATACCTGACTAACTGGGCTGAACTAATTGGGCTGACATGCGGGGCAGAGACCCCAGAAGACGATTTCGGCCTCGTCGACCACGAACCCCGCGGTATGTGACGGCTCCAGGCACGGTGCATGCCCAACGGTGCAGTCCACATCGGTGACGACACCGCAACGACGGCAGACCAGATGGTGATGGTTATCGCCGATACGCGTCTCAAAAAGTGCTGCGGAACCGGCCGGTTCGATGCGTCGCACCAACCCGGCACTGACACAGGCCTTGAGCACGTCATAAACGGCCTGTGTGGACACCTTCCCAAGCTCGGCACGCACCACCATCGCGATGATGTCTGCGGTCGAATGTGGATGCGCCGCAACCGCGTTCAGAATCGCGACGCGTGGGGCCGTGACACGCAGTCCCGCCCGGCGCAATGCTGCGTCTGGGGCGGGGGGCTGCACTACGGTCACTCCACCAGTATGCGCCTTTTCTGGAATGAGTCAAGAAATGACCTTCTAGCCGAACGGGCCGTTAAACACGAAGTAGGCCCCGGCAGCGATCAACACGAACCCCACGAGGTGATTCAGGGTGAGCTTCTCGCCCAGGTACCACACGGCGAAACCCAGAAAGACCGTCAAGGTGATGACCTCTTGCATCGCCTTGAGCTCCGCGCCCGAATACACCTCACTGCCAAGGCGATTCGCGGGAACTGCCAGGCAGTACTCGAAAAACGCGATGAACCAGCTGACAAGGACAACCACCCACAACGGGTGATCCTTGAACTTGAGATGCCCATACCAGGCGAAGGTCATGAAGATGTTCGAGCAGATGAGCAGCACTGGCGGCAGAAACCGGGCGGCAATCATGTCCACATTCTGTAGATCTTCCCTGTCAACCGTCCACAGACGCTAGCCTGCTGCGCATGGGCGGCGCCACATTGCATGACCGGTACATCCAAAGCTGCCTCGGCGGACTGCACGTGCGAGTAGGCGGCCAGGGGCCCGCCATCCTCTTCTGGTCCAGCCTGCTGATGACGGGGTCCATGTGGGCCGACCAGGCAGAATACTTCGCCGACCGGTACACGGTGATCGTCGTTGACCCGCCCGGCCACGGCGACAGCCAGGCCCTGCACCGCATGTTCCGGTTTGAGGACTGCGCACGCGCCGTCGAACAGATCCTCGACACGCTCGGCATCGAACGCACACACGTCGTCGGCAACTCCTGGGGCGGAATGATCGGAGGAACCTTCGCCGCGCTGTATCCGCATCGGGTGGGAGCGTCCGTGCTGATGAACGCCACCGCCTCGCGCGCCAACCTACGCCAGACGGTCGAGTTTCGGCTGCTCACCGAGATAGTCCGGCTTCTCGGCCGATTCCGTGAACCGCTCACCACCCGCGCGGTGAAGGCCTTCGTCGGGCCCACCATCATGCGAGAACGCCCTCAGGTAGAGCAGACAATCCGGGCGGAATTGCGCGAGCTCAACGTCGACTCCGTCTACTGGGCGGTCAACAGCGTGGTTCCGGCACGGCCTGACCAACGTGAGCTACTCGGAAGCATCACCGCACCCATCCTGGTCGTGGCGGGCCGGGAGGATCCGACCTTTCCCGTCGTGGAGACCCAGCTCATGGCCGAGGCGATTCCCGGGGCCGAGTTCGTGGTCATGGAGAACATCGGGCATCTGGCCGCTCTGGAACGCCCTCAGGAGGTCAACGCCCTCATCGACGAGTTCCTGAAGCGTCATCCGCTGGAGGACTAGAGGGAGCGCGCCCTGCGCATATCGTCGATGGCCCCGGCACGGTCACCCAGCTCATTGCGGATCACCGCGCGCAGCGCGAGCGCATCGGCGAACCCGGAATCGAGTTCGAGGGCCTCATCGGCCGCCGCGAGCGCCTCATTCGGTTTGCGGGCACCACGGAGAGCCCATGCGTGGGTGTAGTGATTGATGGCGTCACGGCTGCCATATCGCACTGCGGAAAGCGCGCAATCGATCGCGTCGAAATGCCGCCCCATGCTGCCGAGGCAGTAGGCCAAGATCCGCCACGACAACGAATTCTTGTGCTCCAGCTCCAGCGCATCATTGGCGAGACGCAGCGCCTCGCTATCGTCTCCGGACGCCAGAGCCTCGCTTGCGCGGGTTGCCAGCTGCTCAGCGTCCACAGAAACGAAGGTACGCGAACCCTCTCCGCCGGTTATCCACTCACGGCCGCAATGTCGATCGAGGTTACGCTAGCAATCATTGTTACCCGTCCTAACCAGCCAGCTCGCATGGGTCGACAAACTCTGGTAACAATCGAGTGTTAGTTAGCCCTCACCGGCAAGCAGCGGGTTCACCGCGAATTCGATCACCCGATAGGGCGCGTGATCGCGAGAGTCGGTGTTCCACTGGCTGACGTAGATGCTGAGGCGATCGAGCGTGGAGTCCGGCCCAATGTATCCCCCGTACGGCTGAGCCAAGGTGTTGTCCCAGGACTCGGGAAGTTCGTCCGCCATCGCCGGCCAGGCCCCGGCATTCACCACTGTGGTCGCGGGCACCGCACCGAGACGCGTCGGGTTGTCAGCGACCCGCACCTCGACGTTGCCCGTGGTCTGATTGAAGTAGGACAGCACCGCCTGTCCGTCCACCATCTTCATACTCAGCTCGCCCAGGTGATCGTTGAACAATGGCGTCACGGCGGCACCCCAGGCCCACTTCCCCTGCGCGTCTGTTCCCCAGCCCTGCCAGGTCGCACGGTCGGTGAACGTGTCGGGCTTGGCCCGGTACAGGACCACCGGCCGCGAGCGATCGAAGGCGTCGCTGACGATGTACACCCAGCCCTTCGGCGACTCGGGTGTCCACAGCGGGTCGTAGTAGCCGCTGATCTGGGTCTGTTGGCCGCCCGCGTAGTCCCCAGGTCGTATCGATCCCGGCACGGTCGGCCATCCCGCGCGGAAGGGGTCGGGCTTCACCAGTCGTGTCGACTGGGGGATCAAATTCTTGGTGACGGCGATGAACAGCCAGTTGGTGCCGTTGATATCGATGACGCCGGCGGGAAGTTGGGAGAATCCCGGCGGTGTCGGGTCCTCCAAGAGCGGTCGGTCGATGCCCAGGACACCGGAGTGACGCACGCCGGAGGTGTTCGGCACCGTTTCCGTGTCGACGCGCAGCGCCACCGGGGAGTACCAGCCGCCATATCCCACACCCTGGCCTGCGAAGCTGTCGCCGCAGATCTGCAGCATGCCGCCGGTGAAGACCATGAACTCGCACAAGTCGGTCGCACCGAGATTGTAGTCAGAGGTCGCGGTGCCGGTGCCCGCGACGGGGCCAATCCGCACCACCTCACCGGGAGCGAGAGCCGGCGGAACGGGACGTAGCGGGTCGGCGAGTGTGGCTGGAATATAAGCCAATTGAAGGATCGTTAAGACCATCGCAGTCAACAGAGCCGCGATGCGCCGCACGCCTCATCTCCCATCCGACGCCACGGCGCCACTAGCCATCCCTGGACAGGGTAGCCAGTGGCGCCGCGGTGGGATCGCTATGGACGAGGAGCGGTCTGAGAGGGCGACTGCGGGGGCGGGGGCAGTTGGCGCCGCTCACCGGGGGCGGACGGGAAGTCCGGCGGCCCTACCTCCGATCCACGCTGGATGATCACCGGGCCCCGCATCGGCGGTGCGTCGTCACGGTCGAACATCATCACGCGGCTTCGATCGTGCCCGCCAGGTCCGCCGTGTCCGCCATGCCCGCATTGCGAGCCGGCCAGCACGCCCAGACCGAAGGTGACGCCAAGGATCACGAACGCGCCCGCGACGATGCCGACGACGGCGGCGATCTTTACCAGCAGGGTGTTGCTCGCCGAACGCGGCGCGGGCGCAGGTGCCTGCGGTACAGACACCGGATTCGTTGATGTATCGGGATTGTCTGGAGTTGTCATGCCCCGAGCATGACCGAACCGACTGACCGTTACCCAGGGAAAACCCGTGAAGTTCCTGTGTATTGCCCACGCTCTTTGCGCGAGCGCTCATCGTTAGCTAGCGACGAGCAATTCGGCGATCTGAATCGTATTGAGCGCCGCACCCTTCCGGAGGTTGTCTCCGGAAATGAACAGTGCCAGACCGCGATTACCCGGCACGCCCGGATCCTCACGGATCCGGCCCACCAGCGAGTCGTTGGCTCCCGCGGCAGCCAACGGCGTGGGCACATCGGCCAGCGTGACACCTGATGCCGCGGCGAGCAGCTCGGTAGCGCGCGCCGGAGTCAGCTCACGTTCGAATTCGGCGTTGATCGAGAGCGAGTGTCCGGTGAAGACCGGAACCCGCACGCATGTGCCGCTCACCAAAAGCTCTGGGATGCCCAGGATCTTGCGGCTCTCGTTGCGCAGCTTCTGATCCTCGTCGGTTTCACCGGAGCCGTCGTCAACCAGCGATCCGGCCAGCGGGATCACGTTGAAGGCAATGGGTGCAACGTATTTCACCGGGTCCGGGAAGGTGACGGCGGAGCCGTCGTGTACCAGCCGCTCACTCTCGCCGATGCCGGCGCGCACCTGGGTGGCCAGTTCCTCCACACCGGCCAGGCCGCTACCCGAGACTGCCTGGTAGGTCGACACGATCAACCGCTGCAGGCCCGCCTCGTCGTGCAGCACCTTAAGCACCGGCATCGCGGCCATGGTGGTGCAATTCGGGTTGGCGATAATGCCTTTCGGCAGCTTCACCCCACGCACATCGCGATCGAAGTTGACCTCCGAAACCACCAACGGCACGTCCGGGTCCTTGCGCCAGGCCGAGGAGTTGTCGATCACGGTGACACCCGCCTCGGCGAACCGCGGCGCCTGCACCCGCGACATGGTCGCACCGGCCGAGAACAGCGCGATGTCCAACCCGGACGGATCGGCGGTCTCGGTGTTCTCGACCTCGATCTCCCGACCGCGGAACGTCAGCTTCTTGCCCTCAGAGCGAGCCGACGCGAAGAACCGCACCGACGAAGCCGGGAAGTCACGCTCTTCCAGTAGCTTTCGCATGACGGCGCCCACCTGACCGGTGGCACCGACAACACCGATGGAGGTCATCGTCCGGTGCCTCCGTATACGGTGGCTTCCTCTTCGCCGCCGAGATCGAAGGCGTCGTGGATGGCCCGCACGGCCGCATCGAGTTCAGTGTCCTTGACCAGCACCGAGATCCGGATCTCCGATGTGGAGATGAGTTCGATGTTGACCCCGGCCTTAGCCAGCGCCTCGCAGAAGCCGGCAGTGACACCCGGGTGGCTGCGCATGCCCGCGCCCACCAGCGACACCTTGCCGATGTGGTCGTCGTAGAGCACCTGCGAGAACCCGATCTCGTTCTTCAGCGAGTCCAGCTTCTCCACCGCGGTGGGTCCGTTCTCCTTCGGGCAGGTGAAAGTGATGTCGGTCTTGCCGTCCTCGACCTTGGAGATGTTCTGCAGCACCATGTCGATGTTGATCTCGGCATCGGCCACGGCACGAAAGACCTTGGCGGCGTATCCCGGAACGTCGGGAATCCCGACGACCGTGACCTTGGCCTCACCACGATCATGTGCGACGCCGGTGAGAATCGCTTCTTCCACAGGAATGTCCTCCATTGATCCGCTGACGATCGTGCCCGGCTTGTCGGTGTACGACGAGCGCACGTGAACCGGAACGTTGTATCGCCGGGCGTATTCCACGCAGCGCAGCATGAGTACCTTGGCCCCGGCCGCTGCCATCTCCAGCATTTCCTCGAAACTGACCTTGTCGAGCCGGGCCGCATTCGGCACGATCCGCGGGTCGGCGGTGAATACCCCGTCGACATCGGTGTAGATCTCGCAGACGTCGGCCTTCAGCGCGGCTGCCAGCGCGACGGCGGTGGTATCGGAGCCACCCCGTCCCAGCGTGGTGACGTCCTTGCTGTCCTGACTCACACCCTGGAACCCGGCGACCAGCACCACCTGGCCCTCATCCAGGGCGGAGCGCAACCGGCCGGGGGTGACATCGATGATCTTGGCGCTACCGTGCCTACCGGTGGTAATGACGCCAGCTTGCGAGCCGGTGAACGAGCGCGCCGAGGCACCGAGCGAGTGGATCGCCATCGCGACGAGGGCGTTGGACATTCGCTCACCCGCGGTGAGCAGCATGTCCAGCTCGCGCGGCGGCGGCGACGGGCAGACCTGTTGGGCCAGGTCAAGCAGCTCGTCGGTGGTGTCACCCATGGCCGAGACGACCACGACGACGTCGTTGCCGTTCTTTTTCGTCTCGACGATGCGTTCGGCCACCCTGCGGATGCGTTCGGCCGTTGCGACCGACGATCCGCCGTACTTTTGGACGACGAGCGCCACGGCATACCTTCCTGCTGTTCGGCCAGGGTCGGGGAGATCCAGTCATCAGGATAAGGGGTTACGACAACTCGATAACCTGGCCCGTATGGGCAACCCGACCGAACGTACCGCCATCACCTCGGTTCCTATCCAGCCGCTGATCGCCTCGCGCTGGAGTCCGCGGCATTTCGATCCCGGCGCAAGCCTGGCTCCCGAGACCCTGACAGCCCTGCTCGAAGCGGGTCGCTGGGCTGCCAGCTGGGGTAAGCGCTTCCCTGTCAGGTACATCGCGGGTCTGCGCGGCGACGCCACCCACGAAGCGCTGAGTGAGCTGCTCAATCGGGGAAACTCTTACGCAAAAGTTGCGGCGGCGCTCGTCCTGGTGAGCACCGACCTGGGTGATGACGACAACACCGCGGTGTATGCGGCAGTCGATGCCGGGCTGGCCATCGCCCAGCTGGGTGTGGAGGCGCGCTCCCATGGTCTGCACACCCATCCGATGGCCGGTTTCCGGGTGGAGGAGACGTCTGCTGTGTTCAACATCCCCGAGAACGTGCGGCCCATCGCCGTCGTCGCGATCGGGGACGTTCTCGATGACTACGCCCAGGCCGACGAATCGACCCTCGAACGCGATCATGCCCCCCGGCAGCGGCCAGCGCTCAGCGATATCGCCTTTACCGAGCGCTGGGGCAACGGCTTGGTCAGCTAGCTCGGGGGTTCCGCCAGTGTGTCCCGGCTCGCGCGTCAGTCGAACGAACCGCGGAAGATCCGTACCGCTTTGTCGATCATCGCCCGGGTTGATGCACAATCAGCGTTCTTCAGCGAGAAGCTGAGCACCTCGACGAAAATGCGCTCCGGGGTGCTGCTCTCCTGCATGGCACCGCCCGGAACCTCACGGGCATAGAGCGGCTTGCCCAGACGCACCATGCTGGTACACATGCTGCCGTCCTGTCCGTGAAAATACTCGATACCGTCGCGGACGTCTTCCCGCAGCCTTGACGGCGCATCGATACCGGTCCTGATAGACAACTCGAATTGAGTATCGCTGTCTTGCAACGAGAATCGGCATGAGAACGGATCACCGAAAAGTGATGGCCTCAGGTCGTCCGCCTTGCCCGGATACTCGCCGAGAATCTCACACGGATCACGTTCAGCAATCTTGATCGGGTACGCGCTCAGCGCATCACGCACGGGCATATCGGCCGGGCTCAGCTTGGCTAATAGCCCAATAACTGGTTGTGCCATTTTACAATTCGGCGCCAGTGCGCTCCGTGATCCGTCGACGACCACGACGCGCAAAGCTGGCACTTTGGCCCCCTTCAACCGCGGAGCATCCGGGAGCTTGTCCAATGCGATCGGAAACTCATACAGGCAGGTGCCCGCGGTGTGAAACACGGGCGCTCCGCCGATCGTGAATTCGGGCTTCTCACCGGAATAGTCGCCCAACATCAGCGACAGGCCAATACTCGACGGGTTCGCCGTACCCGTCACCTTGATGGAGCCGAAGCAACCACCTATGTCTCCTGAAACGTATTCGGGAGCACCAATATCCTTGAGTACCAACAAAAGGCCACACGGATCTACCCGTCGCAGCGCCCGTAGGTAGGCCAGCAGCGTGGTCTGGTTCTGAGTGAAGGTTTGACCATATGTGGGCACAGCATCGGCGAACAGGGTCTGGCCAGTGGGCGCGGGCAGCTTTCCGGTCGCGGTACCGGACACGATATTCGTACATCCCGCGATCGCCAGCATGGTGACGAAAAGCACTGCTACCGAGCGGAGTTCGCGAATAGCCGCACCGCCTTGTCCAGGATCTCCCGCATCTGCCCACAATTCGATCGTCCCTGCCGGGTGAAGCCACTCGCCACGACCGCCGGGGAATACGCCTCGGCATCATCGGTATTCATCGCTCCGCCGCCGACGTCCTTGGGATACAACGGATCTCCCACCAATGCCAGGGCGTGACATCCCGTCGGGGTGCTCGTGTCCTCGTTGTGGAAGTACGTCACGCCGTCACGGTGCGATTCGACGTATTCATCGGGAAAGTCGTCGACACTGCTGGTGAGTTCGACGGAGTAGTCGATATCGGAATCCGCGAGCGTGAAGTCACAGCCGAAGGGATCGCCCAGCAGGTCGACGGACACCTTGCGCGCCCTGCCCGGGTACTCCCCAAGGATCTCGCAGGGATCACGTTCGGCGAGTTTGATCGGATACGCACTGAGCGCGGAACGCGGCGGCAATCCCGAGGGAAGGCCCTTGGCGATCGCTGTCACCAATTGCTTGGCCAGTCGGCAGTCCGGGTCCGAGTACTCGTCCGACCCATAGAGGTACGCGCTGACCGTCAACACGGCCTGCAGCGTGGGACTCGCGGGCGCTCCCGGTAGCCGTTCCAGGCCGAGAGGGACCTCATACTCACACTCTGATCCGGTGTCGTAGACCGGGACAGAACCCACCTGGAACGCCACGGAGGTATCGCGCTTGTCCTGCATGGAGTACTCGTAGGACACCTCGGTGAGGCTGGGATCGCCGGTGACCTTCACGCTGGCATAACAGATCTGAAAGTCGCCGACGACCTGTCCCGGGTCTCCGTACTCCTTCAGGTTGGCCGCGAAACCGCAGGGGTCCACGCGCCGCAGCGCTCGCGCATAAGTAAGCGTCGTCTTCTCCTGAGCAGTGAGCTTCTGGCCGTAGTCCGGCTGATCACCCCGAAAGAATGAGTCGGCCCCGGGCGCCGGTTCGCCTCCCCGCGCCTGCCCGGTAACGATGCGCGTGCAGCCGGTGGCCATCAGCAGAATCGCCAGCGCAGCCATCCCCCTCCGTACCCACATGCTCAGCGATCGTGCCAGATGATCGCGGTTCGCGCGGCTGGTAGAGTCCCGTCTATGCAGCGGGCGCTCCTCCTCCGACGCCGCGACAGGGTCTGATCCAGACCGGCTTCCTGTCGCGGGTTGTTGGCGTGCCGGTCGAGATCCCCCTCAAACTCCCGGAGCCTTCCCATGACTAGCTTTTCCCCAGACGAGTTCAACTACACCCCCCGCAGCATCGTCACTCCGAACGGACCCATTCCGGCCGACCAACCGGCGTGGAACACCCAGAAGAACAGCTCGATGCCGGTACGTCGGTACCGCCCCTTCGCCTCGGAGGTTCCAGGGGGCGAACCGACTGCGCCCTTCAACCGCACCTGGCCGGACAAGGTGATCACCCGCGCACCACAGTGGGCGGCGGTCGACCTGCGTGACGGAAACCAAGCCTTGATCGACCCGATGAGCCCCGCACGTAAGCGCCGGATGTTCGATATGCAGATCCGGATGGGGTTCAAGGAGATCGAGGTCGGGTTCCCCTCGGCGAGCCAGACCGATTTCGATTTCATCCGCGAGCTGATCAGCGAGAACGCCATCCCCGAGGACGTGACCGTCCAGGTGCTGACACAGTGCCGCCCGGAACTGATCGAGCGGACGTTCCTGGCCTGTGAGGGCGCGGCGAAGGTGATCGTGCACTTCTACAACTCGACGTCGATCCTGCAGCGGCGCGTGGTGTTCCGGGGCGAGAAGGACACGATCAAGAAGATCGCCACCGACGGCGCCCGCAAGTGCGTTGAGGAAGCGGCCAAATACCCCGATACACATTGGCGTTTCCAATACTCCCCGGAGTCCTACACCGGCACCGAGCTGCAGTATGCGCTGGAGGTGTGTAACGCCGTCGGCGACATCATCGAGCCAACACCGGAAGACCCGATCATCTTCAACCTGCCGTCGACGGTGGAGATGACAACTCCGAATGTGTATGCCGACTCCATCGAGTGGATGAGCCGCAACCTGGCTCGGCGCGACTCGGTGATCCTGAGCCTGCACCCGCACAATGACCGCGGAACAGCGGTGGCCGCAGCGGAATTGGGGTTTCAGGCGGGTGCCGACCGCATCGAGGGCTGCCTGTTCGGTAACGGTGAGCGCACCGGAAACGTATGCCTGGTCACGCTGGGGCTGAATCTGTTCAGCCGCGGCGTGGATCCCCAGATCGACTTCTCGAACATCGACGAGATTCGGCACACGGTCGAGTACTGCAACCAGCTGAAGGTCCCCGAGCGGCATCCGTACGGCGGCGACCTGGTCTACACCGCCTTCTCCGGCAGCCACCAGGACGCCATCAACAAGGGCCTGGACCAAATGAAACGCGATGCGGACGAGGCGGATTCCGACGTCGACGACATCCTGTGGCAGGTGCCATACCTGCCGATCGACCCCAAGGACGTGGGGCGGAACTACGAGGCCGTGATCCGGGTCAACTCGCAGTCCGGCAAGGGCGGCGTCGCCTACATCATGAAGTCTGATCATGGACTGGTGCTGCCGCGGCGCCTGCAGATCGAATTCGCGCAGTCGATCCAGCGCATCACCGACGGCGAGGGTGGCGAGGTGAACCCCAAGGAGATCTGGGATGTCTTCGCCGAGGAGTACCTGGCACCGATCGTCCCGCTGGAGCGGATCCGCCAGAAGGTGACCGCCTCCGAAGAGGACGGTGGCACGGATTCCATTGCCGCCGTAGTGAAGATCGACGGCAAGGAAACCGAAGTCAACGGCACCGGCAACGGCCCGCTAGCCTCGTTCGTGGATGCGCTGTCCACCGTGGGTTACGCCGTCAATGTCTTGGACTACTCCGAGCACGCCATGAGCGCGGGAGATGACGCCCAGGCAGCCGCGTACGTGGAAGCCATGGTTGTCGGCCCCGATGGCGGTGAGGCACAGACGGTGTGGGGTGTCGGTATCGCGCCGTCGATCACCACCGCCTCCCTCAGGGCAGTGGTGTCGGCGGTCAACCGCGCCGCTCGTACCTAGCGGGTCCCGTAGCGCCTACGGAACTTCTCGACCTGGCCGGCGGTATCGACGATCCGCCGGTCTCCGGTCCAGAACGGATGGGAGTCCGCTGTCACCTCGGCGGTGATCAGCGGATACTCCTGGCCCTCGAACTCCACGGTGCGAGTGCTCGTCGCCGTCGAGCGAGTCAGGAACATCTTTCCGGTGGTGGTGTCCTGGAAGACGACAGGGTGATAGTCGGGGTGTATTCCGGGTTTCATCAGTGGTTCCCTTCTGTGTTGTATTCGCCGTAGGAGAGGAAATTGTCAAGCTCGGACACGTGCTCGCACGGGTCTTCATGCCAATCGCCAAACGGATCGCTGAACTCTTCCCAGCTTGCGGGGCTTGCCATTTCGTCATCGGTGAGCAAGGCGCCGCGCAGGGCGTCCAGCACCTCGGCGCTCTCGGCGCCGCATACCAGCACCGTCATCGCGGTATGCCGGTCCCCAAACCGGTAATCCCACATGAGGTCGGCGAATGCCCTCCGCTCCAGATCGGCCTGCCGTACCTCTGCCGAATCCATTGCCGCTAGCCACTTCCCGGCCGCCGATACCCTGAGCCCACCACCGGCGGACTCCAGCCACATCGCCTGCCGATCCTGAGTTGCCAGCCACAACCGGCCCCGGGTACGGATCACGCCGTCGAGCAGTAGGTCGATCGCCGCATGCAGCCGCTCCGGGTGAAATGGCCTGCGCGCATTGAACTCCACCAGCGCGATCCGGCCGTCAACGGCCAGGGAGGGCTGTCCCGCGAGCAGCGCGCCATGTGGGTCGTCCGCCCGACCACACCGCGCATCGTCCTCCAGATGATCGAGGGCTTGTTCGACTCGGCCGATGCGGGCGGTGATGCGTGCGCGCGGCGCCAAGCGCCGCAGCACCGAAAGTACCTCAGATTCGGGATTGCGTACCACCAGGACGTCGGCGAACTCGGCCTGACCGATCACCACCTGGGCCACCGTCCGGCCGTCGTCGAGCTCGTCGTCCCCGAGGGCCTGCTCCAGCCAGTTCGCGGTATCGACGCATGAGACCACCCCCGCGATTTCCACATCACGCGCCGCCGGTCCATCGACGTATCCCGGTCCCATGCGAACGGGCACCGTCTTGATCGCCCAACAGATCGGATCGGCTTCCAGCCATGGCTCCAGATGCAGGACGATCCGTCCCACGTCTTCCCGGCGATGCAGCGTGCGTAGCAGCACGAGCAGATCGTCACGGACGGTGCAGGAAACACAGCCGTGGGCCAGTTCCAGAACGGTCACTTGGGGGTCCCGGACTCCACCGGATACGACGGACCGCTTGACGATGTGCCCGTCAAACCGGTGCGTGACCACGACAGTTCCCGGGTCGCGCGCCAAGACATCCACGACCGCGTCGGTATCGGTCTGTCCGGATACGAGTAGCACCGGCGTGCGCATGACTTCTCCCTCTTGCGACCTATTGGAAACGATTTTCATTACTACGCGCTTCACGGTACAGTCCGGATCAGCACTTGTCGAAAACGATTCCCATTATCAAATGGGTATGAATGGAGGTCCGTTGTCCGCGCATTGCGAGGTGACCGGACGGTCACCGGGCTTCGGTAACGCGGTATCGCATTCACACCGCCGTACCCGTCGCCGCTGGTCACCCAATATCCAGCTCAAGACGTATTACCTGCCCTCGGAGGACCGGCGCATCAAGCTCCGGGTGAGCACCAAGGGCATCAAGGTGATCGACCGCGACGGCATCGAGGCCGTGGTGGCACGGCTGCGCGCGCAAGGGCGGAAGTTCTGATGGCGCGCAATGAGATCCGGCCCATCGTGAAACTGAAATCCACGGCGGGCACCGGATACACCTACGTGACCCGCAAGAACCGGCGCAACGATCCGGACCGGATGGTCCTGCGCAAGTACGACCCCGTTGTGCGCAAGCACGTGGATTTCCGAGAGGAGCGCTGAGATGGCCAAGAAGTCCAAGATCGCCAAGAACGAGCAGCGTCGCGTCATCGTCGAGCGTTATGCCGAGCGACGCGCGGAGCTCAAGGAGATTATCCGCCAACCCTCGAGCAGCCAGGAGCAGCGTCTCGCCGCCCAGGCCGAGCTGGCCCGCCAGCCACGCGATGCCAGTGCGGTACGGCTGCGTAATCGCGATGCGGTAGACGGGCGGCCCCGCGGCTATCTGCGCAAGTTCGGACTGTCCCGGGTGCGGGTCCGTGCACTCGTGCACGACGGGTCGCTGCCCGGCGTCCGGAAAGCGAGCTGGTGATGGCCACCAAGACACCTCGCAATCGTCGGGTCAAGGTCGCCGATACCAAGCCCAAGCCGAATCTCTTTGCCAAATTGGGTCTTTCATCGGTCGACTACAAGGACACCAACACTCTGCGCCTGTTCATCTCCGAGCGCGGCAAGATCCGCGCCCGCCGGGTGACCGGTTTGACCGTGCAACAGCAGCGCCAGGTCGCCACGGCGATCAAGAACGCGCGCGAGATGGCGCTACTGCCCTACGCCTGACTCCGAGTCAGCGTGGCTGCGGAATCGCGTTCTCCAACAGGAAGACGTGCTCCGGGCTGATCACCTTGGTGATCGCCGTGCCGAACAGCGTGCTGGGCTGCGCGGGCTGTTTGGCCACATCGGTGTTGAGCAGCGCCACCACCGTGGTCTGCTCGGCCGGCGAGTAGATGGCCAGTGTCTGAAAGCCGGGGATGCTGCCGTTGTGACCGATCCACCCTCGCGCGTCGAAAATCCCCAAGCCATAACGGATATCGTCAGGGACTGGGGGCATCGCCACGGCCTGCAGGCGCTGCTCCTGGGTGGCCGGTGTAAGCAGCCTGCCGGTCGCCAGCGCGGGCACCCAGATCCTGAGATCTTCGAGCGTCGAGATCATCGCACCCGCCCATGAGGCCCACGACGGGCTCCAATCGGTGCTATCGATAAGCGGCCCGGTCGGCGTCAGCTGCGTGTAACCCTGCGCGTGCGGATCGGGAAGGGTATTGGTGTCCGGAAAGCTGGTGTGGCTCAAGCCGAGTGGCTCGGTAATGTGCTCGCGCACGAACTCGGGCAACTTCTGTCCGCTAACCTTCTCCACGACTTGCCCCAGCAGTACCGCATTGGTGTTGCTGTATTCATAGCCCTGCCCCGGTGGGAAGTTCGGCGGCTGCGTGAAGGCGTAATCGAGCAGTTGTTGGGTGCTGTAGCGGCGCTTCGGATCGGCCTCCAGGTCACGGTTGAAGGCCAGCGACATCGAATAGTTGAACAGTCCGCTCTGCATCCGGGCGAGCTCACGCAGGGTGATCTTGTCTCCGCCCGGAACCCGGTCCACATACTTGGCAATCGGATCGTCGAGTCCCAGTTTACCCTCGTCGACAAGCTGCAGCACTGCGGTGGCCGTAAAAGTCTTTGTCACACTGCCGATTCGGTGATAGAAGTCGGGGCGCATGGGCGCATGGGTCGCAGTGTTCGCGACACCAAATGCCCGCACATACCGGCCCTTGGGCCCCCACACCCCGACGATGGCGCCGGGCACCGATGCACTCGATAACACCTCGTTGATGGCGGTGTCGAGCCTGGCCGATGTCTCCGCGTCCAGATCTGTGACGGTAATGCGCGAGCGCGTCGCGCACCCGCCGATAAGCAGCGCGAGCGTGAGTACCACGCAGAGGATTCGGCGCATCAGAACAGCGAGTACTGCGCTCCGGCGCGACTGGGAACCGTGAACTGCTCGATGTCGGTACCGCCGGCAACGCGCCGCACTTCGGTCATGAACGTTTCGTCATCCAACAGCGGGACACCGAGCGACCGCGCATGAAATCCCTTACCCTGCTCTGGGTTTAGCTGATTGCAGATCACCACCGAGGTGTCCTCGTCAACCGTATCGGCATAGGCTAGGCCCGCCTGCATGATCTGCTCGACCAGCTCCTCGTGGGTGCGAGTGACCTCTGAACTCAAGGCCACCCGCATACCCTGCACCAGCGGCTGACCCGCGATGAACGGGCCGGGATTGAGCCAGTGACACGGCTGGCGAGATGCCACGGTCTTGAGCGAGCGCAGCTCGTCGTGTGTCACGCGGCCGTTGGGCCAATGCTTACGGGTGGTCTCGCGGATAGGAAGCCAGGTTCCGCGTTCCCGCGCCCGCTCAAGCACCTTCGGCAGCACCTCAGCAAGCACCCGGGCATCGTCATAGGCGTCGTGCGCCTTGAGCTGTTCGACGCCCCAGTGCGCGGCAAGGGTTTCCAGGCGCAGGTTCGGCGTATCCAGGTCCAGACGCCGGGTCAGCTCGACCGTGCACATCACCGCCTCGGTAGGCAGTTCGGCGCCGGCCAGTTCGGCCTCCGCCGCCAGGAACGAATAGTCGAATCCGACGTTATGAGCGACCAATGTCCGGCCCCGCAGCAGCGCGATGAGATCGGGAACGACATCGGCGAACTCGGGCTGTCCCTCCAGCATCTCCGGGGTCAGGCCGTGCACATGCGTCGGGCCCGGATCAACACCCGGGTTGAGCAGACTCACCACACTGTCGGTGATGGTCCCGTCGGCGTCCAAGGCCAACGCCGCGACACTGATGACACGCGCCCTACCTGGCTGAAAGCCGGAAGTCTCCAGGTCAACCACTACCCACTTGGGGCTGTGGTCGGGCGTCTGCCCCCAGATCGGCATGACTCAGGATGGCATGTGGGACCGACAACCCGCCCTAGGCGCGCGGGGTCCGGAGAACCTGCCGGCCGATGGCGTACTTGTGTACCTCGGTAGGCCCGTCATACAGACGGAAGGCACGCATATCGCGGAAGATCATCTCCACCGGCGTCTCGTCACTAATGCCGATACCGCCGAGCACCTGGACGCACCGGTCGGTGACCTTGAACAGCTCCTCGGACACGAATGACTTGGCCATCGAGCTCTCGTGCCGTCCCTTGGCACCGTTATCCATCATCCAGCAGGCATGCCAGATGGTGAGGCGGCATTGATGCAGCGCGATCTCATTGTCGGCAAGCATGAAGGAAACCCCCTGGTGCTCGCCGATGGTCTTGCCGAACGAGGTCCGGGTGCGCGCGTAGTCGACGGCGATGTCCTGAGCGCGAGAGGCCGCCCCGAGCCACCGCATACAGTGCGTCAACCGCGCTGGCGCCAGCCTCAGCTGTGCGTATCGGAAGGCCTGGCCGGTCTCGCCGAGTAGCGCCTCACGCGGCAGAGTCAGATTGTCGAACCGCACCACCGCATGCCCCTCGGCGTAGTTGCGGTCCATGGTGTTCATGATGCGTTCGATCACAATGCCTTCGGTATCGCCGTCACAGAGGAACAGCGTGGGACCCTCGGGCAGGTGGTCGTTGGCCTCCAGGTTGGCCATGATGATCCACGTCTTGGCGCCGCGTGCGCCGGTGATGAGCCACTTGCGTCCGTTGATGACGAAGTTCTGGCCATCGAAGGTGGCCGAGGTCTTGAGCTGCGACGGGTCCGATCCGGCGCCGTCGGGTTCGGTCATCGCGAAGGCCGAGCGCTGGTGCCCCTCGATCACGGGGCGCAAAAACCTCTCGGACTGCTCTTCGTTGGTGATCTTGCCGAGCAGGAACATGTTGCCTTCGTCGGGCGCAGCGCAGTTCATGGCGATGGGGCCCAGGGTGGACCAGCCCGCTGCCTCGAAGATCACTGCCTGACCGATATGCGAAAGACCCCAACCTCCATAGGATTCCGGCGCCTGCACGGTCAGCAGCCCGGCGTCGCGGGCCTTGCCGACGAGCTCGTTCCGCAGCTCGTCGGTGGGTCCGTGCGCGGTCAGACGAGGATCGCGCTCGTAGGGAATCACGGTCTCGGTGACGAACTCACGCACCCGCAGCGCCTTCGCGGCCAGCTCTTCTGGAATGCTGAAGTCGATCATATCTCTCCCTCGGTGAATTGTGTTGCCGCCCAGTCAAGGACGGACATGGCGATGTTCTCAAAATCTGCGTATCCGGCCCCGATGAGATCGCCGGACTGCCACTTGCGGTACAGCTGCATCCAGGCGACGGCGAGGCGAAGCCGCGCGCAGGCCACATGCCAGTGCAGCGGGCGCGGCTGCGTTCCGGCCGCGGCGAAATAGGCATCGATAACGTCCCGGCGACTTCCGAATCCGGGTGTTGTGGTGGGCATCTGATGGACAGCACGCACGGCGGCCGCGTCGCCCTGCTCCATCCAGTACGAGACCAGAATCGCCAGATCGAACAGTGGGCAGCCACGGGTGGTCATATCCCAATCGATGACAGCGTTGGGGGACAACGTTTCCCGGTCGACGAGCATATTGTCGAGCTTAAGGTCCATGTGCAGCAGCGAAACTCCCGCGGGCTCGGGAATCTGCCGCTCCAGCTGCGCGGTCAGCTTCGTGACGACCCCGGGCAGGCCCTCGGGCCAGACGGCATGGGCCCGTCGAGTCCAGCCGATCAGCTGACGTTCCAGCAGGCCCTCAGGCTTGCCGAGTTCGCCCAATCCGACGGACTCGGGTTGTACCCGGTGCAGGGAGGTCATGGCTTCGATCAGGGTGGCGGTGATGCGTTCCGGGGCATCTCCGGGTAGACCCAGCGGCAGCTCACCGCCGATCGCCAGTCCTTCCCGATACTCCAAAAACTGGAAGGGAGCGCCCAGGACATCCAGGTCGTCGCAGTACAACAGGCCGCGCGGAGCGAGTGTGAAGCCGTCATTCAGCCGCGAGAGCACTCGCCATTCGCGGGCCATGTCGTTGGCGCCTTCGGCGATCGGACCCGCCGGCGGGCGGCGAAACACGGCCCGTTGGCCGTCGAGTGTCACCAGATAGTTGAGATTGGCCTTACCGCCGGCGAATTGTCGCGCCGTCGCGGTATCGAGAGTGTGTCCCTGCCGCGTCGCCCACGCCGACAACGCGACCCAATCCTGTGGCGTCGTCTCTGCTGTGGCGCGGAACACACGAGTTACCCTAGCCGCGTACCCCAACCGGCTGGTTGGTTGGGTGGATGGTCACTCGTTTTCGCCGATAGCGTCGATCAGCCGCCCCAGTATCCGCCGGAGTTCACGCTGATCATCGGCACTTAGTCGGCCGAACATCTCGCCTTCCACGGCCCAGATTGCCGACTCCACGCGTTGGAGTAACGCCTTGCCCTTGGCAGTAACCCGGGCCGGTAGCGCTCGCCCCGAGGCCGGCACCGTCGGCCGGGACACCAGCGAGACGTTCTGCAATCCGTTGAGAACCTGATTCATCGCCTGCGCCGAGACACTGTGTTCGCGTGCCAGCTCGGCACTGGTACGGCCGGGGCTTTCGTTGAGCATCCGCAGACACATGAACTCCGGCATCCCGAGCCCGAGCGGCCGCAGCGCAGCAAGGACCTGCGGACGCATCACAGCACCGGCCCGGAACATCAGGTACCCCAGTGGCTCGGCCTCATCGGATTCAGTCATCGCAAGCATCCTGGCATGAACCTTCCAGGACGCACCCAGACTCGCGCCCATTGACGCGGCGCACGCGAGCAGTGGGCTCGGTCGGCACGCCCCGTTTGTCGGCTGCGTGCGAGGGCCCGGCAGCGGACAAGCAGGCGAACCGTTGCCGTGCAATGGATTACCACCCCAGGCGAAATTCTCAGCGTACTCATATCAAGAACATTGACATATCTCATGAGGCATCCGTATCAAGGAAGTTGATACGGATGCAGTCGGCGACAGGTCAGCTGCCTGATCATGAGAAAAGGAGAGTTAGATGTCTGATCCATTTGCAGGCTTCGAAGGTCCCGGCTCCGGCTTTGGCGGGCCCGGGTTCGGCGCACCCGGGTTCGGCGCACCCGGATTTGGCGGCCCAGGGTTCGGTGGACCAGGGTTCGGTGGACCCGGATTTAGCGGACCCGGCGGATTCGGTCTACGAATCAAGCGCGCGGTCACCGCCTCACTGCTGCTTGACGGGCCGGCCAGTGCCACAGAGATCGTGCAGCGGGTCTCGGATGCGACCGAGGGTGAGATCACCCTTCCCGAGCCCGTGGTGGAGCGAGTCCTCGAACGGCTCGCTCATCGCGGCGTCGTAAAGACCGAGGACGGCGTAGCCACCCTGACCGAGTTCGGCCGGAAGCTCCTCGCGAAGCGGGGCATCACCAGCCAGACCGCGCAGGCACTGCGAGCCAAGCTCTTCCCGAAACTCGTCAACGTTCTCAAGCTCCGCTCGGGCCTGACCGAGATCGCCGGGCTGGCGCGCGTAATCGCCGTGACCGGCACCGACGAGCAGAAGGAGAAGCTGGCCGAGGCCAGCGCCACCCTCTTGACCACCGTCAACGAGGTCAAGCGATCGCTACAGAGCGCCGTCGCCTAGGAGCCGTTCAGCACTGCCCGTGTGGCCATCCGCTCCGGCCGCACGGGCAGTGAGCGCTTCCTCAACGACGGTGACATCGTCGCCTCGCGTGGCCTCCAATAAACTCCCCGAGTGACCCAAGACCACCTGTCGGTGCGCGGCCGGATTGCACTGGCCGCAGGACGCTCAGCGCGCTGGGCCTCCCGGATCAGTGGTCGCGGCGCGGGGTCCATGATCGGCGGGCTCGTCGCGCTCACGTTGGACAGCTCAGTGCTGGCGCAGTTGGGCCGCGGACGTCGCACGGTCCTCATCACCGGCACCAACGGCAAGTCCACCACCACCCGGATGGCCACCGCCGCGCTCGCGACCGTGGGACCGGTGGCCACCAACACCGAAGGCTCCAACATGGATGCCGGGCTGGTTGCCGCGCTGGCCGGGACCCGCGAGGCCGAGGTCGCGGTACTCGAGGTCGACGAGATGCACGTGCCGCATGTCGCGGACGCCGTCAACCCGGCGGCCATCGTGCTGCTCAACCTCAGCCGTGATCAGCTGGACCGCGTCGGCGAGATCAACAACATCGAGCGCACCCTGCGCAAGGGGTTGTCCCGGCATCGCGATGCGGTCATCGTCGCGAACTGCGATGACGTCCTCATGACATCGGCCGCATACGACAACCCCCATGTCATCTGGGTGGCGGCAGGCGGCGGATGGGCCGGAGACTCGGTGAGCTGTCCGCGCAGCGGAGAGCTCATTGTCCGCGACGGAAACCATTGGTACAGCACCGGAACCGACTTCTCCCGGCCCGATCCGGACTGGTGGTTCGACGACGATCGCATCTACGGGCCCAGCGGAATCAGCCTGCCGATGTCTCTGACACTGCCCGGTACCGCCAACCGCGGAAACGCCACGCTCGCGGTCGCTGTGGCGATCGAGCTCGGCGCCCGCCCCGGCCCGGCCGTCGACGCGGTGTCGGCCGTCGATCAGGTGGCGGGCCGCTACCGGAGCATCGACCTCGGCGACCACACGGTGCGGCTGCTGCTCGCCAAGAATCCGGCCGGCTGGCAAGAGGCACTGTCGATGGTGGATACCGACGCCGACGGGCTCGTCATCGCGGTCAACGGACAGGTGCCCGACGGTGAGGACCTGTCCTGGCTGTGGGATGTCAACTTCGAACATTTCGCATGCGATAACCGCGCTGACGACGACAAGACCACCGTTCCGCCCGTCGTCGCATCCGGAGAGCGCGGCACCGATCTGGCGGTCCGCCTGACGTACGCCAGCGTCACACACGCCCTGCACCACGACCCGGTGCAGGCCATCAAGGCCTGTCCGCCCGGCAAGGTCGACGTGATCGCCAACTACACAGCGTTCCTCAACCTCAATCGTGCGCTGGCCAAAGGTGGTGCGGCATGAGCGAATCCACCGTACGAGTCGGCCTAGTACTTCCCGACGTCATGGGCACCTACGGCGATTCGGGCAACGCTGTGGTGCTCCGGCAACGGCTACGGATGCGCGGCATCGACGCCGAGATCGTGGAGATCACCCTGGCCGACCCCGTCCCCGACTCGCTGGACGTGTACACGCTGGGCGGGGCAGAGGATTACGCCCAGCGGCTTGCCACCCGCCATCTCATCGCGCATCCGGGATTGCAGCGCGCCGCCGAACGCGGTGCACCGGTGCTGGCGATCTGCGCGGCCATCCAGGTGCTCGGGCATTGGTACGAAACGTCATCCGGTGAGCGAGTCGAAGGCGTCGGTCTTCTCGATGTCACCACCAGCCCGCAAGACAAGCGCACCATCGGCGAATTAGCCGGCGTGCCCATCATGGATGAGCTCGAAGACACGCTCACCGGGTTCGAGAATCACCGCGGCGGAACGGTTTTAGGACCCGCTGCGGCCCCGTTGTCCAGGGTTGCCCGCGGCGCCGGGAACCGTGCCGGTGACGGCACCGACGGCGTGGTGCAGGGCAGCGTGATCGCCACCTACATGCACGGTCCGTGCCTGGCACGCAATCCCGAGTTGGCAGACCTGTTACTCGCTCGTGCCATGGGTGTGCCGCAGCTGACCGCGCTGGATCTGGACGAGGTCGCGCGGCTGCGTAAGGAACGTTTGTCCGCCAAATGATCTAGAGGGGGCGGCGTCCGGAGAGGGCGCGCCCCAGAGTCAGCTCGTCGGCGAATTCCAGGTCCCCGCCCATCGGCAGACCGGACGCCAACCGGGTGACGCTCAGCCCGGGGAAATCGCGCAGCATCCGCACCAGATAGGTGGCCGTCGCCTCACCTTCGGTGTTCGGATCGGTGGCGATGATGACCTCCGAAATGGAGACCCCATCTTCTTCGGTTCCTATGCGCGTCAACAGTTCCCGGATGCGCAGCTGATCGGGGCCGACACCCGAGAGCGGGTCCAGCGCGCCACCGAGCACGTGATAACGACCGCGGAATTCTCGGGTGCGCTCGACCGCCTGCACATCCTTGGGCTCCTCGACCACACAAACCAGCGCGAGATCGCGCCGTGGATCCGAGCAGATACGGCAGCGTTCCTTATCGGAGACGTTCCCGCAGACCTCACAGAACTGAACGCCATCGCGCACCCGCGTCAGGGCTGCGGTCAGTCGATCGATATCCGGCGCCTCGATACCCAACAGATGGAAGGCGATGCGCTGCGCGCTCTTGGGTCCTACGCCGGGCAGCTTGCCCAACTCGTCAATGAGGTCCTGGACCGGCCCCTCAAACACCGGGCAATCCCAGCCCTCCACCAAGATCGCCGAGACCACCAGCAAGCGGGCCCAACCGCTGACTCGCGAGTTCCTGCGTCTTCGCGGTCAGATCGGCGAGCGCGCCGATGACCAGGTCCTGCAGCGTCTCGATATCTTCGGGATCGACGATCTTCGGGTCAATCTGCACGCTGGTCACTTCGCCAGTGCCCTTGCCGGTGATCCGCACCAGGCCGCCACCGGACTCCCCGGTGACCTCGGCCGCCGCGATCTGCGCCTGGGCAGCCATCAGCTGCTGCTGCATCTGCTGTGCCTGCGCGAGCAGGGCGGACATATCCGGGGCGCCTCCGGGTTGCATGTGTCTCCTTAAACGGGCGGGTATCAAGTTGGTCACGCTCGCCGGGCCTCGGCGGGTCGTCAACAAGGGTAGCCGCCGTCCGGGCTACCGTGGCCAGGTGCGAGTGAGTTTTTGGCGTGCCGCGGGCCTGACTGGCGTGACGCTGCTAACGGCGGCATCGATCACGGTACTGCCCATCGTCACCTCATCGGCCCCCACCACCTTCACCGCCGGCGCGGCTCCCGGCATCGCCGGCCGCATCGTTGTGCTGGATCCCGGCCATAACGGAGCCAACGACGGCTCGATCAACAACCAGGTACCCGACGGGCGCGGCGGCACCAAGAGCTGCCAGACCAGCGGAACCGTCACCGACGGCGGATACCCCGAGCACACCTTCGCGTGGAACACCGTGCTGCTCATCCGTCAGCAGCTGACCCAGCTCGGCGTGCGCACGGCGATGACCCGTGGTGACGACGACAAGCTCGGACCGTGTATCGACAAGCGCGCGGAAATCGAGAACAGCTTCAATCCGGACGCGGTGGTGAGCATCCACGCCGACGGCGGCCCGGCCGGCGGCCACGGCTTCCATGTCAACTTCTCGAACCCACCGGTGAACGCCGTGCAGGGCGAGCCGACGGTGCGCTTCGCCAAGACCATGCGCGACAGCCTGCAAGCGGCGGGCCTGACACCGGCGACCTACATCGGCACCGGCGGGCTCTACGGCCGCTCCGACCTGGCGGGCCTCAACCTGGCCCAGCACCCGAAGGTGCTCGTCGAGCTCGGAAACATGAAGAACGCCCAGGACTCCGCGATGATGACCAGCCCCGAGGGCCGCGCCAAGTACGCGCAGGCCGTCGTTCAGGGCATCGTCGCCTACCTCAGCGGTACCGCACCGGCGCCGGGGGTAGACCCGGCGGCGGCGCCTGCACCCGGCGGTTAGGTCGCCGAACCTTCGACCGTCTTCTTCAGGTTGTCCAGCACCTCGGCCTGAATTTTCTTGAGCCCCAGCGGCGCAAAGGTCTTCTCGAAGAATCCCTTGATGCCGGCGCCACCCGTCCACGCGGTCTTGGTGGTGACGGTGGAGCCGGTTCCGGCAGGTGCGACGGTCCAGCTGGTCACCAACGTGGAGTTGGCGTCCTTCTCGATGACGGTGTGCCCGGCAATGCTGACGCTGGACTTGATGTCCCGCACGCGCGACTCGGTGGCCTGCAGCTTCCAGGCCACAACGGTGCCCTCGCCCTGACCACCCTCGAGCACCTGGTAGTCGCGGTAGTGGCCGGACAGGATCTTCGGGCGCACATTCTGGTAGTCGGCAACCGCGGCGAGCACTGCCTCGGGTGCCGCGTCGATCAACACCGAGCTGGACGCACTGACCTGACCCATGAGTTCTCCCTCGCTACGACTTGGTTCTACTACTGGTTGTAGTCGCAGTCTAAGGGTCACCCACGAGGTCGCCGAGGCCACGTTCACCGTCCACCGTCTGGCCGCCCCGTTGCAGAAAGAGAGCGATTCTTTGAGTGCTGTGCACGTCGGCGAACGCGTCAACGATGGCTGCCCGCTCCGCGGCCAACCCTGGCTCCAGGTCGGTGACCAGCGCATCTACCGTGCTCTTGGCACCGGCGATCAGTGCGAGCGGATTGACGGCGATACGCCGGGCGAGCCGATTCACAAACCGCCACCCCTCGTCGGGGTCCAGGGCACGATTCACCCAGCCGTATCGCTCCGCCAGGTCAGCATCGAAATCCTCGTGACCCAAAATCACCTCAAGTGCGCGCGCCCGACCCATGCTCTCGACCAGGTGCTGCGGGCCCGAACCCGCCGGCACGATGCCAAGACCCGTCTCCACCTGATTGAAGACGGCCTTGCCGCGAACCGCGAAGCGCATGTCCAGATTGAGGAGGAACTCACTTCCCCCACCCGCGACCCGACCCTCCACGAGGGCGATAGTGGCCTGGCGCAGTGCGCGGAACCTGCCAACCAGTCGTTGGAAGGATTCGACCGACTCCGCCGTTCGCGCCGAATCCGTTTGCAGGATTTCGACATTCAGATGGGCGATGAAGAAGTCGGGATTGGCGCTGCCGAACAGCACCACCGTCACGTCGTCACGATCGGCCAGCCATCGGGCCAGGCGCGACAGACTCGACATGAGTGGCCCGTCGAGCAGATTGAGTGGGCCGTTGTCGATGGTGACGGTCAGGATTCGGTCCGCGAGCACGCAGTGCAGACCGGTGAGCTCGGGGGGCATCAGAACGCGACAGATCCCGGGGGCAGCCCGAGTTCCACCCGTCCGAACAGCTCGTAGGCAGAATCGGTGTCGTAGACAACATGGGTGGACAGCGTGTTCACATCGCGTAGGTGACGCTGCAACGGCGAGTCTTCGTATTGCGCGGAGGCGCCGCACGCCTCGACAGCCTCAGCGATGGCCTGCTTGCAGACCTCGACAACGTAGGCACAGTTGCGGCGCACCGCCACCCGATCCTCCGTCGTCAACCCCTCGCCCGAACGCAGCTTGCCCTCCACATCGCGCACCGTCTGCAGCAGCAGAGTGTGCGCCGACTCCGCCTGCGCGGCAACATGTCCCATGCGGCGGTGTGCGGTGGCGAGTTTGGACTGCTCCTGCATCGAGTAGCGCATCACCCGGGTCTTGATCTTCTCGGTAAACAGCTCCACCGTGCCCAGTGCCATGCCCACCGCGGGTGCGGCCGCGACGTTGGAGAGCGCACAGAACAGCGGTATGCGGTAGATCGCGGCGCCATGCAGGTCGGCCGACGGTGACTGCCCGCGCGCCAGCGGGCCGAACTCCTGCACCCGATGCTCGGGAACGAACACGTCGTTGACGGCGATATCCATGCTTCCGGTGCCCCGCAGGCCGGAGGTGAACCAGGTGTCGATGACCTCGAGATCATCTCGGGGAATCATGAAGGTGCGCAGATCCGGATACTTCGGCGGCTCTGCGCCTTCTCTAGGTTGCACCACCGCAGCGACCGAAGCCCACGATGAGTGCCAGACACCACTGCCGAATTGCCAACGCCCACTTATCTTGTAGCCACCGTCGACGGGTACCGCGACGCCCGACGGCGACCAGCTGCCCGGAAACAGCAAGGGCGAGCCAGGGGACACCGACCCGAACATCTCGTCCTGCAGCTTCTCGGGGAACAATCCGGCGAGCCAGTTGTGAATTCCGTAGATACAGAATGTCCAGGCCGTCGATCCACAGACCTTGCCCACCTCGATGACGGCGCTCACCAACGTTTCCAGGCTGGCCTCGTCGCCTCCATACCGCCGCGGCGCCATCAGGCTGAACAGACCCGATTGGGACAGTTCGGCAATGGTCTCGTCGGGCATCCGGCGCAAGCGCTCCGCCTCCAGCGCCCGTGCGGCGATATTGGGTGCCAGCTCACGTGCCCGTGCAACGGCATCGGTCAGCACTGCTGTCGAACTCGTCATCAAAACCTCGCAACCTGCGTAATCATTACGGGATGACACGCGATCGGACTGAACCTGAATCTCGATTCAGGTTTAATGTAACCTGGGCAGGTGGTGATGTCTAGCGATTCAGCGATCCCGCCCGTCCCCGTCGAACAGCCCTCGACGCAACGTGGCCGCAGCACGCGCCGTGCCCTGATGGATGCGGCGCGTGAGGTCATCTCCAGAGTCGGGTATGCCGAGACCCGCGTCATCGACATCACCACCGAGGCCGGGAAATCCGTCGGGGTCTTCTACAACTACTTCACCGACAAGGCTGAGCTCCTACGCACCATGGTCGACGAATTCCGGGACGAGGCGTACACCCGCGGCGACACCGTCGAGACGGGTGATCGCGCACCGTACGAGGTGATCCAGGACATCGTCACCGTGTACTGGACCACCTACCGCGACCATGCGCCGGTTCTCTCCGGGGTGTTCCAGGCGGCGCAGATCGATCCGACATTCGTCGAGTACTGGCGAGACCTGCGCGCCCCGGCACGCACGATGATCGCCAACAACATTCGGCGGCTACAGAAACACGAGTACTGCCCGGGGATGGATCCCGATATCACCGCGTCGGCGATCGGGGCGATGATGGACTACTTCTGTTACGTCTGGCTGGTCGAGGGTGGCGAGACCGGGCGCAGCTCGGTCACCGATGAGGAGGCCATCGACACGCTGGCCCGCATCTGGTTCAACGCGCTGTGGTGGAAATCCGAAGGCGCGCATGGCGCCACCTGACTGGGTGGTCGAACTGCTCTCCCGCGCTGAACTCGTGCCATTGGATGCGCAACCGTTGACCGGCGGGGTGTCGTCCGACGTGTGGCGGATACGGCTGAGTTCGGGCGAATCGGTGGTGGCCAAGCGCGCCGTTGAACGGCTCCGCGTGCAGGCTCACTGGGTGGCACCCCTGGAACGCAATACCTTTGAGGCCCGCTATCTCGTCCGGGCATCGACGATCGTTCCGTCTTTCACGCCTCGGGTTGTCACGTCCGCCGAAGATCTGCACGCGTTCGCCATGACCGACCTCGGGCCAATCCCGTCCTGGCGGGAAGATCTGGCAGGCGGGCGCATCGACCCGGAGATCGGCGCGGTGCTCGGTGCACGCCTCGCCGCCGTTCACGCCCAGACGGCCGGTGATGACATGGCAGCAAGCGAATTCGCAGCCGACGACCTCTTCGAGGCGTTACGGATAGAACCGTACCTGCGCTACACGGCAGAGCGCCTCCCGGAACACGCGGCGATCCTGACGCGACTGGCCGACGATCTCGCGGGCACGCACCTCGCGCTGGTTCATGGGGATGTGAGCCCGAAGAACGTCATCGTCACCGCAGACGGACCGGTGCTGACCGACGCCGAATGCGCCTGGTACGGCGACCCCGCGTTCGATCTGGCGTTCTGCCTCAATCACCTACTGCTCAAGCGAATATGGAAACCGCAGTACCGCGAGCTGCTGCGCGAGACGAGCGCGCGACTGTTCGCCACGTACCTACAGGGGGTCTCCTGGGAGCCGCCGGAGGCGGTGTCCGCCCGTACCGCACGCCTCTTGCCCGCTTTGGCCCTCGCCCGCATCGACGGGCGTTCCCCCGTGGACTATATATCTGCCGCCCAACAGGATTCACTGCGCGACCGCGCGGGGCAGGCCCTACATGAATCGGCCACCGACCCGCTGTCCATCGCACAACAGTTAGAGGGATGATGACCGGAACACAGATCAGTGGTGTGCACGCTCGGCGGGTATGGGATTCACGGGGCCGGCCGACCATCGAAGCGGAACTACACTTGAGCGACGGCAGCATTGGACGAGCGATCGCACCCGCCGGAGCATCCCGAGGCAGCGGTGAGGCCACCGATTTACGGGACGGCGGCAGACCTTTCGCCGGATACGACGTGAATTCGGCGGTCGCAGCAGCACGCGGCCTCGCGGAATATCTCGTCGGCGTCGATGCCACCGATCAAAAGGCCGTCGATACGGCGCTCGCGGCGGCGGACCCGTCAGATGCGTTCTCCGTCATCGGCGGGAACACTGCGGTGGCCATGTCGATGGCGGCCGCACACGCCGCAGCCGCAACGCATGGAATCCCGTTGTGGCGGTATCTGATCGGTGACCGAACGGCCACAATGCCGCTGCCGGAGATTCAGGTGATCGGCGGGGGCGCCCACGCCGCGCGCCGCACCGATGTGCAGGATTTCATGGTGGTGCCGGCGGCCGCCGACAGCATCGCACAGGGACTTAACTGGGTGGCGGAGATCCATCGCGCTTGCGGGGCATTGCTTTCCGAGAAAGGCCGACTCGCCGGAGTGGCCGATGAAGGCGGCTGGTGGCCGGTGGTGGAGTCCAACGAGGACGCGCTGGAGCTGCTGGTCGCCTCCATCGAGCGGGCCGGTCTGCAGCCGGGCGCCCAGGTCACGATCGCGTTGGACATCGCGTCGAGCGAGTTCGGTAGTGGTGGCCGCTACCGTCTCGGCCTCGACGGCACCGAACTCGACTCCGACGCCTGGTCGGAGGTTCTGATCGGCTGGATCGATAAATATCCGATCGCCTCCATCGAGGATCCCCTGGCCGAGGACGATCCGGCTGCCCTGGCGGAGTTCACCCAAGCAGTGGGACACCGTGTCCTGGTCGTCGGTGACGATTTCACGGTGACCAATGCCGGGCGCGTGCTCCGAGCAACCGAGGCCGGAGCATGTAACGGCTTGCTGGTAAAGCCAAATCAAGCGGGAACACTCAGTGCTGCCAAGTCTGCGCACGACACCGCTCACGACTGCGGATGGGACACCATCGTCTCCGCGAGATCGGGTGAGAGCGAGGATGTCACCATCGCGCACCTGGCGGTCGGCTGGGGCGCCGAGCAACTCAAGGTTGGCTCCATCACCAGATCCGAACGCACCGCGAAGTGGAACGAGTTGCTCCGCATCGACGAACAGCTTGGCGGAGCACCGATTCGGTTAGGACGATTGACCCTCGGTTAGGGGCGCTTAGTCACCTAATCAAAGATCTCGGGTGCGCCTGGCCAGGAACCGGGCTAGCGTAGTAACTGTGCCTATCTCATCAGGATCGGCGCACGCCGAGGGAGTAAACCGGCTACTACGGAGTTATCGGGCCATTCCCGCGACGGCGACCGTTCGTTTGGCTAAACCCACGTCAAATCTGTTCCGCGCAAGGGCAAAGTCGACTACACCGGGCCTGAATACCTCGGGCCTCACCGGTGTCATTGACGTGGACACCGTCAACAGGACTGCCGATGTGGCTGGCATGTGCACCTATGAGGACGTGGTCGCCGCGACACTTCCCCACGGGCTCTCGCCGTTGGTGGTGCCACAGCTCAAGACCATCACGCTCGGTGGCGCGGTCACCGGGCTCGGAATCGAATCCGCGTCCTTCCGCAATGGGCTTCCCCACGAGTCCGTTCTCGAGATGGACATCCTCACCGGCTCGGGCGAGATCATCACCGCATCGCCACACCAGCACGTCGATCTGTATCGGGGTTTCCCCAACTCATACGGCACCTTGGGCTATTCGGTGCGTCTGCGCAT
Source organism: Mycobacterium sp. D16R24 (assembly GCF_002013385.1). Lineage (NCBI taxonomy): Bacteria > Bacillati > Actinomycetota > Actinomycetes > Mycobacteriales > Mycobacteriaceae > Mycobacterium > Mycobacterium sp. D16R24. The sequence continues at coordinate 45,448 of NZ_MAEV01000010.1, read as the reverse complement.
CGAACTGGAGCCCGTGGCTCCGTTCGTTGCCCTGCGGCACATCCGATTCCACAATCTCGATGAACTGGTGACGGTGATGGAATCGATCGTGGGCTCGGCGACCTTCCAGGGCGAACGAGTGGACTACCTGGACGGGGTGGTGTTCACGGCCGGGGAATCGTACCTGACCCTGGGCACCCAGACGGATGCACCAGGCCCGGTGAGCGACTACACGGGACAACGGATCTACTACCGATCGATCCGGCATGCGGACGGAACCAGCAACGATCGACTGACCATTCACGACTACCTATGGCGTTGGGACACCGACTGGTTCTGGTGTTCCCGCGCATTCGGTGCACAGAATCCGCGCATCCGCAGGCTTTGGCCACGAAAATACCGGCGCAGCAGCGTCTATTGGAAGATGATCGGACTCGACCAACGCTACGACATTGCCGACCGCATCGAGAGGCTTAACGGGCGCGCAGCCCGGGAACGCGTCGTGCAGGACGTCGAGGTACCGATCATGAACACCGCGGAATTCCTGCGGTGGTTCCTCGACGAGGTACCGATCGAGCCGGTATGGCTGTGCCCGTTACGGTTACGTGACAGCGAGGGATGGCCACTGTACCCGATACGATCGGGACAGACATACGTCAATATCGGATTTTGGTCTTCGGTGCCCGCGGGTTCCACCGAAGGAGCCACTAACCGGCTTATCGAACGCAAGATCAGCGAGCTCGGTGGACACAAGTCCCTATACTCCGAATCCTTCTACCCCCGTGATGAGTTCGAGGCCTTGTACGGCGGAGAGCACTATCGGACACTCAAGAAGACGTACGACCCCGATAACCGATTGCTGGATCTCTACGCGAAGGCGGTGCGGCGACAATGACGACTACTCAGGCCAAAAATGAGCGGGGCGAGAACGGCAGGCTCTCGTTAGCCGAGATTCTGGAGATCATGGCGGCCGGGGACCTGCCGTTGCGCTTCAGCGCGTACGACGGCAGCAAGGCCGGACCCGAAAATGCCGAACTGGGGCTCGACTTGCTGACACCGCGTGGCACAACGTATTTGGCTACGGCGCCAGGTGATCTGGGGCTGGCACGTGCGTACGTTTCCGGCGATATCGAAATGCAGGGAGTGCACCCGGGTGATCCCTACGAACTACTGAAGGCCATGGCCGACAGGCTGGACTTCAAGCGTCCACCGGCGCGAGTACTGGCCAACATCGTCAGGTCGATCGGTTTCGAGCATCTGCGCCCCATCGCGCCGCCGCCGCAGGAAGCCCTGCCCCGCTGGCGTCGGCTGCTCGAGGGGTTCCGGCACAGCAAAACACGTGATTCCGAAGCCATCCATCACCACTACGATGTGTCGAACGCGTTCTACGAGTGGGTACTCGGGCCATCCATGACCTACACGTGCGCGTGCTATCCGAACGTCGACGCCACCCTAGAGGAAGCGCAGGACAACAAATACCGGCTGGTGTTCGACAAACTGGCACTCAAGCCCGGCGACCGGCTGCTCGATGTGGGCTGCGGCTGGGGGTCGATGGTCAGGTATGCCGCGCGGCGCGGGGTGCACGCCATCGGTGTCACATTGTCGGCAGAGCAAGCCGCCTGGGCACAGAAAGCCGTTGCCGATCAAGGACTCTCAGACCTTGCCGAGGTCCATCATGCAGACTATCGCGACATCACGGAAAGCGGGTTCGACGCGGTCTCCTCGATTGGGCTGACCGAACACATCGGCATCGCGAACTACCCCGCCTACTTCCGGTTTCTGCAGTCACGCCTCAAGACCGGTGGCCTACTGCTCAACCACTGCATTACCCGGCCGGACAACCGAACCTCGGCCGTCGCGGGCTATTTCATTGACCGCTACGTCTTCCCTGATGGCGAGTTGACGGGGTCGGGCAAGATCATCACCGAGATACAAAATGTTGGCCTGGAAGTGCTCCACGAGGAAAACCTGCGCCACCACTACGCACTGACGCTCGCGGAGTGGTGCGCCAACCTCGTCGAACACTGGGATGAGGCTGTCGCCGAAGTAGGCGAGGCCACCGCGAAGGTGTGGGGGGTGTACATGGCGGGTTCGCGACTGGGATTCGAGCGCAATGTCGTTCAACTGCACCAGGTGCTGGCCACAAAGCTGGATGAGCGCGGTGGATCCTCACTGCCGCTGCGCCCGTGGTGGCAGCCCTAACTGGGATCGATCTTGCGAGCACCCAGCTCGTTCTGAAGTAGTTCCAGCGCAACCTCTTCGGGGTCGCGTCGCGGCCCGGTCTCGCCCTGCCCGGCCTCGGCAAGCATCTGCTCCTCCTCGTCCTCAGGGGACGAGGGTTCCGGCTCGGGCTCGGGAGCTGGCTCAGGCTCGGGTGTGGGGCGGCTGGGCCGGGTCACCACCCGCGGCGCAGACTTGCTGGCTTTCTGAGCGGGAGCCGGAGCACCGGCTTCTCCGCTGCCCACCTCGCAGCGGATCTCCCAGTCCACACCGAGCGCGTCCTTCAACGCGTCCCGAATGACCTCGGCATTGCGCGACTCAGTGATGCGCTTGGCCAGCGGCGGCGAATCATGGGACAACACAAGGGTCTTACCCTCGATGGCTCGCACCGTGGCACCGGAGAGCATGACCTCGGTGGTGCGGCTGCGATCCCTGACCTTGGACCGGATCTCGGCCCAGGCGTTGCGGACGGCAGTGGTGTCGAGGGCGCCGGGCTGGTGCGGTGCAGGTGCCGGAGCGGGCTCCGGTTCCGGAGTTGGTTCCGGTTCCGGAGTTGGTTCCGGTTCCGGAGTTGGTTCCGGTTCCGGAGTTGGTTCCGGTTCCGGAGTTGGTTCCGGTTCCGGAGTAGGTTCCGGTTCCGGAGTAGGAACGGGCGTCGGCGGCGCGGGTGCTGGTGCCGGCGCGGGAGGCTCAGGCGCCGGAGCCGGTGGCGCAGGTGCTTCCGCGGCCGGGGCTGCGGGGGCCTGCGACCTGCGGACAAAGCGCGGCGCCGTGCCTCCCCCATCGGCCTCGGGTACCGACATGTCCAGACGCTTCTCGATGCGTTCGACGCGTTGCAGTACAGCCGATTCCGCATCCGCGGCTGAAGGCAGCAGCAGCCGGGCACACACCACTTCCAGCAGCAACCGGGGTGCCGTCGCGCCCCGCATCTCCCCGAGCCCGGCGTGCAGCACCTCGGCGTAGCGGGTCAGCGTCGCCGGGCCGATGCGCTCGGCCTGTTCACGCATCCGCTCCAGCACGTCCTGCGGCGCGTCAACCACACCGCGCTCCGCTGCGTCCGGAACAGCTTGCAGGACAATCAGATCGCGGAAGCGTTCCAGCAGGTCTGTGCCGAATCGGCGCGGATCGTGTCCGGCATCCATCACGCCTTCGATGGCTCCGAACACCGCGGCGCCGTCACCGGCGGCGAGGGCGTCGACCGCATCGTCGATCAACGCGATATCGGTGACGCCCAGCAGCGCGAGTGCCCGCTGGTACGTGACGCGTTCCTCGTCCGCACCGGCAAGCAGTTGGTCGAGTACGGACAGGGTGTCACGGGGCGATCCGGCACCGGCACGGATCACCAGCGGATACACCGGATCGTCGACGGCGACATTCTCCTGCGCGCAAATGCCCTCGACGAGTGTCCGCATCGTCTTCGGGGCCAGCAGGCGGAAGGGGTAGTGGTGGGTGCGCGACCGGATGGTGGGCAGCACTTTCTCCGGCTCGGTGGTGGCGAAGACGAAGATCAGGTGCTCGGGCGGCTCCTCAACGATCTTGAGTAGCGCGTTGAAACCCGCGGTGGTGACCATGTGCGCTTCGTCGATGATGAAGATGCGGTAGCGCGACTGCGCGGGTGCGTAGAAGGCTCTGTCGCGTAACTCACGGGTGTCGTCCACTCCACCATGGCTGGCGGCGTCGAGTTCGATGACATCGACGTTCCCCGAGCCGTTGGGCGCCAGCGCGACACATGAATCGCAGGTTCCGCACGGCGTCGAGGTGGGTCCCTGCACACAGTTCAGTGAGCGCGCCAGAATGCGCGCGGAGGACGTCTTACCGCAGCCACGGGGCCCCGAGAACAGATAAGCGTGGTTGATTCGGCCGGCGTCCAGCGCGGTGGTCAACGGTCCGGTGACGTGCTCCTGACCGATAACTTCGGCGAAAGTCGCCGGACGATACTTCCGGTACAGGGCCACGGGGAGCAAGGGTACCGGCGACCGCAGACGGTCACATGCGGCCGCCTCCCTCACTCCGGTCGCGAAGTGAGAAAAAAGTTTGCTAATGTCCGTTCATGCCTACCTTCAAGGTGAACATCGCCACTGTGCTGACCCTGGGCGTCAGCGTCATCTCCCTCGCGTTTACCTCTGCTTGTTCCGGAGAAAATACCAACAAGCCGTCGGCGGAAAGTTCGCCTTCCGCCAGCGCACCGACTTCGTCCACACCCGCGGTCAAGTTACCTGCTGTCCCGCTTGAGAGCCTGATGCTGACGCGCGCCGACTATCCCCAGGAGGATGGAAAGTTCGTCGTCCAGGACAAAGCGGGCATCAAGAAGGACGACGCGGAACGGCCCGACCCGGTCGTCACCCCGGCGGTCTGCGATGAGGTGATCAACGAGGAGAAGAAGAACGACGACAAGTTCGACAAGGCGCGCACCAAGTACTCCACCGATACCCTCGACGCGGACAGCACCGTGTCGATCGGCATAGACGGTTCGTTCGCCAAAGCCGAAGAGGGCGCGAAGAAATGCCCGTCGGTGACATTCGAAATCAACGGCATCACCGTCAACGCCGATGTCACCTTCACCGACGTCCCCGGAGCAGCGGTGGAGGCCAAGAAGCTGGTGCTCGTGGGCCACGCGTCGGCGCGTGGACAGCAGGTTCCCATCCAGAGCACTATTCTCGGCGCATATCCGCGCGGCACGTCGGTGAAGGTGTCGGTGACCCGTACAGCCGAGCCCTGGACTGGTACCGACGATGCCTTTGCTTTAGCGCTGCTCAACAAGCAGATTGCCAAAGTGAACGAAGCGCCGTAGCCACACGACATGGTCGCTAAAGTCCGTACATGACGACACGTCGCGTTGATATGAACACTGTGTTCGCGGTTGGCGCGAGTGTCATCGCACTCGCATTTACCTCCGCTTGTTCGAAGGACTCGCCGAGTAATCCGCCGGCGCCGTCCTCGAGTACCCAGAAGGCTGACGAGCCGAACGTGAAGTTGCCCGAGGGCCCAGCGACCGCGCTGTTGCTGACCCGCGAGGACTTCCCTGCGGGCAATGGGACGTTCAGCATCGAGGACAAGCTCAAACTCGACAAGGACAAAGGGGGCAAGTCCAAGCCGGAGAAGGTCAACCCGCCCGGATGTTACGAGTTCATTTCCGAGGGGGACGGCGATTACGACAGGGCGCGGGCCAAATACGACTCGGACACCGTGACGGCGGAGAGCAGTGTCGGGCTCGGGATCAAGCAGTCCTTCGACGACCTTGCGAAGCGGGCCCAGGAATGCGCGTCAGTCCAGATGGAAGGTGACGGCGTGGCAATGAAGGCGCATGTCTCCATCGCCGATTTGCCTGGCGCCTCCGTGGAGGCCAAGTTGGTGAAGGTCGGCGGCCTCCTCGGACCCGAGGGAGATCAGATCGGCGTCGAGTCTCATATCGCGATCGCCCATCCTCGGGGCACGACCGTCAGGATCGAGGTCGATCGATTCATCGATCCGTGGACGCCCGATCAGGACACGCTGGTGTTGGATCTACTCAACAAGCAGATCGCCAAGGTACAAAAGGCGCCGTAGGCGAATCCGCACATACTGGATGGGAGATATCCCGTGGCTCGCATGCTGTCTATCGGTGCGATATCCGCTGTGCTGATCTTGGCGTCGGCGTGCACCAGCGTCGTCGAGGGCGAGGCGAAGTCGGATGGCTCGCCCGGGCTGCCCAAGGGTTCTCCCGAAACGCTCCTGCTGCCGCGCGAGGACTTTCCCGACGGCGCCGGCTCGTACGAAGTGGTCGAGCAGCCGGGCGATGACGGACCGAGGGTGAAACCGGTCGAGTGCAACATCTTTGTCAACCATGACACGGTCCCCTTTGAGCAGGCGGCCGCTCAGTACGAGGATGGGGCTCTTCGCGTGGACGTCGTGGTCGGCAAGGGCATTGCCGACTCGTTCCAGACGATCGAGGAAAAGGCCGGACGATGCGGGTCCGTCACGCTGGATCTCGATGGGATCGACGGGACCGGCAGCGTCAAGATGGCGAAGGTGCCCGGGGCCTCCGTCGACGCGACGGAGACCGTCTTCACCGGCGGTCTGGGCATGGACGGTGAGCAGACTGTGGAAATCACCATCAAAACGCTCACCGCGCAGCTGCGCGGAACCACGGTGACCGTCAAAGTCCTTCATGCCATGGAGCCCTGGACCAGCGACAACGACAAGCTGGCGTTGACGCTGCTCAACAAACAGGTCGACAGGGTACAAAGGGCGCCCTAGTCGGCACGCTCCAACAGCTTTTCTGTTGCCGCCAGTAGCGCGCACGTCGCAAGACCATCGACAGCAGCACCAACGGTCTCCAACGGGGGGAATGACGGCGCCAGTCGAATGTTCTTGTCGTTCGGGTCGTTTCGGTACGGGAACGTGGCCCCTGCCTCGGTAAGCGCTATCCCGGCCTCCTTGGCCAGAGCCACGGTGCGCTTGGCAGTGCCGTCGAGAACGTCGAGGCTGATGAAGTATCCACCCTTGGGCTCACTCCACGACGCGATCTTGCTCTCGCTCAATCGGTCGTCCAGAATCTCAAGCGCCAGTTGAAATTTAGGCGCGAGGATCTGCTGATGCTTCTGCATGTGCAGCTTGACACCCTCGGCATCGCCAAAGAAACGCAGGTGCCGCAGCTGATTCACCTTGTCGGGTCCGATGCTGCGCTTACCGGCATGCTGTAAGTACCACGCGATGTTGGCGAGCGATCCTCCCATGAAGCTGACACCCGCACCGGCGAAAGTAATCTTCGAGGTGGAAGCAAAGATCAACGGGCGGTTGGGATGTCCGGCGGTTTCGGCGATACCCAGCAAGTCCACATTTCGGACAAAATCATGCGTGAGCGTGTGCACCGCGTATGCGTTATCCCAGAAAAGACGGAAATCCGGTGCGGCCGTGTTCATCTGGGCCAGCCGACGAACGACCTCCCATGAGTACACGGTTCCCGTCGGGTTGGAGAAGACGGGAACGCTCCACATGCCCTTGATGGTCGGGTCGGAGGCGACGAGTTCCTCGATGAGGTCGACATCGGGGCCGTCCTCGCGCAGCGGGATCGGAATCATCTCGATGCCGAAGGATTCGGTGATCGCGAAATGACGGTCGTATCCGGGCGCCGGGCACAGGAACTTCAATGACGGCTCGTCGCCCCAGGGCCGGGGCGAGTCGACGGTTCCGTGGAGCAGCGAGTACACGATCACGTCATGCATGAGAGACAGGCTGGCGTTGTTGGCGGCGATCAGATTGGGTGCGGGAACGCCGAGTAGCTCACCGAAGATTGCACGCAGCTCCGGGAGGCCGTTGCCTCCACCGTAGTTACGAGTGTCGGTGCCATTGCCGTCGAGGAAGTCGCCGTCACCGGGCAGTGCCAGCAGGCCGTTCGACAGGTCGAGCTGCTCAGGCGCCGGCTTGCCGCGGGTGAGGTCCAGCGATAGCCCCTTGGCCTTGAGCTGGTGATAGTTCTCCTGCTGCAACCGATGCTGAGCTGCGAGTTCGTCGGGTCCGAGCGACAGGAACGACACGGCTTTCCCCTATTCGCCCTGCGGGGCATCTGGAGGTCGCGATCTTCGGAAAGGGGACCCCGCGCACCCGACAGAGCCCGTTGACCCTTGCTGCCTTCCAGCCCTGGGGGAGTTCACAGGATAGACGCCGCGCGGGGTCCGCCGACCAGTCTAGTAGGCGGGCGTCAGCCGTCCCGGATGGTGGTGGTTGTTGGCGATTGAGTCACCGATATCGAGCTGTGGTGGGGGTATCCATTCGGTGGTGCCGTTGGTGTGTTTTCGGGTGGTCCAGCCGTGGTTGAGGAGGCGGTGGTGGGGTGCGCAGGCGAAGGTGAGGTTGTCGATGTTGGTGGGGCCACCATCGGCCCATTCGGTGATGTGGTGGACTTCGCACAGGTATCCGGGCACGGTGCAGTCGGGGTGGGTGCAGCCGCGGTCTTGGGCGTGCAACACAATCCGCTGATCTGCCGATGCGATGCGTTTGGTGCGGCCCAGATACAACGGTCGGCCATCGTCGTTGAAGATGCTCAGGTAGTGGTGGGCGTGGGCGGCCATGCGGATCACATCACGCAGGGGCAGCCTGGTGCCGGCGCCGGTGACCGCTATGCCGGCGGCGTGTTCGAGCTCGGCCAGGGTGGTGGTGACCACGACGGCGACCGGCAGTCCGTGGTGGGAACCCAAATCTCTGGACGCGAGCGTCGATCGTAGGCAGGTGCGCAGTGCGTCGTGGTTGCGTTGGGCACCCGAGCGGTGGTCGTGTTCGGCGGCTTCCGGGTCGGGCTCCCCGTCCACGAGAGGGCTCTGGTCGGCCGGGTTGCACATGCCCGGTGCGGCCAGTTTGGCGAACACTGCATCCAGATACGCACGCGTCTCCGGATCCAGTAGGCCGCTGATGGGTGACATGCCGTCAAAACCCTGCTGCCCGATCGTGACTCCGCGCCGCCGCGCCCGATCCACATCGGCGAACTCACCGTCCGGGTTCAATAGGGCCATCATCCTGTCGGCACCGATGCGCAGTGCCTCGGGCCGAAACCGGACGGCCATCTGGGCTAGCTGTTGTTCGGCGGCATGGCGGGTCGGGGCATCCACCACCACCGGGAGCCGATCAAAGAATGTGCGAATGATCCGCACATGCTCGTCCCCGACATCGCCGCGAGATAGCGCGGCGGCCACATTCGGCAGCTGCGGAGCCAGCACCTCACCGGTCAACGCCCGCCGCGGCGCCAACTGCTCGGCATCACCGATCCGGCGCCGGGCCGCCCCCTTACCGATATGCAACCGGCGCGACAACACATCCGGGAACGAGGTGCCGCCGAGCTCGACCGGCGAGGCCTGCGACATCACCTTGGGAACCAGCCCCAACCCATGGGCAGACAACCGACGCTGCACCACCTCCACACGGGCCAGCACCGTCAACGCATCAGCGGCGGTCAACCCATCGCGCGATTCGGCGCAGAAGGCATCAACCGCCGCCTCCAACACCCCAATCGAACTCATGTTCGAATACTAAACACAACCACCGACAAGTCGAGCGGACACAGCTAGCCCTGGCAGAGCCTCAGTTCGCGAGCCCCAATAACTCAGCCCCATTGCGATCGAGGATCAACGACGCATCCTCGGCCGACAGACCCTCCTGGATGTACGTCGCGGAACTGACGTACCTGGCACCTCCCTGGTACGGGAAATCCGATCCGAACACCAGCCGGTCGGCACCCAGTGACGCGACAGCCGCCTGTAGCGCGGGCGCGTGGTCATGTCCCACCGTGTCGTACCAAATCCGTCGGGCCGCGTCCTTGGGAGCCTCCGGACAATGTGTGGCTTCCCATTCGGTCACTTGCCGGTTCGCCCGCTCCAGCACCATCGGCAATGCCCCACCCAGATGACACGTCACGATCTTCATATCCGGATAACGCGACGGGATGCCCGCGACGATCAGGTGCATGATCGCGATCGTGTCCTCGATCGGCGCTCCGATAGACCAGGTGAGCGAGTGCTCGGTGATCAAGGAAGAGTCCGCTCCGCACCCTGCAGGGTGCACGAAAAGGATTGCGCTCCTGCGATTGAGCTCCTCGTACAGCGGATCGAAGATCGGGTCGGCGATTGATCGACCAAGCACCGAAGTCGTGATCGCCGCACCGCACATCCCCAGATCGTCGATCGCGCGGCTCAGCTCCTCCAACGCGGCCGGGATATGAGGCAAGGGCAACGAGGCCAGCGCCCGGAACCGGCCCGGGTACTCGCTGGCAAGCTTCGCGTACTCATCGTTAATAAATCGGGCACTCTCGACGGCGGCAGACTCCTCCTCGAAATGGGGCGATGCCGGTGTCGCCGACAGGATCTGCAGGTCTACACCCGCCTCGTCCATCAACGCGAAACGCCCATCCAAATCGGCGCGCACCGCCCCGGCCCCGAGACCACGATGTACATCGGTACCGGCCCGTCCGTGCTCATCGAGCAGCGAGAGATAGTCGTCGGACCACAGGTGAGCGTGAATGTCTATGCGCACACTTGTCATGCTAGTACCGGAACCCCAGTCGCCAGCGGCGTCAGCAGCTCAGCGAAGATCCCTACTCCATCCCGCGTCAGGATGGATTCGGCATGGAACTGGATCGATGCAAATCGCTTGGCGCGCACCGCGTGAACCTCACCCGTCACGGCATCCGAACTGATCTGCACTCGGCCCGCCGGAGTATCCACCCACTCTCCGCCTGTGACCGCGGCGAAGGTGTTGTAGAACCCGACATGCCGCTCGGTCCCGAACAAATCGATCTGCCGCTGGACGCCCTGATTGGGCTGCTCCCGGCGACGGACAGGCAGACCCAACTGTCGGCACAGCACCTGATGACTCAGGCAAATCGATAGGAACGGAATGCGCTGGGTCAGTGCGGCCTTCGTCAACGCGGTCAGCGTCGCGATCTTCGGAACGTCAATGGCCGTCGGATCACCCGGGCCGGGACCCAGCACCAGAATGTCATGCGAACCGGGTTTGATGTCCTCGTCGAAGCGACGAATATCCACCCGCAAGCCCAAGGCCCGCAGCTGCAATCCGATCATCGAGGTGAACGTGTCCTCTGCGTCGACCACCAACGCGGTCCGGCCGACCAGATTCGCGGCACTCGCCCCTGACTCGTGCCCCAGCCAGAAGGTCCCTATGCCGGTGTTGCGACTGGCGAGAGCCTCCGTAACGCGGGGATGACTGCGTAGTTCGCGACGTGTCGTCAACGCGGAGAGCAATCCTGCCGCCTTACTGCGGGTTTCCGCGGCCTCACTCACGGGATGGGAATGCCGAACGATGGTGGCGCCGGTGCCTGCCACAAGTGCTCCATCCGGCGAAATCTCCGCGGTACGGATCAGGATCGCCGAATCCATTTGCCGCACACCGGCCGTATCGGTACTGATCAGCGCGGCGACTCCGCTGTAGTACCGCCGGCCCTGTGGTTCATACCGCTGGATGACGCGGCACGCATTCTCCAGCGGGCTTCCTGTCACCGTCGGCGCGAACATCGTCTCGGCCAGGATATCTCGCGGATCACGTTTCGTCACACCGGAAATCAGATACTCGGTGTGCGCAAGCCGCGCCATCTCCTTCAGGTACGGACCCTGCACCTGACCACCATCCGGGCAGATACGAGCCATCATCTTCAGCTCCTCGTCGACCACCATGTAGAGCTCATCGGATTCCTTGGTGTCGGCAAGAAACTCCATCACGGCATCCAGATTCGGGCCGTTGGCACCGTATCGGTAGGTCCCGCTGATCGGATTCATCACGGCCAACGAATCCTGCACGCTGATATGGCGTTCGGGCGTGGCACCGACGAACACCTGCTCCCCGGTACTCACCAGGAAGGTCCAGTACGCACCCTTCTCCCGCTCCAGCAGCCTGCGAAAGAGCGTCAGCGCTGTGTTGATCGAATAGTCGTGCAACTGCACGAGCAGGTTCCTCTTGAGCACGAAGTTGGCGCCGGCCCCCTGACCGATCTCCTCGGAGATGATCCCGGAGGCCAGGCGTGCGTACTCCTCGTCATCGATATCGAAATCGCTGTGGCCCACCACCACCGGATACTCGGGAATTCGATCCAGCACCGCAGACAACGGCGCCGACTCCTGCTGCTCGATGGCAAGTGCCAGCAGCGGAGCACCGTCATCGGGCGCCACGAATCCGCGCTCGACGATCTGGCGGTAGGGCACCAATGCCAGCAGGTCATGCCCAACCAGTCCATCGCGCAACGGCAGGTCGCCTATCCGTTCGACGGACGTCACCTCCCCGGTGAACACATCGACGGCGTCGGGCGCCCCGGACTCCGGCCGGTGCAGCAGCGCGAACGGTCCGGTTGCCCCGGCCAAGACGCGCCCCAGTAGATCACTCATGTCAGCACCTCATCGGCAACGGTCAGCACGGCACACCGCCGTGCCGCGTATTCCAATGCCATCCAATGGGATTCGTCATCAAAGTCGGCGATCGCATCGGCGACCAGGAAGGTCTCGATATCGTGAGTGAACGCATCAACCGCGGTCATCAGCACTCCTACATGCGCGTAAACCCCACAGATAATCAGCTGGTCGCGCCCTGCGGCGTGCATCCGCTCCAGCAGCGCCGAACGGTGGAAGGCGCTGTACCGCCATTTGGTAAAGACCCAGTCGCCGGGATCTGGCGCGATCGGATCGACGATCTGGCGATGCTCCTCGTCCACGCGCATCCCCGGGCCCCAGAAGTCCTTGAGCAGTCCGCGCTGTTCCTGAGTCATGCTGCCGGGCTGAGCGGTATAGGCGATCGGGATGCCTGCAGCCACGGACCTGTCACGGATGGCTGCGACGTTGCTCACCAGCTCCGCACGCAGCGAAGCGGGCAGTGGGGCCAGGAAGTAGCGCTGCATATCGTGGATGAGCAACACCGCGCGAGCCGGGTCGATCTGCCACGCCGCCGTGTTGGCGGGCAGCAGATCCACTGTCGGCAGCTCGTATTCGGCGATGATCGGGATACCGCGTTCAACGGTGGTCATCGGTCAAACCCCTAGCGTCGCGCCGCCGTCGACCACCAGCGTGTGCATGGTGATGTGGGCGGCTTGGTCGGAAAGCAGGAAGGCCACAGCGTCAGCGATGTGTTGTGGTTGGGCGACGCGCCCCAGGGGAATCCCTGGCTTGAAGTCATCCAGGCTGCCGGAAACCAGTCCGGAGTCGGAGGAATCTCCCAGCATGGCGCGCAACATGGGGGTGTCCGTAGAACCGGGAGCGACAACGTTGCACCGGATTCCGTGCTCCGCAAGCTCCAACCCCAGACTCTTGGTGAAGGCGTTGGCGGCTGCCTTGGACGCGGCGTACGCCGTCATTCCTTTACGGGCCACCAACGCTGCGTTGGAGGCAATCGTCACGATGGAACCGGCGCGGCGGGGGATCATGTGCCGGGCCACCTCCCGGCTCAGCACAAAGGGCGCCCGCACGTTGACATCAAAGGTCTGAGCCCAGTCGGAGTCGGAGAACTCCACCACCGCCCCTGTTCTCAGCACCCCCGCACCGTTCACCAGCGAGGTGATGGGGCCTATCCGAGATTCAATGTCGGCCACCCCCACCGCCACCGCGGTGTCATCGGTGATGTCGAGCACCTGTCCGATGATGTCCAGCCCCTCATCGGCGGCATACTCGACGAGCTGCTTGATGGCCACCTCGTCGATGTCCACCGCGACAACTCGCTCATCGCGGCGAGCCAGGGTCGTCACCACTCGAGAGCCGACTCCCCCGCCAGCACCCGTCACCACCGCTACCATGCCGACACCACCTCGGCGGCCTGAGCGGTGTTGAGACGCGGATCGCACAGCGTCGAGTACCGCTGACCTACTTCGTGATTCTGGGAATCGTCAAAGACGCACTCGACGACGTCATCCGGCGTCGCTTCCAGGTGCAATCCGCCCGAGTGCACGCCCGCAGCATCGAGCACCTCACGGAAGCCGCGCACCTCGTCGATGGCCGTCTGGACGTGCCTCGTCTTGTACCCGGAGTCGGTGGACACCGTGTTGGCGTGCAGTGGGTCGCACAGCCAGATCACGGGGTGCCCAGATTCACGCACCGCCGCAACTAAATCTGGCAGCTTGTTACGCACGGCCGAAGCACCCAAACGCGCGATCAGCGTCAACCGTCCGCTCTCGTGCCCCGGATCCAGCTTGTCGCACAGCGCGAGCAGCTCCTCGGTCGTCATCGATGGGCCGACCTTGCATGCCACCGGATTGGCGATGCGGGAGAACAATTCAACATGCGGGCCGTCCAGATGCCGGGTCCGGTCGCCGATCCAGGGCCAGTGCGTGGACGTGAGCACCATGCGGTTCTCGCCGTCGCGCCGCAGCTGCGGTGCCTCGTAGTCGAGCAGCAGCGCCTCATGAGATGTCCACACCGGCGGTTCGATGACCGACAGTGAGGATGGCACCCGCCACCCCAGGTGACCCATCACCCGGTTCGCGGCCCAGTATCCGGCCAGCATCCGATCCGGATTGGCACGCCGATGTACCGGGTGCGGCTGCGGACCATTGACGAGATGCCCTCGGAAAGAGGGCAGTTCGATACCATCGATCATCTCGGTGGGCTTGGACCTCGGCTTGGCGTACTGCCCGCCGATGCGGCCGACCCGCAGCACCGGCCGATGGGTCTTCATTCGCATGGTGCCGGCGAGCACGTTAAGCAGCGCTACCTTGCGCGCCACGTGAGCATTGGTCGACTCCTGCGGATCCTCCGCGCAATCACCCGCCTGGATGATGGTGGCCCGGCCCTGAGCGACGGTGCTCAGCAGCGCACGCAAGGTCCTGATCTCGTCGGCGCCGACCAGCGCGGGCAGCTCGCTGAGCTCCGCCCGCACACGCTCCAGGTGCACGTCGTTCTCCCAGACCGGTTGTTGCACAGCGCGTCCGGTAGTTAGCAGCAGTGATGGCGCAGCCATTCTCGTGATCTCCATTCGATTGATTTCTGATTCACTTGCCCCACTGGACTGCGTCGAGAACGCCCAGCTGTGTGGTCTTGGCAGGAGTGGTGATTGTTCCGGCGCCGTCATGCAGCACAAGCTGCCGCAAGTCCTGGCCAACCGGATCCCATTGAGGAAGCCGAGGGCTGGCCGGTGCACGGCCGTGCGCGAACTCTGTCACCACATCCATAAAGGCAGCAGAGGTTTCACGCTCCTTGGGCCCGTCGCCGAACTTGGCCACATTGGACGGGTGCGCGTAGGTACCGAAGAGGAACGGTGACGTCGACTCGTGGGGCACGCCGAAGTACGGCGGCTGTACCGGGTGGGCGTACTCCATGAGGTACAGCGGTGCACGCCGCTCGACCGTCGCACTGCGAGTGAAGGCGAGGACGTCGTGGCGGATCAGCGCGTCTCCCCACAATTCGGTCCACAGCGAGAGCGGATCCGCCGGCCGACCATCCTGCTTTGCCGAATCCGTGTACACCGCAACGGCATCGGCGACAGTCTCGTCGGATATGGGCGTCGCCCCCTGCTCGAGAATGTCACGGAAGGCGGCGCGCAGCGAGGCGGCATCGGTCGGCTGCGGTTGCGGGTCGGGCGCGTTGGGGCCGGTGAAGAACGACCCCTCCGTGCTGGTGTAGATAGAAATGGTGGGGATGTCCGGCATCGGTTGACTGACATCGAAGGCCGGGAGCAGCACCGGATCGAGGACGGGCCCGCGATACTGGCGGCCGCTCATGACCACCCGCTGCGACCTCGGTTGGGCGAACTGGGCGACCCACCAGTCGCGTATCCGGTCCGCCGGTACGTCTTTCAGGTCCTTGACCGATACCCCCTGAGCCGCGGCCAGCGCATCAAACACCGCGGTGGCGTCGGCCGGCGTCAAGCTCAGGTAGGGACTCCACACATGCGCCTGACTGATGCTGATGATTCGGCGCAGCAGCGGCCGCGTCTGTGGATGCAGAGACAACTGCCAGGTGCTGGCACCACCCGCCGAGGTCCCGACGAGTGTGATGTTCCCCGGGTCGCCACCAAACGCCGTGGCGTTCTCACTAACCCAGCGCAGCAGCGCAATCTGATCCTGGAGGCCCCAGTTGGTGTGCAGTCCGGTATCGGGGTCTTCGAGGGCGGGATGACCGCAGAAGCCGAAGGCACCCAGCCGGTAATTGAAGTTCACGACGACGGCACCGGCGCGCTCGGCGAGCGCCGCCCCGTCGTAGACCGGAAGACTGCCCGCTCCCCGAGACCAGCCGCCGCCGTGGATATAGACGATCACGGGCAGCTTCGCTGCCCGATCGACCGTGGGCGTCCATACGTTGGCATATAGTGCGTCTTCCTGACGCACCGGATCACCGCCAGCCGGCTGAATGAAGTCCGAGCCGAATCTCCTGGTGTCCAAGGTATCTCGCCACGGAACCGGCGGGCGCGGGGACCGGAATCGATTCTCCCCGGTCGGCGGCTGCGCGTAGGGAATGCCCCGGAACACGCGCACCTTGCCGGCGGTTCCCCCACGGATCGCGCCACCGGTCACAGAGACTTGCGGGTCCGCCGCGCTGGCCTGGGAGCCGCAGCCAGCAAGTGCCGCCGCGCCAGCCAACGCAAATGTCGTTCCTAGCAACGCCCGCCGGGTAATCACCTCTCTATCTTCGAGATGGGGCGTCACGCACCAAACAATCGTGAATTCAGTTCGTCAGTTCGGAGGGAATCCGTCAAGTTGACCCCCCTGACACCCCATTGCGCCACCTAATGACTCAGCCTGCAGACAATAATTTGCAGGTCACGGGGTTGTTCATCAATCCGTCATCTCGCATTAGTCCACCACGCTTGGTGTAGTGGGGCACCCGCATAGTCCGTCACTTTGTGTGGTGCCAATACCTGGCCCTCAACGCGACTCTGGCCCATTCTTGGGTCGACTCCGAACATCCGCTAACTCATTGAGGTGCTTCAGACATGACATCTGCGACCAAGGCCCGGGCCGCGACCGAACTGTTCGATACGCGGCCCCGCGTCAGCTCGGTCGACGCCATGGCGTCCGTGGCCTCGCATGTATGCCCCGAAGTGCTGCGATCACTGCCGCGCTGCGATCAGCGCGCCAAGGGCGAGGACTACGTCACCGGCCTGCTGAAGGTGCGCGGACGTAAGTCGGCGCGGAACATGGCGGCCACCATGGGCCAGTCCATGGGCAGAGAAGTGAGCGAGCAGAACCTGCATCACTTCGTGAACAGCTCCACCTGGGACTGGTGGGCGGTGCGCCGGGACCTGACTGCCTACCTCACCAGCGCGTACCACGCCGCCGCATGGGTGGTGACCCCCATGCTCATTCCGAAGGCGGGCGTGCACTCCGTGGGTGTGGACCGACGGTACTGCCCTCGCGCCGGGCGCGCGGTCAACGGCCAGCTCGCCCTCAGTGTGTGGCTCGCCGCCGACGGATTCGCGGTACCGGTGAGCTGGCGGTTGCATTTGTCGCAGCCCTGGCTGGAATCCGCGACCAAGAAGACCAAGACCTCGATCCCCGAGGACTACCCCCTGGAGTCGGTGAGCGGATGCGCGCTGTCGTCGTTCCAGGAATTCCTCAAGGTGGCCCGTCCCTCGAAAGCACCGGTGATCTTCGACCTGCTCGGTGCCAGCGGTGCGGACCTGACACAGCTCTTCGGAACGCTGGCCCATCAGGTGGCGACCACGCGGGTACCCAGTGACCTGCAGCTTCAAGTAGTCGACCCGGCCTTCGCCGGCTACCAGGGGCGCGTCCTGCCCGCCGCGCAGATCGTGCAGGCCACCAAGGGCTCGCGGCGCACCGAGCAGTACGTCTACCAGGGACGCCGACACCTGATCAGCATCGCCAAGGTTCAGCTGGCGGACCCCTCGGCGGTACGGTCACGGACACCGTTGACGCTCGTCGGCATGACTCCGTTAGACCATTCGCGCGCCCGCACCGAACTCTGGCTGACCAACGACCCCGAATTCTCCACCTCGTCACAGGCACATCAGGTGGCGCTGGCCGATCACGTGCAGCAGGGATACCTGCACCTGGCGAACCGCATGGGCATGCAGGACTTCGCGGGGCGGTCGTTCACCGGATGGCATCGTCACGCCACGCTCGTGTCCATCGCCGCGGCGGTGGGATGCCTGGTGTCACCCGGTCTGGCGAGTGAGCAACGAGCCTCGAACCTTCCACAACTTGATGGCGAGCTGCGTGTCCAGGAGCCGCTCGGCATCCTGCCACCCGTCACCGAGTAACTCGTTCACCCGCTCGAGGCGACGCACCACCGTGTTGGGATGGGTGTGCAGGATCTTCGCGGCGCGGGTGGGGCTGGCGCCAACGGTGAAGTAGACGTCGAGCGTCTGAAGCAGATCGGTGTCGCGGTCTTCGTCATAGTCGATGACGGGCCCGACCATCGATCTGACGAAACCCTCGACGTCCTGGTGGCGCGAGAGCAGCACGCCCAGAAAGCCTAGTTCATTTGCGGCGGCGGCGGTTCCGAGAGCACCCAGCGCACTCATCGCGTCCATGCAGCGCATCGCGTCCTGATACGTCTCTTCGATGGACTCGACACGATCCGACGGTCCGGCGGCCGACACCGTCACCGGCATGCGTAGGTGTGTGGTTGTTTCGTCCCATACCGCCTGGGCGGTCCGCCCCGGATCCGCTCCCGGAACGAGCAACACCACCACCTCGTCCTGGGTGGTCCGCAGCCCGCCCACACGTGCGGCGAACGACGCAGACCACAGCGATGCGCGATCCAATCCGCCACGTTCGGGCCTGAGGATCACCACGACATGGGGCTGATTGAGGTCCAAAGACAAACGGCGGGCGTAGGTCTGAACCAATCGACTGTCACGCTGGCGGTAATCCAGCACGTCGTGGAGCAGGTCGTCGCGCAGCTGGGACACCGACAACGACATTCGATTGTCGCCGCACATGACCACCGCGGCCGTGGTGGTGAGATCCTGGATTTTCAACGGGTACACCGAGACTGGGTCGTCATTCAGGCTCGCGACGGATAGCTCGCCGTGGTAGTCATCACCCACCGTGAGCGCGGTTGTCACGAAGTCTTCCGGATCGGATTCCCATTTGTACGAAGCGATCTCGTCACCGTCATGCCCGGTCACCCGCATCGCGACACCGAGGTGCTCCCCCGCCGTGAGGACAAAGCTATCCATGCCACCGGGACCCGCGCCGGCGTTGAGAAGCCTGGTCCGCAGCTCGAGGCGTTGCTCTAGTTCGCTGATTTGTGCTGTATTGCTGGAGAATTCGTCGGCACGTGCCAACGCGATACCCGCGAAAGAGCAGAGGCTGGCGAAGAGTGATCGCTCGGCGCCAGTAAAGCTGCGCACCGTGCGTGACCCGACATAGAGGTTGCCGAAGTGCTGCCCCTCGTGCTCCATCGGCATGACCATCAGGCTGTGCACACCCTCGGAGCGCATCGCGGCGTCGCCATCGCTGGCCCGGCTAAACCTGGTGTCGGACGGGTAATCTGTGGTCCACACCGGCCCATGGCCAGGACGGTACTGGCTTACCAATCCGACGTCGTCGCCAATCGGGAAGTACAGACCCCGGTTGATCGCGGTGGTAGACCCGTCGACATAACGGACGTGGTGCCGCAGATCAGGTCCGGCGTCATCGCGTACCGAAATGAACGCGAAGTCGGCGTCGAGCATGATTCGCGCACGTTCCACCAAGATCGTCGAAGCCTCATCGATATCGCGGCAACCAAGCAGCTCGATGGCCACACCCACGAGATTGGACAGTCGGGCCTCCCGCTGATTCTGCCCCTCGATAAGGCTGTAGATGCGTTCGGCGTATCCGCGGGCGCGGTGCAGATCCGCAGCGCTCCACGGGGGCGAGGACTCGCGGGCCATCTCCTTGAGCCGGGCCTCGAAGACATCGGGCGCCGTTCCGGACGCCAACAGTCGCAGCACGGCTAACGCGGTGGGGCCTCCCTCGCGCGCCCCACCAACCTGTATGTCAGTCAATCCCAACTACCCGTCTGCCGTGTGTGCGTGGCAACGGTAAATGTGGGGTACGGCAGCGTCAAGACTCTTACGCGCGAACAGTTCGCAAAGAATCAGCCTGAACGAAAGTTCGCGCAGGTGGCTTCCTCAGATCTGCCGCGTGGCGGCGGCTTGTGCCAGCTGACCTGCCGCTCCGACGTACGTGACGGGGTCCAACAGTCCATCGACCTCAGCCTCGCTCAACCACGCGATGATCTCCGGCCGGGCAAGACTTGCCTCGCGCAAACTCACGCCACGTGCGACTGCCTCGTCGACGACCGCAGAGACGAGGGCCTTCGCCGGCCCCTTGCCCAACTGCGCGGACAGCGCCGCCGACAGCCGCTCGGCCGAGGGCTGGCCGCCGAGCAACCCGAGGTTCTCCGACATGCGTTGGGCACGCACCTGCAGACCGCGACTCAGATCGACGGCCGTCTGCGCCGCACCGCCGGTGAGGCGCAGACATTCGCGCAGAGCCAGCCATTCCGCGTGCCAGCCACCCGCGGACCGCTCGTCCTCGCTGAGCAACGAGTTGGTCAGGATGGTACTGAGCGCCGGAACCTGCAACGCCGCCGATCTGATCATCGTGGCCAGCACCGGGTTTCGCTTGTGCGGCATGGCCGAGGAGACACCGCGACCGGGTGGCGCCGGTTCGAGCACCTCCCCGACCTCGGTGCGGCTCAAGGTCAGCACATCGATGGCGAACTTGCCCAATGCGCCAGTCACAAAGGCCATGGTGCTGCCGATATCGGCGATCGGGGCGCGTAGCGCGTGCCAGGGCAGCCCCGAGGCGGCCAGGCCCGTCCTCCGCGCGAAGGCGATGTTGAGTGTCTCGACGAATGCCCCGGGATCTGCACCGTGCGGTCCGGCGTATGCGAGGTACCCGGCAAGGGTGCCCGCGGCACCACCCAATGAGACCGGAAGTCTGCCCGCGACTGCGAGCACGCGTGCGCGGGCCTCCAGGATCAGCTCCCGCCAGCCGGATGCCTTAAGCCCGAACGTGGTCGGAACGGCCTGCACCGCCAGAGTGCGAGCAGCCATGACCGTGTCTCGGTGTTCGACAGCCAGGATCGCAAGAGCCTCGGCTACGTAACCCAAATCCGTCGCGATGAGCGCCAGCACCCGCTTGGCCAGCATCATCGCCGCGGTGTCCAGGATGTCTTGGCTGGTCGATCCGCGGTGCACGTAGTCGGTCGCACTTGGATCGATGTCCCCCACCACCCGAGTCAGTTCTTTGATCAGGCCGACGACGGGATTGGCGGTCTCCCGCGCCGACAACGCCACCTCACGGACGTCGATATCGTGTCCGGCCACAGCCTTGGCGATGACATCTGCCGCGCCCCTGGGCAGAACTCCGATATCTGCCTGCGCTGCTGCCAGCGCCGCCTCCGCGTCGAGCATCGCCTGCAGCCACGCGGCGTCGGTCAACTCGCCCTCGGCGACGGTGCCGGCGCTGACCGGCGACAGCAGTCCGGTCTCCAGGAAACCGCTCACACCAGCACTCCGTGATCACCCACATCCGCAACCGGAGAGGGTGCACTGGCCAATGCGGCGCGGGCAATCGCATCGGCGTCGCCCAGTGTCACCGAATCCACTCCCGGCCTGATTCCCGCCGCGGTAACCCAGTGCACCGACTCGGTGGGAACCCCGTAGGCGAACCGGCGCGGATGAACTCGCCCGTCGGCACCGATCAACCGGTACGGGCGCTCGGTGACCGCCAATCCCTTTGTCTGGTATGCCTTGTGATCATCGGTAGGTATCTCATACGGGCGGCATTGACCGGTCTCCTGCAGGAAGATCAGCAGGGGGTCGCTGCTGCGGCGCAGGTCTGGTTCATGCAACCGTGCCTCGATGAGGCTGCGCGTCCTGACGGCCGACCCCGGCACAAGTGGCGACTCGATGACCACGGCCGGGTCATGAGTATCGAAGCGCACCTGCATCTGCGGTCCCACCAGATGCATGACCCCGGCCTCTACCAGGGCGATGATCTCCTCGATCCGCTGAGCCGGCGGGCCGATGGACAGGAAGGCATTCAACGGCGTGTACCAGCTCTCCAACTCGTCCCGGTACGACTTGCCGTCCAGCCCGCCGTGGTCCACGGCCAGCCGGATCTCATTGCGCAGGTCCCGCAACACATCCAGCGCCGCCTTCACCGGACCGTCGACATTGCCCTCACGTGCCATCACCACATCGGCACGCAGGTGTTCGAGGATCCACGCGGTGAACTCCGAAGGCCCACTGAACTCGCGGTTACCCCACGGACGGTCGAGATCATCCCATTCCCAGGCAATTTCGAGCAGATCGTGATCGGACAAGATCGCCGATAGGTCGCCCTCATCCGCGGCAAGGTAACGCTCGGCGAACTCTTGGACCGGCACTCCGCGCTGCGTCAAATGCCCTTCGTAGTAGACGCATTCCACCTCCCGCGCGATGAGCGGCCAGAGGTCGCGGCGGAACTGCAGGAGAACGCCGAGGCTCTCGCGGAGCTGGGCGATGCGCTCCACGGTGAGCAGGCGCGGGAAATAGCGACCGGAAGATCCCTTCTGGTTCTCACCGCGCGCGTGGTACGGAATGCCACGTCGCGAGCTGGCGTACAGAATCGGCTCTTGTCCCGATGGGCGGTACACCAATCGCCCGTCTTCCGTTCCATGCTCCCGTTCAAACTTTCCGCCACGGCCCACCGTCAGCAGAGCCATATAGTCGAAAAAGTTCAGCCCCAGTCCCCGAACAGCCACGGGTTCACCCGGTCTGATGGCGGACAAATCGATATCGGCCGGGTTGGACGGGGTGACGTACGTCAGTCCGTGGATACGGGCGAGAGATGCGGCACGGGCCTCACCGGGACGCAGGCCCGCGGGAACATGCCCGACGGCGAGAATGACGGCACTCAGATCATGCAGCCTGGTCCCGTTCTCCAGCCGAACCCCCTGTGGCCCATCGATATCGCCATGAGTGTCCGCCAATGCCACCGCGCGGGAGCGATGGACGAGGACCGCTACATGATCGGGTGCCCACCCGACCACACGCGCGAAACTGTCGCTGAGGTAGTGCCCGTAGAGGGCACGCGTCGGGTACGAGTTGGACCGCAGCGTACGTGCCTCGGCGATCGCCTTCTCGCCGCTACGCGATGGATCACCCAGCAACGCAAGGCTTTGCGCCCACTCGTAGAGCGTCGGCCCCGGTTCAATGGGTCCCTCGATGGCCACGCTGTCGTCGGTGAACACGGTGATTTGCGACGCCACGGTGTTCATCAACAGATGCCAGGACTGATTGGTGCGCCAGACCGATCCGGCTCCCGGCGAGTAGGGATCTACGACGTGCACGACGATTCGGTCCGCGCTGGGTGCGTGGCGCTCGTTGGCGCATAGGCGCTCCAGCACTGCCAGACCGCGAGGTCCCGCACCGATGATGCAAATCTGTTGGTCCGACATCTACCGCACCCCTACCGCCGACGTCACCGCGGCCAAGCCGAAATCGGTGTCGCCGTGCATCCATGCCAGCTCGTCATGCAGATCGGAATCTCGCATGGCACCCAGCTTCTCGTTGCGCTCGACGGCCGCGTCACCTGCCGCGTGCCAGATGCCGATGCTGTCCCTGGCCGCCAGCGTCACGTCGGCGGTGCGGTCACGGCGTGCCTCGACATACCTGCTGAACCGGCCCGGGAGGCGGTCCGGATCGGCGCCAACGATCGCGCCGAGGACCACGGCGTCCTCAAGTGCCTGGCTGGCGCCCTGCGCCGCGTAGTGCAGCATGGGATGCGCCGCATCGCCCAGCAGCACCACCCGGCGGTCCGACCACTGCCGCACCGGGTCACGATCCACCAGCGACCAGGATCTCCAGTCTTGCCCTAGCTCAAGCAGGCTGCGCGCCGTTCCGCGCAATGACGCCAACTCTCCGCGCACGCGCGCCTCACTCACCGAGACCCCGGAGAATGCCTGTGTGACACCGTCCGTGCGGCTCGCCGCAAGATTCAGCAGCGAACCACCCGCGATCGGGTAGGTCACTAGATGGCATCCGGGCCCGGTCCACCAGGTGACCGAATTGGATTGCAGGCTTTCATCGACCTTGTCGATGGGCACCGTGGTGCGGTACACCGTGATCCCGGCCACCCGCGGTTCGCCGTCGTCAAGCAGCACTCGGCGGATCGAAGAGTTGATGCCGTCGGCGCCGATGAGACCGTCGCCTTCCACGCTGGTGCCATCGGCAAGCAGCGCCCGAACTCCCTCGCCATCCTGCTGGTATCCGAATACCTCACTGCGGCTCAACAACGTAATGCGACTATCAGAGACGCAGGCGTCGACCAGAATGCGATGCAGTTCCGCGCGATGCACCACCAGGTAGGGGCTGTCGAACCGATGCTGATAATCCGCACCCAGGCTCATCGTGTTGATCAGCCGGTCGACGGTGGCGTCGAACAGCCGCAGCGAGTCCACCTGGACTCCGATGCTCTCGATCTTATCGCCCACGCCGAGCACGTTGAGAGCATGTAATCCGTTGGGGGCAAGCTGGATGCCGGCGCCGATTTCGGCGAACTCGCGCGCCCGCTCCAGAACAACCACCTCGTTACCCGAGGCGGCCGCGCTCAACGCGACGGCAAGTCCGCCGATACCACCACCGACCACAATGAGCCGCGACATCAGATCGCCCCCGCGCCGATACGTGCCGACAGTTCCAGCCTCTTGATCTTCGTGGTAGCGGTCTGTGGAAGCTCATCGAGGCGCAGCTGAAGCGGCGGGGCCATCGGCGGCAACTGTGCCGCCGCGGTATCCCAGGCGTTCAGATTGAGCGGCACATCGTTTTTGGTGCACACGACCGGCTGCGCGAGACCATTCGGGCCGGCGACGATGATCACCTCAGTGAGCTCGTCCACCGCCAGGAACAGGCGATCCTCGGCGGCGAGGGTGCTGCCGAAGCCTTCGATGAGATCGACTTCGCGGTCAAGGAGGTGAATGCAGCCCCAACGAGTGCGGTAGCCGACATCGCCCATCCGCCACCAGCCGTCGTCGAGCTGATTGTCGTAGCGGTCCTGCTCCCCCAAGTAGGTACGAATCCGGCCGTCGGTCCGCACCTCGATGTAACCGGGGTTCTCCGAAGACGGCGGCTCTCCATTGCGGGAAACTATCCGGACGTCTGTCATGCCCGGGAAGGGGTAGCCGACACACCGCCCATCGGAGTCCGCGGACCGGAGGCGGCTAAAGCCGCGTGCGACGATCGGCCCCACCTCACTTTGACCGTAGAGCTGCCCGAAAAGCGGACGACGGCGTTGGGTGGCCGCCAGGAGGGTGCGCACGGTGCGTGGGTGAATGGCATCGAAGGTGCTGCTGAAGTACTTGACCGAAGCCAGCGGGCGCCGCGGATCGTCGGCCAGCACTTCCCAGTTGATGAACGTGTTCGGATGAGCCTCAAGGATTCCCGGCTTCACACGCAGGAAGATCTCCGCGGCGTGCTCGGGTTCGTCGTCTACGAGTACCACCACGGGGAAGCCGCGTAGCATCGCGATCGCCAGTGCGGTCACCAGGCGCGAATGCACGAAGGATACGTGGATGACCAGGGGCTCGCGGCGGCGTACCAGTGCGGCGACGGCGGCCTGGGGACGGTACCGCGCCTCAAAGGTGAAGTTGGTGTGCACCGCGAGCTTGGGTACCCCGGTGGTACCCGAGGTGTGGGTGATGAGCGCCGGATCGTGCGGGCTGGGGATAAAAGCCGGCGCGGGTGCCGCGGGAGTGAGCGTCGACAGCGTCACGGCCTCTGGGTGCTCGCCCTCGGCGAGCAGGATTCGGGAGGTGATCTCCGTGATCGGCTGTCCGGCCAGGTCGCCCTCGAGCTTTGCGGTGTCCGTCAACAAGGCCGGATTACCTACCCGCCCAATGAGTGTCGCCACTGTCGCGCCGTCCAGCTTGGGGGACAACAGCACTGGAACCGCGCCGACACGGGCCGCGGCACAGGCCGCAAGCGTGATGTCAAAGCCGTCGGACTTGTGAATAACCAGTTTTTCTCCGGGCGCGACACCGGCCGCCCTCAGCCGCCGCGCGATATCGTCAACGGCCGTGGCCACCTGTGCGATGGTCGACGTACCTTCCAGCTGCGGCGCCAACGACGGTCGATGGTCCAGCGTCAGCGTGTTGGAAGGGTGTCTACGCGCCGCGCGCTCGAAGAGTGAGCCGAGCTTGATGCCGCGGTTTCCAATGCGCTGCAGAATCATTGAGGTACACCAGCCTTCTGGGTAGCATGGGCTTCCTCGGTGATGCGCGAGATGGAGTCCACGGTGGCCTGCATGTCGGCGCGGAGCTTGTCGCCCCATTCACGGACGAACCGCTCCTTACCTTCTGCGTCGAGGTGCGACATGATTTCGGTGATGCCCTCCGTGGGCTTGCCCATCCGGTAGTGGTGCCGCAGGATCGACCCACCATCGGCGGCGTCCACGAAGTAGCTCCAGACACTCTCCTGCCGCTCTCCGGAACGGTTCAGGATGGACCAGCTGAATTGCCTCGGAGCTTCGGCGGCCACGATCTCACTCTCGGTCTGCCAGCCTCCGCGCACCACCGGTGCCCATGCGACGACATCGGTCGCGCGATTGTTGTTGCCGCGGAACACCGCGCCAACCTGTCCGGGCTCACCGGATATCCATTGTCCACCAATGCATTCAGGGCTCCACCGACCACTCTCGGGGAGGTCGCTGACCAATGCGTACAGGTCTTCGGGCGATGAGGTGCAGAAGGCGCTGGTTTCGATTTCGAAGAGGCTCACGCATCAAAGGCTGGCACCGGCGACAGGGGCCAGCGATGTATCCGGAGAAGGTCCGTCAAGTTGGTTTTCGGGTCCGTCAGGTCGGTGCGCCGGTGCGGGGTAAACACCAGGTTGCGGCCGGGAATCACGCGGGAAGCAGCACCAGCCGGGTGCCGCCCATAACTTCTGTCTCGATCCGCCGGTGCGCCCGCGCTGTCTCTGAAAACTGCATCAAATCAATGGAATTCGGAACAATATCGCCGCCGGCAAGCAGGACAGCCGTGCGCTGGGCCGCATCGGCGAGCTGGCGGGAGGATGCCCTGGACATGACAAACCCGCGAATGGACCCACTCTTGCGATACAACGGGCCGAGGGGCACCGGCCGCTGGGTCTCCGGGGTTCCATCGCCGGATATCAGGACGATCCGACCGTGTGGTGCAAGCAGATCCACCGCCGCGACGACATCGTTGACGCCCGAGGTGTCCACATAGACATCGACGGCACCGGGGTGCTTCTTACTGACCAGCGGCACCCAATCGGAGGTGTAGTCATACACCTCGTGGGCCCCGAGTTGCACACATCTGTCCAGGCTGCGCTGCGATGCCACGGCGATCACCCGAGCGCCCGAACCGACCGCCAGCGAAACCGCGGCCGACCCTACGTTTCCACCGGCCCCGACGATCAGCACCGTTTCCCCGGCTCTGATGTCCCCGTATTCGACGGTCGCCAGATAGGCGGTTGAGGCGGGGTGAGCCACCGCGACAGCGACCACCGGATCCACATCCGACGGCAGTTCATACAACCTCTCAGCCGGAACCGCAGCGAATTCTGCTGTGGCACCTTGTCTTCCGTCGTACCCAAGACTGGTGCACCAGACCCGCTCACCGGTACGGAATCCCTCGGAGGCCTGGACAACCGTCCCGACCAGGTCACGCCCCACCACAAACGGCAGCGGAATCGCGGTGGCGTAAGAGCCCGAACGCACAAAGGTATCTACCGGGTTGACCGCCACCGCGTTGACCTGGACGAGCACCTCACCGGGCGATGCCACGGGTTCGGGAAGCGTGCCGTACTGGATGTTTTCAGCGGGTCCCCGCTGCTCGATGTAGGCGGCGCGCATACGCACATCTTGCGGTAAGCCCGCCGCGCCCACAAGGTGACGGATTGCGTTGCCAATGCTTGCAATTCACGCCCCGCTGCCGGGCAGCGGCGTGCTCGGCACCCCGGGGGTCCCGAGTCTGCCAGCGACCCAGGGAAAGGCCTGTGCAAAAGGCCTCCTGCGCATATGCCCAGTCACGGTTGCCGCTGCGCCGCACAGTCCCGCGCATTCTGGGGAATCGCTGGGAATCGTCGTATTCGGGCCAACGCGCCCGGAAAGGTGACGGACAACGACACCGTTGGTTGCCGCTGGCCCCACACCCGGCCAATAGTGCAGAAATGACGCGGGTTGTCCTGATCGTGCTGTGTGCACTGCAGGTCACCATGCAGCTCTACGTGTGGATTCCGATTCACGCCGCCGTGTCGGCGTCCTACGACGGGCAGAACCTGACGCCCGCACTCTCCGCGGCGCTCTTCGGCTACGCCGCGGGCTTTCTACTGTTCGGTCCGATCACCGATCGATTCGGTCGCCGACGTGTACTGATCGCTGGTGTGTTGGTGATGGCCGTCCTGACCTTGCTGGTGCCCTTTGCCCCCACACCCGCACTGTTCGGAGTGCTGCGGGTGTTGCAGGGCTTCGCCGGCGGAGCGTTCTCACCGTCCGCACTGAGCTATCTCGGGGAGGCGCTGCCCCGGCGGACGGCGACGACCGCGATCGGCGCGGTGTCCACCGCGTATCTGATGGCCGGGGTGCTCGGGCAGGTGCTGGCCTCCGTCATCACCCAGGCATGGGGATGGCAGTGGCTGTTCTGGGTGAGCGCGGCCGGGCTCGCACTCAATGTCGGGCTGCTGGCGCTCGTCATGCGCGAGGAACGCAGTGGGGATCCCTCGGCGCGGGTGGTGTCCGGTTACGCCGCCCAGGCCCGCCTGCTCACCCGCCGGGACATCGCAGTGCCGCTGGCCGCGGTGTTCGTGCTGATGCTGTCGTTCGTCGCGATGTACACGAGCCTGGCGAATCAGCTCGTCGATGAGCTGCGGCTGCCGGAGTCCACCGTCACGACCATTCGGCTGGCGGGCATTCCCGGAATGCTGGTGGCGCCGTTCGTCGGGCCGTGGGTGGGCAAGGTCGGCACCGAAACCGGGGCGTTGGTGGGGTACGTGCTGGCAGCGGCAGGTTTGACGATCGAGGCCCTGGGGGCCGGTTCGGTTCCGGTCATCGTCGTCGGAAGCAACATCTTCGTCGCAGGGATCGCCGTCGCGTCGACGGCGATGGTCACCATGTTCGGTGATCGGGCGGCTCCCCGGCGCGGTGCCGGTACCGCACTGTACGGGTTCACCGTTTTTCTCGGCGCCAGCTCTGCGCCCTACCTCGCGCACGCCTTCGGCTTCCGGCCGCTGCTGGGCGTGCTGGTGGCCGCGCTGATCGGCGGCGCGACCCTCGTGGCCAGCACGCGGCGTGCATCGGGGCCGGTCAAGGGGATGGTGGACATTGGCACTCAGCGCAGTCCGCTACCATGACCGACGGAGGATTCGCCTAGTGGCCTATGGCGCTCGCCTGGAACGCGGGTTGGGTTAATAGCCCTCAGGGGTTCAAATCCCCTATCCTCCGCCACTGCAGGACCGCATCAAGGAGGGCAATGGCTGCCGGACGCCGGACGGCGACCATCGTTCTGACCAGCAGCCATGCCGCTCTCTCCTTGATCGCGGGACTGCTTTTTTTCTTCTTCGTGCTGCCCCGCTGGCCCGAACTGAACGGGGCCACCAGCCACGCCTTCGGTACCGGGCTGCGCATCCTCACGGGCCTACTGCTGGCGGCGGCCGGTATCCCAGCCCTGCTCTCCTGGCGGCGGACTCGTCAGCCCGAGTTCGCGACGCCACAGCTGGCGCTCACGCTGCGCGCGGCCGCCTTCACCGGCCATTTCCTTGCCGGCGCCCTCATCGTAGGAACGGCGATCGCCGAGGTCTGGCTGAACCTGGACCGATTCGGCATCTGGGAATTCGGGGTATACGGCGCGGCAGCGGCCATCGGAATACTGGCCTTCGCGGCGTATCACCTGGCATTCGTGGCCGAGGCCCCAGAAAAGGAACGCACGCCCCGTCCCGCCAAGAAGAAAGCCACCGAGGTCGCGGAACCCAGCACTGGCACCGACGAGACCAAGGCAGCCGACGAGACCTTGATCGAGCAGTCTGAGGAGTCCGAGGCGGTGGAGCCGCCTGCCGATGAAACCGCAGAGGACACCAAGGACCCACACGACGAGGAAGCGCTCGAACCGGCGCACGGCCTGCGGAACCGTCGCACCCGCAGGTCCTAGGTCACGTCCTTACCCTGAGCGGACAAGACAAGCACCGAACCGTCCTTGGGCGCGAAGGCCTTGACGTCCCACCCGCCCTTCACGCTGTTGGTGGACAGCATCCGGTCGAGTTCGTCGCTGCGTTCGAACTGCGCGGAGGAGGGCACACCCGTATCGAGTGTCTTCCACAGACGCGGCCTGGTAGCTAGCACCATGCTGGAGCGGAAGGGCGCTACGTATGCGGCCAGCTGTTGCGGCGGCATTTCGATGATCGCGTCGACCCAGTACGTGGTGTTCGGACCGGGCAGGGGCTCGTCACCGAAGAAGCCCTGCACCCATTCACCGGTTACCGGTTTCGGGAGCTTGGAGAATCGCTGCTCCAACGGCTCGGAGTCGTAGCGAATTGGCGACGCCCCGGTCTTTTGCGGCGTGTAGGAGGCCTGGGTGGAATTGGGCTCGTTCCATGACGAGCAGCCGCCCACCGCAAGCAGCGCAATGACACAGGCCGCCGCCCAACGCTTCATTCCTGCACGGTACCGGCACGCCGCGATGTGGTTGCGAGTATCCAGATCGCCACCGCAAAGAACAGCAACGGATAGATGGCCGAGTCGAAGACCCTTTCCGCACACGACATCTGTGCGATCACGGCGTCCCACGCGGTGATGTAGGAGCCGAAATCGGGGTCTATCCGCATAGCGCGGACGTACAGCACCAAGTACCACCACATGGACACGGTCACCGCGGCGATGGCCGTCATCGCGGTCCACTGCCACCGCCGAGCACCACGAGTGATCAGAATCTGGTTGACCAACAACACCATCAGCGGCACCGTCCACACCCAGTGATGCCCCCACGCCAGCGGGGAGACAACACAGCCGACCATTCCCACCACGGCGACCGCCAGCAGCTCCAGGCCATTCCGGTGCGCCCGCCGTGCGGCGGCCATCCCCAGCAGCGCGGCCCCACCCGCGAGAAGGACCCACAGCCATGTTGGCATGGGTTGTGGCGCATAGATATTCGATAACGCACCGCCGATTGACGCGTTGGCCGGATGGTCCAGCGAGCCGATATGTCCGGTGGTACGCACGGCACCCAGCCAGTAGTCGGACGAATCAGACGGCAGCAGAATCCATCCCAGCGCCACGGTGCCTACCGCCGTCACCATCGCCGTCACCGCGGCCCGCCACTGACGGGAAATCAGCAGGTACGGAACGAAGATGATCGCCGTGAGTTTGACCCCCGAAGCAACACCCACCGACCAGCCGCGCCACCGTGCGCCCTCGGGCCGGGTGAGGTCCCAGATGATGAGCGCGGCCAGCACGAGATTGACCTGCCCCTGCCATAACGTTCCATGGATTGGCTGAATATCCCAGGCCACCAAGTTCATTCCCACACACGCGACCACCAGACGACCACCCGCCGAGAATCCGAGAACCCGCCAGCATCGCCAGATAATGGCGAAGAGCGCTCCCAGATTCACCAGGAACCAGATGACCTTGGCCACCCCCAACGGAACGAAACCCAATGGGGCGAAAAGCAACCCCGCGAAGGGCGTATACGTGAACCACCCCGCGTCCGGAATCTCCGTGGCATACAACGGCTCACCGTGCAGAACCCGCAGACCGCCGAACCGGTAGGTCATCAGATCGCCACCGTTACTGAATAATCCGAAGCTGTTGGGGGCATTCAGCGGAATGAGCCAATGCTGCACCAGCACGGCCACGACCCCGGCCGCGAGCCACGCGCCGGCTGCCCGCCACGACATACTGCGGACCGCCACTACTGCTTCCTATCGGTATCCCGGGATGGCTGAACGCGTTTCGGCTCGCCCGGCATCTTCGGGTAGTTCGGCGGATAGGGCATATCGCCGAGTCCATCCGCCTCGTCACGTTCTACCATCTCAAGCAGCGGCTCGATCGATTGCGGCGCATCGTCCATATCGGCCATGGGGTCTGGACGTTTCCGGAGCAGATTGGGCACGGTCGCGATGGTGAAGTCGTCGGGCTCGGCGTCGACCAGCTCTTCCCACGTCAACGGGGTGGAAACGGTGGCGATCGGCGTTCGTCGCACCGAATAGGCCGATGCCATGGTGCGGTCGCGCGCGTTCTGATTGAAATCGATGAAGATGCGCTCGCCGCGTTCTTCCTTCCACCACGACGTAGTCACCTGCTTGGGTGCGCGACGTTCCACCTCGCGGGCCAGCGCGATACCGGCACGACGCACCTCGATGAAATCCCATTGGGCCTCGATGCGCAGATAGATATGGATGCCGCGGCCCCCGGAGGTCTTCGGGTAGGCAACGAACCCCAGCTCGTCAAGTAGTGGGCGCAGCACGTCGAGTGCCACCGACTTGGCTTCGTCGAATCCGGTCCCCGGCTGCGGATCCAGATCGATGCGCAGCTCATCGGGATGATCCAGATCGGGATATCGCACCTGCCACGGATGCAGCGTCACCGTTCCCATCTGCGCTGCCCACACGATCGCGGCGGGCTTGGTCACCCGCAGGACCTCGGCGGTGCGGCCCGAGGGAAAAGTCACCTCGCAGCTGTCCAGATAATCGGGATAGTGCTTGGGCAGCCGCTTTTGGTAGATCTCCTCGCCGTCGATGCCGTCGGGAAAACGCTGCAGGTGGGTAGGGCGGTCGCGCACCGCGTTCATCATCGGGCCGAGTGCCACGGTCCGGTAGTACTCGGCGAGGTGACGCTTGGTGCCGCCATCGGCGCCCAACTGGGGGAAATACACCTTGTCAGGGTTGCTCAGCCGGACGGCGATGCCGTCGACATCCAGTTCCTCGGCGGGCGTGGGCATTACCGTCATCATATGGGAATGGACCTGCCCGTCATGCCTCCAATCGCCCCAATGCTTGCCAAACCTGTCGCAAAAATCCCGGGCGATGCGTCGTACGAGCCCAAGTGGGACGGGTTCAGGTCGATCGTCTTTCGCGATGGCAACGAGGTGGAACTGGGCAGTCGCAACGAAAAGCCCCTGACCCGGTACTTCCCCGAACTGGTGGCGGCGGTACTGGCCGAGCTGCCCGAGCGCTGCGTGGTCGACGGCGAGATCGTGATCGCCACCGAGTCCGGGCTGGACTTCGAGGCGCTCCAGCAGCGGATTCACCCCGCGGATTCCCGGGTGCGGCTGCTGGCCGAGCAGACGCCCGCCTCCTTCATCGCTTTCGATCTGCTAGCGCTGGGCGACGAGGACTACACCGGGCGACCTTTCGGCGAGCGCCGTTCGGCCCTGACGCAGGCACTGTCTGGGGCCGGCACGTCCGTTCATCTCACCCCCGCCACCACCGACCAGGTCCTGGCACAACGCTGGTTCGAGGAGTTCGAGGGTGCCGGTACCGACGGTCTCATCGCGAAGCCACTGACCATCGCGTACCAGCCCGACAAGCGCGTGATGTTCAAGATCAAACCCGAGCGGACCGCCGATTGCGTCGTGGCCGGGTATCGAGTGCATAAGTCGGGCGATGATGCCATTGGGTCACTGCTGCTTGGCCTGTATCAGGACGACGGTGCGTTGGCTTCGGTCGGCGTGATCGGCGCGTTCCCCATGGCCGAGCGCAAGCGGCTCTTTCAGGAGCTACAACCGCTGGTCATCTCTCTCGAGGATCACCCCTGGAACTGGGCGGCTCACCAGGCCGGTGAACGCACTCCGCAGAAGAACGCGGGCTCTCGCTGGAATGCCGGCAAGGACCTGTCGTTTGTGGCGTTACGTCCGGAGCGGGTAGTAGAGGTCCGCTATGACCATATGGAAGGTGCGCGGTTTCGCCACACCGCACAATTCAATCGCTGGCGCCCGGATCGCGCTCCACATTCCTGCACCTACGACCAGCTCGAACGGCCAATCGCGTTCAGCCTCAACAATATTGTTCCGGGCCTGGTGTGACCGGTGCCGGGCGATTCGCGCCGAGCCCATCGGGTGACCTGCACATAGGCAATCTGCGCACAGCGTTGTTGGCGTGGCTGCTGGCGCGATCGACAGGGCGCCGGTTCCTCATGCGGGTGGAAGACCTGGATACCCGCACCAGCACCGCCGTGGCTCAACGCCAGCTGGCAGATCTTGCCGCGATCGGCCTGGAGTGGGATGAGCCAGTGGTCTGGCAGACCGATCGGACCAGCGCTTACAGCAAGGTGCTCGACTCGCTGGACTCTCGCGGCCTGTTATACGAATGCTATTGCAGCAGAAAAGATATCGCCCAAGCGCCGACGGCGCCGCATGCGCCGCCGGGTGCTTATCCGGGCACCTGCCGAGAACTGTCGGAGTCGCAGCGCGCGCAGCGCCGTGCCGAACGCCCGCGCGCGCTGCGGCTGCGGACGGAGAACTCCACCTTTACCGTGTCGGACACA
The DNA here is from genome assembly GCF_002013385.1 of Mycobacterium sp. D16R24. Lineage (NCBI taxonomy): Bacteria > Bacillati > Actinomycetota > Actinomycetes > Mycobacteriales > Mycobacteriaceae > Mycobacterium > Mycobacterium sp. D16R24. The sequence goes on along the minus strand of NZ_MAEV01000010.1, from coordinate 11,355 downwards.
TTGCACGGTGAATACACCGGCCTGGTCGACGATTTCGTGGTGCGCCGCGGTGACGGTGTAACCGCCTACAACGTCGCGGTGGTGGTCGACGATCAGGCACAGGGCGTCGACCAGGTGGTACGCGGCGACGATCTCCTGGCCTCCGCGCCCAGACAGGCCTACCTGGGCGAGCTGCTGGGTTACCCCGTGCCTACGTACGCCCATGTCCCGCTGGTTCTCAACACGGCGGGCGCACGACTGGCCAAACGCGATGGTGCGGTGACCATCGCCGATCTGGGTGCGCAGCGGGCGTTCGCCTTGATATGCGAATCGCTCGGATACGCGGCCGCGGACGCCGCGGACCTGCTGGGCCAGTTCGGCGCGGAGCGAATCCCGCACGACCCGTGGATATACCCGGGCTGATCCGAAGCAGCCTGGTTGGCACGAATTCGTGTTAGCCTCCCGCGGTGTTTCGTGCCGTCGCGCTCGCACTTCTGGCACTACTGGCAGTAGCCGGTTGCGGGGGCCCGGCACAGGAAACGCTGCGGGTGGGCACCGAGGGGGTCTATGCGCCCTTCAGTTTCCATGACGAGCGCACCGGAGAGCTGACCGGATATGACGTGGATGTGGCTCGCGCTGTCGGCGAGAAACTGGGCCGCCCGGTGGAGTTCGTCGAGATCCCGTGGGACGCGATCTTCGCCGGATTGGACGCCGAGCGATTCGACGTCGTCGCCAACCAGGTGACGATCACCCCGGAACGTAAGGCCAAGTACGACCTTTCCACGCCGTACGCGGTGGGCGAGGGCGTGATCGTCACCCGGGCCGACGACAACACCATTCACACGCTGGCAGATGTCCGCGGCAAGGTGGCCGCCGAGAATGCGACAAGCAACTGGTCGCAGATCGCCCGCGACGCCGGAGCCCGCGTGGAGACCGTCGAGGGCTTCACTCAGTCCATCACGCTGCTGAGCCAGGGCAGGGTCGATGTCGTCATCAACGACAGCATCGCCGTCTATGCCTACTTGGCCAGCACCGGGGACCCGGCGGTGAAAATCGCGGGGACCACCGGTGAACGCAGCGAGCAGGGGTTCGCGGCCCGGAAGAACAGCGGTCTGCTGCCCGAGCTGGACAAGGCGTTGGATCAGCTGTCGGCCGATGGCACGTTGACCCGGATCTCCGAGAAGTACCTCAAGGCCGATGCCAGTGGCACCCAGAAACCACAAGCGGGCCAGGGGAATTCCGGCCCGGGAAGGTCCAACACCCGGCTGGTTTTGGACAATCTGTGGCCGATGGCCCGCGCCATGCTCACGGTCACCCTTCCGCTGACCGCCATCAGCTTCACGATTGGGCTGGTGATCGCCCTCGGGGTGGCGCTGGCCCGTATGTCCCATCGGCGCGTGCTCTCCGGCCTGGCCCGGCTCTACATCTCGATCATCCGGGGCACACCACTGCTGCTGCAGCTGTTTCTGATCTTCTTCGCGCTGCCCGAATTCGGACTGAAGATCAGTCCATTTCCCGCTGCGGTCATCGCGTTCAGCCTCAACGTCGGCGGCTATGCCGCCGAAATCATTCGGTCGTCGATCCTGAGCATCCCCCGTGGACAGTGGGAGGCCGCCTCAAGCCTGGGCATGAGTTACAGCACCACGTTGTGGCGCATCGTTATTCCGCAAGCCAACCGTGTCGCAGTACCCCCGTTGTCCAACACGTTGGTCTCTCTGGTGAAGGACACCTCACTGGCGTCGGCGATTCTGGTGACCGATGTGATGCGCACGGCGCAGGTGGCCGCCGCGCCGACCTTTCAGTTCTTCACGCTCTACGTCACCGCCGGCGTCTACTACTGGATCGTCTGCATGGCGATGTCGGTGGTACAGGACAGGCTGGAGGAACGCTTGGCCAAGTCGGTTGCGCGCTAGGCGATACGCACCGGAAGATCGGCGAGCCCGCGCAGCGTGACATGAGGCTTGTAGCTGGGCTCACCGATCAGCCACGCATCAGGGAACCGCGCCGTGATCGAGCTCAACGCCAGCTTGGCCTCCAATCGGGCCAGCGGAGCACCCAAGCAGAAGTGTGGTCCGTGTCCGAACGCAAGGTGCTTGATCTCCGCGCGATCGGGATCGAAGATATCCAGATCTGGGCCAATCGCCGGATCGCGTTGCGCGGCAGCAAGCATCAAGAGCACCCACTCGCCACTGGGGAAGGTGGAGCCTCGAACATCCATGTCGCCGTCGGCGACCCGGGCCACCATATGCACGGGCGGGTCGTAGCGCAGCGTCTCCTCGATGACCGCAGGCGCTCGATCAGCGTTCTGTCCCAGCATTTTCCATTGCTTGGGATCGCGCAGCATGGCCAACGACGCGTTGGCGATCAGGTTGACGGTGGTCTCATGCCCGGCAATGAGCAGCAGCGTGCAGGTGGAGACGATTTCTTCCTCGGTGAGCTGATCGCCGGCCTCCTCCACCTGGATCAGAGCGGACAGCAGATCGTCACCGAGGTTGCGCCGACGGGCCGCGATGAGATCGATGAAGTAGTCCCACATCCAATGGGCTGCCTGGAATCGTGCGTCCATGTTGGCGGGCGCCTGACCGGTCAACGCGAAAACCGGGTCGAGCCCCTGGGCGAGCAGCGCTGAGGCCCTGCCGAATTCGGGCTCGTCTTCGATCGGCACCCCCAGCATTCGGCAGATCACCGCGACGGGCAACGGATAAGCAAAATCCGTGACCAGGTTGAACGTGCCGCGCTGGGCGACGTCGTCCAGAATCCGGCCCACGAGGGTTTGGATATCTTCGGCCATCGCGTTGATCACCTTGGGTGCGAACGCCTTCGACGCCAGCTTGCGCAACCGGGTGTGGTCGGGGGCATCCAGTCCCAGGAACGAGGGCCTGGCGATCAGGTTGGGATTCTGTGCCAGCTGTCGCTGGACGATCTTCGACTTGCGCCGATCCGAGGACGCCTGTGGGTGGCGCAGCACGGCGTTGCAGTCCGCGAAGGTGGCCAGCACACTGACGTCCATACCCGGCGGGTGCACCGGACCGGCCTGCGTCCGCTCGACCAGCTGGCTGTAGACCGGGTATGGATTCGCACGATTGGCCGGGTCGAGCACCTGAAGCAACAGGGTGCCCGGGTCAGTCGTAGTAGGCATGTGTCCAGTGTGCGCCGGAATTCTGAGATGTGCCTGAGCTTTTTGGCTCAGCTGTAGTAGCGGCCCAGGGTCTCTTCACGCAGTTCGGCGAAGCGGCCGTCCACGATGCTGGCGCGGATGCGGTCCACCAGTCCGATGGTGAATCGCTCATTGTGGATGGTGGCCAAGGTGGAGCCCAACATCTCCTTGGCCTTGAACAGGTGATGCATATAGGCCCGCGTGTAGTGCGTACAGGTGTAGCAGTCGCACTCGGCGTCGATCGGGGTGAAGTCCCGGCGGTACCTGGCCCCGGTGATGTTCACCCGGCCGTCGCGGGTGTAGACGGCGGCGTTACGCGCGACGCGTGACGGGGACACACAGTCGAAGGTGTCCGCCCCCGCGGCGACCGCGGCAAAGAGATCGTCGGGCTCACTGATTCCGAGTAGGTGACGCGGTTTATGTTCGGGCAGTTCGGATGTCACCCAGCCGACGATGGTGCCGAGGTTCTGCTTCTCCAGCGCGCCACCGATCCCATAGCCGTCGAAGCCTCGGCCTTCTTCACTGGCAAGGGACTCCAACCCGCGCGCGGCCTGGCGACGAAGATCCTCGTATTGTGCACCCTGCACCACCCCGAACAACGCCTGGTAGGGCTTGTCGGCGCGCTCACGGGTCAGCTTCTCGTGTTCGTCCAGGCACCGCTGCGCCCACTCATGGGTGCGCTGTACCGAATCCTCTTGGTATTCGCGGGTATTGATCAGTGTGGTGAGCTCATCGAAGGCAAAGATGATGTCGGCACCCAACTGATGCTGGATCCGCATGGACACCTCGGGGGTGAACCTGTGCGCGGACCCGTCCAGATGCGACGTGAAGGTGACACCGTCGTCATCGACGTGCGCGAGCTTGTCCTTCTTCGCCCCGGTTCCCAGGGCACCCAGCACGTCGTCGGAGCGGGCCCGATCGACGTCCATCGCCATGACCTTGCGCGCCCCCGAGCCGAGCGAGAGCACCTGAAACCCGCCGCTGTCAGTGAACGTCGGGCCCGGCCAGTTCATGAACGCCCCAAGCCCCCCGGCCTCGTCCACGATGTCGGGGCCGGGCTGCAGGTACAGGTGGTACGCGTTGGCCAACACGGCCTGGGCTCCGAGCGCGGCCATGGTTTCGGGCAGAACCGCCTTGACGGTGGCCTTGGTTCCGACGGCAATGAAGGCCGGGGTCTGGATGTCACCGTGCGGGGTGTGGATCACGCCTGCCCGGCCCGCGGTTCCGGGCAGGGTGGCGTCGACGGAGAAGTACTGATCGGTCATCGGGGGCTATTTTGCCCTGGGCGGGTCGTACCCCTGGCCCTCGGCTCTTCACGCAAGCGGCTCATCGCAGTCGTAGGCTCAAGGTCATGACAACGACGTCGGATCTTCTCGCGCTGGAGCGGGGCACCACCACCCAGGAAGCCCTGGCTTTCTTCGACAATCTGGCACCCGTGCGGTCAGAGGAATTGATCGGCCAGCGCTGGCACGGCGGTGAGGTGCCCACTGGGCATTCGATGGACGGCATCCTGACGGTGTCGGGCTGGTACGGCAAGCAGTTCGACGACCTGGACCACGTGCACCCGCTGCTGTTCAGCGATGGCGGTGGCGACATCTTCGCGGTGGATCCGATGCTGGCACCGATGGGGCTCGCGGGCCGGATCAGCGGCCTGACCGAGTCCCCGATGGTCAAGCGGACCTCCCCGACAGCGTTGTCCGCGCTCAAACCACTGATCAGGACCAACAAGCACCGCGCGCGGCTACGCAACATCGAGTTCCGCGGCGCCGTCAGTGCGGCCATGGTCTACGACCACAAGGCGATCATCGACCACTTCCGCAAGGTCGACGACGCCACGCTGCTGGGCATCATGGACCTGCGGGACATGGAGCAGCCGTACTTCTTCACGTTGCGCCGAGACTGAACGCGGTTGCCTACCCATCGCCGCCTAGGAGTCCCCGCGGCCTGATCGCGTCTAAGCTGCCTCGGTGAGGGCGCTGAAATGATCTTGTTCAAGCGGTCTTTCGCCTATACACCGCTGCACGTGTGGGGTGTGATGGTCGATCCCGATCTGTGGTCGCTACACGCCACCGGGTTTCGGCCCGAGGTCGGTTGCGAGTACCGCATCACCCACCCAGCCATCCTGGGCACTCGGCTACTCGGCACCGGCGACTGCACAGTCGTCGCCGCGGAGCCGGGTGCGCTGCTCTCTGTGCAGTTCGTCGGCGCGGTGCGTGAAGGCAAACCCGCCCGCTGGACCATCAGCCACCGCCTCACGGCCGAGAATGGCGCGACCACTCTCACGACGTATCTGGAGGGGGTCGACATCAACGATCACTCCGAGAAGGTGCTGATGCGCATCGTGACCGAGAGCACGGCGCGATCCGCACACCTGCTGGGCGAGCGGCTGGCGGACCGCTACCGGAGACCGGACAAGGGCACCGCCGGTCGAGCGGCTCCACGCAGCCAGCAAGAAAATACCCCCAAACTGCGCTAACAGTCAGAGGGTAATGGCGGTGGCGGAGGGATTTGAAACCTCCTCAATCACCCAGGAAAAGCCTGCTGCCTGCAGATATGGTTTCTGTTCGGGCGTTGACAGGGTACGTTCAGTGCCGAAAAATGCCGAAAAATTGCGGTGTGTTGTTGACCGCGTCAACACCGGTCAACGCCGGAGTGAGTGTTGCTGGAATCCCGGAATGTGACTTCGCACTCCCGGATACAGCCAGCCCGTCAACTAAGAAGATCCGTCCTGAGTGTGTCGAGCCGCAATCACTGCCGCAACGACCACGACAGGCAGCAGTGCAGCGGCCCAGATCATCACGATGAGCCCCACCGCAAGAGGCGATACTTGTCTGATGGCGGACACGATCGCTACATCTGCGGCCACGGTGATCGGAACAAGCAGCCACATCACCGGCCGCGCAGCACGATGGCCTGCCCGCCACGCCGCCTCACTGGAATATGTTGACCGCAGACGGATACCTGCCACCTGGTTACGCGGCAAGGCACCCGTCGCCGCTCGATGCGTGACAACCAAGCAGATCACCGTAGTCGCCGCGAGAGCGATCATGGCACCTATACCCGATACCATCTCTGCTGTCACCGGGCCAGTTCCTCACTCGTTGCGGGGAAAGGATTTTCGAGTTCGTTATTAGTGGTGTCATCGTCGCCTGGCCAGTGCTTCCACACCAGGTACCCGAACCTGAGTATCGCGACACCGAGCACGACCGCAAGTACTACATACCACCACCGCCAACTCACAATCACGTAGACGACGGGGCACCCCAGGGTGTACATCCCCAAGGTTTCTGACCAGCTGTACAGACGCTGCGCACGACTGTCATTGAAAAGCTTGGAGGCGATGAACGCCACTCCGGCCAGTGCCCCCAGCACGGCTGCGCCGATGAGCACTTTCGGCCACGTCACCGGCTTGACGAGCTCGCCCACATACATGGCGATCCCGACCATGGCCAGATACCCGAACAACTTGCCTAACCGTATGAGCCTATTCATGGCTGGCGCGGGCGCTTTCGTGGCACCGGAAGGCTTTTCGGCCTCGTCACCGCGTTCGGCGGGTTGGTGTGCGTCATCGGCTTGGCATCGAGAAGCTTTGGCGCGCTGAAAATCTCGGTAAGCATTCCAGGCGTACATCGCAGCAACGATTATCGCGAACAGGATGGACCAGTCGCTTGAGCGCACGGCGGCAATCGTCACCGCGCCGGTGAACAGAACAGCAAGGCTGATCCATGTCCACCCGCTGATCTGCCAACGCAGAGGCCGATCCTTGTTGCGCCAGCCGGTGATCCGTCCCTCCCACACCATCCAGATCACAATGTTCAAAACAACGTAGGCCGCAATCGAGAGCACGGCCAACATCACCGCCCCCACCATCACGGCCTCCTCGCAGGACGGTGACCGGCGAATTGTCGGCTGCGGCGCAAAACAGCAGCCACGACATCAACAAACACCGCCGCCCGCCGCACCGTATGCCGCCTTGCGTTCATCGCGAACTGGCCGCTGTGTTCATGCCCGGCGGCGATTACTAGAGCCTTCCCGGGCGGCCTGCTGGCAGCGAAGGCAGCGGCAGCCATACACGGTGTAGGCGTGCAGGGTGCCGTGTAGATGTTCGGGGGTGGGCTGGTCATCGGCGTTATGCAGCGCTCGGCGGCGGCGTACCGCGTTGACGGTGCGGCCCAGGCGGGTAGCGGCCTCAGCGGCACTCAGAGACCGATCCACAGCGATGGCGATTTCATCGCCAGTCCATTGCTGCCCATGCGCGGCAGCTTGGTCGGCGCCCGAATCGTTGCGCCGGTAGTACAGGCGGGTGGTTTTCACCGACGCCATCGAGCGGCCCAGCTGGCGGGCGGCCTCTCGGATCGGTATCGAGGTGTCCAACGCGACAGCGATTTCCTCCACAGACCAGTGCCGCCACCGCCACATCGGAACACCGTCGATGTTCACCGCCGACGCGGCCTCCGTCGGCGGCTCGGTAGAGCCGACGCCGTGGCTGTAGCGCGCCCACTGCACCGCGGCCTCGGTACGGCCGAGTTGTTGAGCCGCTTGCGCCCTAGTCAGCGATAAGTCCAAAGCCACCGCAATTTCCGCGGCAGTCCAGCGCCGCCGCACGGGCGCATCCAACCCGCCGGCGTCCGCGGCGATCTCGCCGCCATGCTCGGTAGCGCTTCGGGGCTGTCCCCGGCGACTGTAAGCCAGCCCGAACTCCACACACACCGAACACCGGCACTCATGCAAAGCCCACGCGGTCGCGGTGCCGTGTCGCCCCTGCGGCACCGGCCGATCCCGCAACCGGTCTAGATCACGCTGCCTGCGCACCGCAGATTCCGTGCGCCCCAACAGCACTGCCGCCTGCCGGCGTGTTAACGACCTATCCAAAGCAATAGCAAGTTCAGCCTCGGTCCACCGCTTCGGCGGTACCAACGGACGCCCGTCTTCATCTCTCGGAATGGTCACCAACGCAGCATCGTCTACCGTCTTTCGCGGAATGGGGTTGCTGATTCGGCGCCGACCCGGTTTCGTGGCTTCCCACTGACGTTGATGCGCCCGGGCCGCCTGCACGCACGGCTCGCAGCGACACTTATACGTCGACCACGCGTAAAACGTCCCGTGTTTGCCGACAGGTACCTCACAGCGACTCAAACGATCCTGGGTACGCATCGCCCGAATAGTGCCCACCGTGCGCCCCAACCGCTCAGCTGCCTGCCGCGGCGTCAACGACGCATCCAACGCCACCGCACGCTCCGCCTCAGAAAACGGTCGACCCACAACAGAATCCTACTTTTGTGTCTCCGTGCACACTGTGAACCGGCGCACCGGATGCGCAAATCCCATGCCAGATGGACAATTGCTCACAGTAGTTGTGTCAGTAACCACGGCAACCGGCTTCTGTCGATTTTCTGCGCCTGTATCGCTACAAGAGACCCGACGAACTGTCATTTTCCCGACACTCAAGCACTGGTCTGGCGTCCATGCCAGGTCCATACATGCGGTCCAACCAACGCCTGTGCCATCAAGGTTGTAGTAGCGCCTATCGACATCCTCAGCGCATTCCCGAGGAGTCGCCACACGCTGAACGACGCGATAGTTCGTATCAGGTGACCCGCAATCCGTCATCAGCAGCGCGGCCTTGGAGGTGCTTCCCGACAAACTCACGCATGAGCCCACCGGCGCGCGGTCCTGTCCCGCCGGTATGGCTGAGGGAACCGTGGGGTACTGCCCAGGAATATTGGCTAGATCGAGCTTCTCCACCGGGTTATTCGGCGTCGGACCTGACGATCTCGACCCGCCAGTGTTATCCGGTGTGCAACCGGCAGCCACAACTACTGTGGTCATCAAGATAAGTACTTTATTCATTTTTCATCGGCCCAACGGTGGGAAGTTTCCGATATCTACACTTGCCCGAGAGCGGTCACAGTCGCCAGAGAATCCGTATTCCTTATTCTTTGCTTTTCTTTCGATCTCGGGTGTTACATCTTTCACATAGGTCAAGGAGATGCTTCTGGCAGATCCCTTAATAAAGCACACATCAATGATTTTCGCGTCATCCCAAGCTGGACCTAAGTCGGGCAAGGAGCCTGCGTCTTTTGGGTCTCCTTGAACGTAAGCATTGTCATATATCGTTGGCCACCATTTTCCAGCATTGAGCAGCCTGATCCCGTCTGCTCGGGTCTTTAAGATGAGATCATCGACGGTAACGAGCTTCTGCTGGAACGGCGACTTAGGGCCTACCGCAGGAGGTTCGTTGCCTATGTCAATTCCTGTTTTGGACATGTCACAACCGATGGTGTCGCCGGGTATCTCATATGCTTGGTCATTCTCAAACTGGCCAGCAAGAATTGAGATATTGGTCGGCTGCGAGCCGAGCCCCAGTCGTGTGCCTTCGGGAACGAAAGCCACATCTTCGCGCCGAATCAACTCCATAGACACCTCACGGGGCCTCTCCGAGTAGAAACATACTGACTTGACGAGGAGATTCCCATATTCAGGCGCCTTAAGATCCGCTGTATTAATCGGATCGGTTGAGCGATACCCTCCGACGCGGAAGATCAACCGTGGCTTCCACAAACCTGCGGTCAGTCGCTCAATTGCTTCATCACGGGTCTTAAGCCGGAGTTGTCCTTTGTCCACAATCTGGGGAGGAAACTGCGGCGTGGTGTCGGGTGAAGCGACAGAGGTGGCAGATGATGATGATGATGATGTCGTCGATCCTTGGGACGGCGTGGAAGAGTCGGGAGCGCACCCTACCAAACCGATCATTGTGGCCGCGGACAAGATCGCACTATTGAATATCCTCAGATTCGATCGCCGCGCCGTCCTCAACTGTATCAGCACTCCCTTTGTCCTCTTCTCGATTAACCACACAGTGCAGGGCCGGTGTATGAGGCGGTGCCGCCATCCGGGACTGCCAGGACATCATGCTTCAGGAGATATCCCCCCGGAGTAATGGAGGAGCTTACAATCTGCGTGAAAGGAATCAATGTGTATGTCGGGACCAAGAATCCTTTAGATCCGGCGTCGACAAGCACTGATACGGCCTGCTGTGTAGTAACTGTTGTCACCTCTTGGCTGATATTGGTGACCGTTGTAGAATTGCTGCCAGTCTGCGCGTTGCTGTAGGTAGCTTTCAAGGCTAACTCAATTAACTTGATACTTCCCTTTCCGGCAATTTCTCCACCAACAGTGTTCGTAGTCGAACCTCCATTCATGACCGCAGTCTGCTGACCTATCCACGTAGCCACACTCTTCGATGTCGTGAGCTGCACCGTGTTTTGCGCGCCGGTCGCATTGCAGTTGTTCTGTGAAGTGAGTCGATTTACATCTTTCGAGTTCGAGAAATCACGGGTGGGATCTCCGTCAATTCGAGTGCAAGTAAGCATTGTGAGATTGCTGCCAGGTGCGGCGATAAATCCGCTGCCGCACTTATTATCTTTTAATTGTTGCTGAGCCGTTTGTTCGTCGCAGATCTCGCACACGGCATCACCTGCGCCGGGAGCTTTGGCCACAACCCAGCGCCCACCAATCAATGCGCCACGTCCACCAGCGGCCGCAATGAAAATCATCTTCTGCCCCAACTGCTGGCCCATCTGTTCGCACTGCTGCTGCTGTTCCTTGAGCTGCTGCGTGTTGTCGTCTTGTTTATTCTGTGGCTGTTGTTGCTGCTGGTTCGGCTGCTGCTGTTGGGGCTGTTGCTGTGAGCCTTGTTGTGGTGAGTTCTGCTGTGGTGCTTGATAATCCGGGTTACTTTGCCCGGGCCCTTGCGTGTAGGGAGTAGCAGTCTGGTAGTCAGGCGGCTGCGTGCCGTGTTGGGGTTGTTGCGCGCCTTGTTGGGGCTGCTGACCGGCTTGCTGGCCGCCTGCTTGTTGTCCGGCCTGCGGAGCGCCAGAATTGTAGATTGAGATCCCCGAGTCTTGGTTCATGGGAGGTAAGTTGTTGCCGCCCTGATATTCCGGGAGTTGTGGCGCTTGTCCGGGAGGCTGGAATTGGGAGCCTCCGCCGTCTGTCATGCCGCCTGTTGGTCCGGGAGGTCCTGTCGGTTCGGCGGTGGCGCCCGGGATTAGGCCGATCGCCCCGATGCCCGGCTGAGTGGAGGTGTTTAGGTGCCAACCTGCCATGGCGACCGCAGTAATGGCGGTGGCCGCGAGGGCGCGCCGAACACCCACGGGTATCCGGGTTTTCGGTGACTTCATAGGTGTCATCGTTGTTCTCACTTTCTCACAAGGTTT
>NZ_MAEV01000009.1:0-103813 GCF_002013385.1 Mycobacterium sp. D16R24 | reverse complement strand
TTTAGTTAGCAGGGGCTAGCACTCCGGGAAGTTCCTTTGTAGTATCCCGTCATGACGCAACGAAGCGTTCATGTCGCGGTGCTGGTGTGTGCCGCCGTAGTGACGACACAAGCCGTAAGCGGTTGCTCCATGTCGGATTTCGTGGGCGGCGCCGTGGAGCGCACCACATATCCGCCGATCACACCCATTCCGCCGCCCCCGCCGGGCGCCAGCGTGCTGCCCGCGGATTTTCCGCGCGACATCCCGGTCATCAAAGGTACGTATCGCCAAGACGCCGAGGGTGATTCTCGGACCCTGGCGGTCAGCGGTGTCGAGGCATCGGCCACGGTCGTGGCGGGCAAGCTGCTGACCGACGCCGGATTCGAACATCAAACCGTGCTGGGCCAGGACGCCTACCTCAACAACAAGTACACCGTGCTGGTGATCGGCGACGACCTCGGTGGAGCCTTCACCCTGCGCTACACCGTGATGCCGATGATCGGTGTGCCGGGCATGCCCAGTGTCACCTTCCCGCCGCTGATCTGAGGAGCTGACCATGTCGCACCAATACAGTCCGGCGTTTGAGCGGGCGGGACGCCTGGTGGCCAAGCACGCAAAGTTGGTGATCCTGGCCTGGATTGCGGTCGGGGTTCTCGTCAACACCGCCTGGCCGCAACTGGAGCGGGTGGCCAACGAGCACTCGGTCAGTCCGCTGCCGACGGGTGAGGTGAGCCCGGCACTGGCGTCGATGAAGGAGATGGGAAAGGCGTTCGGCCGCCCCGGTATCGACAACGCCGTCATCATCGTGATGCACAGCGACAAGGGATTTGACGCCGACGCACAGGCCCGGTACTCCGCGCTGATCGACCGGCTGGGCGGGAACAAGGAGTACGTCACTTTCGTCCAGGATCAGCTGGGTGATCCCCGGATGCGCAACAACCCGGTGGCGCGTAAGCAGGTGCTCAGCGAGGACGGCACCACCTGGTACGCGATGGCCGGGTTGGCGGGGGATCTCGGTACTCCATTGGCGCAGAGGGCATATCGGTCTGTCGATGACTTGGTGAAACAGACCTTCGCCGGTTCGGCCACCACGGCCAACATCACCGGTGCGGCGGGGACCATCACCGATATGGGCAACGCCGCGCTGGGCGACCTGCCCAAGATCGGCGCGGTGACCATCGTGGTCATCGGTCTTATCCTGTTGCTGGTGTTCCGATCGTGGTTCACCGCGATGCTGCCGCTGCTGGTGATGGGAATGAGTCTGCTCATCGCGCGCGGCGTCATCGCCGGGCTCGCCGATCGTGGCCTGGTTCCGGTGTCCTCGGTATCTGCCGGACTGATGATGGCCGTATTGATGGGGGCCAGCGTCAACTACACGGTGTTCCTGGTCAGTCGGTACCACGAGCGAATACGTGCGGGGGAGGCGCCGCCGGAGGCCCTGGCGCATGCCTGTGGCTCGATGACCAGGGTCATCCTGGCGACCGCGGCGACCGTGGCGATCGCCAACATCGCGCAGTTGACCGCCAAGCTGGCCTTCCTCGCGGCGGCCGGTCCGGCGGTGTCCATGGGGGTAATCGTCGCGTTCTTCGTGGTCACCACGCTGCTGCCGGCGACGCTGAGCCTGGCGGCCAAGCGCGGGTTGGGACTGCCGGGACCCGATCGGGCGGGGGTGTATTGGCACCGCATGGGTGTGAACATCGTGCGGCACCCCTGGCCCGTCTTCGGTGTGGCGATCGTGATCCTGTTGGCGGCCGCGTCCTTCGTCCCCTTCATGCGACCCAGTTTCGACATGTCACGGGTACTGCCCGATTCGGCCCAGTCGAACCAGGGTATGCACATCCTGAACGCCCATTTTCCCGCCAATTCGGTGATGCCGCAATATCTTCTGATTCAGGCGCCGTCGGACCTACGCAATCCGCGTGCGCTGGGCGACCTTGACCAGATGGCCGAGCGCATCTCCCAGCTCCGGGGAGTCGGGAAGGTCGTCGGCATCACCCGGCCCGATGGGAACAAGCTCACCCAGGCCACGTTGGCGTGGCAGATCGGGTACATGGGAACGCAGATCGACAAGACGAGCGGACAGGTCAACGCCGATCTGCGGCCACAGCTCGAACGGATGTCCAAGCTCGCCGATGTCATGTCGGCCATGACCAACGAGCTGGGCGACGGGGATCTGGCCCGGATGCAGCAGATGATGCCCCAGATGTGGTCGATGGCCAAAGAGGTAGAGGGGCAGCTTGATCGGTATCAGTCGCTGATATCCCAGATGGGCACGGTGGCGGGGATGGTGGATCAGCTGGCCACAATGGGCCCCGCGGTCGAGGGGACCTTCTCGGCGCTCGACGCCGGGGCATCGTTGACTCAGACGCTCGCCGAATCCCCGTTCTGCCCGGTGCACCCCGATTGTGTGAAGCTGCGCGATCAGCTGGTCGCGCTGCGCGACACGGGGCCGCTCTCGTCGGTGGAAAGCCTGCGAGAGTCGGTGCGGACGGTCACCGGCGGCAAGACGATCACCCAGCTGCTGGGCGATATGAACAATCAGTTCAAGCAGATTCGCGGGTTGCTCGCGAAATTGCCCGAGATGGAACGCAAATTCGAACGCATATCGGGGTACTTCCGGCAGCTGCAGGGGCTGGGCGTGGATATGAACTCCGTGAAGACGATGGGCGTGCGGATCCGGGACTTGAACACCCAACTCGAGGACACGGTGCGGTCCATGGGCGAGGCCGCGGTGACCCTGCAGACCATCGGCAAGGACTCCAATTCACCTGCGGCGTCGGGCTTCTCCGTGCCAGGGGCGATGCTGCAGAATCCCGGATTCAAGGAGCTGAGTTCGGCATTCCTGCAGGACGGCGGGCGTACCGCCATGTATCTGGTGCAGTCGCCGCTCAACCCCTATGGACCCGAGGCGATGCAGCTGAGCCGCGATATGGAGCGCGTCGGCAACGAGGCCACGCCCAACACCGCGCTGGCTGGTGCCACGGTATCGGTGGGCGGATTCCCCGCCATCAACGCCGATCTGAAGAAGGCCTACGACAGCGATCTGCGCGAGATCATCGTTGTCACGCTGCTCATCATCTTTCTGGTGATGTGTCTGCTGCTGCGGGCGGTGGTGGCGCCGTTGTACCTGCTGGGCACGGTGCTGCTCACCTACATCGCGTCACTCGGTATCGGTGTGCTGGTGTTCCAGGTTCTCCTTGGGCAACAGCTGGATTGGGCCGTCCCGGCGATGACCTTTGTGCTGATTGTGGCCGTCGGGGCCGACTACAACATGCTATTCATCTCGCGCCTGCGAGAGGAGAGCGCACGGGGCATGCGGCTCGGCATCATCCGGACTGTGCGTCAGACCGGGTCGGTAATCACCTCGGCCGGTCTGGTGTTCGCCGCCAGCCTGCTGGGCATGATGGTTGGCTCGGTCAATCAGATGGTGCAGATGGGATTCATCATCGGAGTGGGCATCCTGCTGGACACCTTCATCGTCAGAACCCTGATGGTGCCGACGCTGGCCCAGGCCTTCGGCAAGCTGAGTTGGTGGCCTTCCAAGGCGTGACCGGGGATCGCCCCGCTAGGCCACCAGGTTCGGATGTGGCAGCGGCGCATTGGGATTGGCGACCCGGCAGGTGAACGTGCCGTGGAACCCTATCGGCAAGTGATGCGTCAGGTGCGCCACCGCCAACGGACCCTGTTCGACATCACGCGCATCGAGAATGACGAGTTGCGAACGGTTTTCCACGAGATCGTGGTTGACCGCGAGCAGCCAGCCGTCATCTTGTGCGGAGTCTTTGTCGCGCGGCACAAAGAGGGGTTCGCAGACCGAGGCCTTGCCGAAGTCGCAGTGCGTCATGGCGCCGGTGCGATGGTCGAACTTGAAGATGCCGTTGTAGTGGCCCTTGCGTTCCAGCGTTCCGGCGGTATAGGTGATCTCATGATTGCGAGTGGACCGGCGCCAGTCATACTGCGGGAATTCGATTTTCGCGGACTGTGACACCACTTCCTCGGTGATCTTGCCGCTGGGTGAGATGCGGAATCTGACCAGGTGGCTATCCGGCCATTCGCGGACTACCAGATGGTGATGAGGATTTGGGTGGTCCTTGGGACCCATCGCGGCGTCCAGTGTCCGTCGTAAAAATTCGAGACTTTCATATCTGACGAATTCGACCACCGCATCGGCGCCATCCTGGAAGGCGTTGGTGACGTGGATATGGGTTTGAGGCGCGTGTTCGATCACGAGTGGCTTCGACCCGTCGCGGGGCACCAGAATGAACTTGGTGCTGCCGTTGGTCAACTGGTACTCGAGGCTTTCGTCGAAACGCTTGCCGCGCAGCAGCTGGCCGATGTTCGGGCGGATCGGGTCGAGCACGAAGACCAGATACTTCTCCGTCAGTGCGAAATCGTGGTTCCAGCCCATATCCCACAGGGTTACCGAATTGATCTGCGAGAGTTGACCACTGGGGCTTACTCGATAGCAGCGCAGTCGTGGTGTGGGAAAGACGTCCAGGCCGAAGTTGAACATCTCGCCGGTGACGGGATCCCATTTCGGGTGTGCCGAGAACGCGCCGACATACCCAAGCTTGCCGTCGAAGTCATTGGTGCCCAGCGTTTCCAGGGTATCGGGATCCAGCCGGTGCGGCGGCCCGCCCTCCCAGAGAGCCAGCATCTCGCCGGCCAAAGGCACGATATTGGTGTTCGCGGTGTTCGCCGGCACCTGGAGGTTGGCGAATAATTTCCCGGGCACCTGAGTGGTGATCCCGGGTCTGCGCATCGGGCCCTGCTGCAGCCCGTCCCGGAACTGCTGGGTGCGCACATATCGGTTGGTGAAGCGGACCGAGGAACCATCCAGGATGAACCGGGACACCATGCCGTCGGCGTCGAACATCGTGCGCAGCACGGTGGTGCCCACCTCGAACTTGCCGGGGCCGATGCGGAAGAGGGTGCCGGTCAGCGCGGGCGGCAGGGTGCCGTC
The DNA here is from genome assembly GCF_002013385.1 of Mycobacterium sp. D16R24. Lineage (NCBI taxonomy): Bacteria > Bacillati > Actinomycetota > Actinomycetes > Mycobacteriales > Mycobacteriaceae > Mycobacterium > Mycobacterium sp. D16R24. The sequence goes on along the minus strand of NZ_MAEV01000009.1, from coordinate 98,871 downwards.
GATCTCGGTGACCTCATAGTCGTATTCGCGCAGCTGGGACTCGAAGGGGCGGGAGACGAGCTCCTCGAAATCCGTGTCGGAGGCTGAATGCTCGGGCGCACGTGTCATGAACTCTCCTAGACCGCATTGTCGGGCAGTTTCTGATGACGGGTGTCCTCAACATAGCGAGTAGGTTGCCTATGTCAAGACGAAGGGCGTTTACGCGTGACGAACGGTCAGACTCACCGCACGTACGGCGGCAAGACGCGAGAGCAGCGCCGAGATGAACGGCGCGTGGCATTGCTGCGCGCGGGCCGTGAGCTATGGAGCGACAAGGGGCTGGCCGCGGTCACTGTACGGGGTGTGTGTGCCCGGACCCGGCTGACCGATCGGTACTTCTACGAGCAGTTCGAAGCGATCGGCGATCTGGTGCTGCAGATCGTGGACGACGTGTTCGCCGAACTGTTCGCGTCCATGGCCGAAGCCGGCCGGGTGGCCGGCGACAACCCGCACGCGCAGCTGACGGCGGGGCTCACGGCGTACCTCGAGCAGTCCGTCGCGGACCGGGCGGTACTGCGGATTCTGACCTCCGACCTGGCCGGATATCCCGGCCTTGCCGCCAAGCGCCGAACCCTTCAGCACCGCGTCGCGCGGGCGATTCTCCTGACCATCGCGCCTGAGGTGTCCAAGCCAGAGCCGGCGCTGCTCGATGCCGCCGTGTTCGGCGTCGGAGGCGTGACCCTCCTGATGGAGGACTGGCTTGCCGATGAAAACCGGTGCAGCGCCAGTGAACTGGGAGCCAAGGCCACCGACATGTGTATGCGCCTGCTGGGGCCGCTGGCCTAGCCGTGGCTCACGAACTTGGTGGGCCGCAGGTACAGAATGACGCGGTCTGCCTCGTCACCGGTGCTCGTCCCGGCCCACGGTGCCTGGTACAGGTGGGCAAGCTCCTGGATGAAGGACCCCGTCGGATCGTCATCGATCTGGTCGACGGTGCCGCGCACCTCCAGGTACCGGTACGGGTTGGAGGGGTCCAGGATGGAGAAGGCGACGCGGGGTTCGGTCTGGATATTGCGGAACTTGGCCCGCTTATTGGTATGGGTGAAGCGCACCCGCTCGCCGTCCCAGCTGAACCACATCGGACTGGACTGTGCGGAACCGTCGCTACCGACCGTGGCCAGGTGACCGTAGAGGCGCTGTTCCAGGAGATCTTCGAAGCCCGCGGGGATTTCTGGCATGTCTTATGTGAACATTCGAGCGGCGCGGATGCTTCCCCGGTCGAACATGACGGATAGCCGCCGTTCGATTCGCCGGGAGCCAAAGACTGTTGTGCACTGGTCGGTGTTCCTAGGTTCGACCGCATGACATCGGCACCCGCTGCGCCGCCGCGCGCCCGGGCGTCCGACGACGCTGCCGAGCCGGTGCTGCGGGTACGGCGCCGGGCGCGTCCGGGCAACTGGATTCTTTCGGCCGTCGCGCTGCTGTTCGTGGCCATGTTCGTGCACGGTCTGGTGCGAAACCCGGGCTGGGACTGGCCGACCTTCGCGCGGTACTTCACCGCAAAGTCGGTGCTGGCGGCGCTGTGGCTGACCATCCGGCTCACCATCTACGGCACTGTGCTCGGGTTTGTCCTGGGGGTGGCTCTCGCGGCCGCACGCCTGTCCAAGAATCCCGTCCTGAAAGTCATCTCGTGGACCTACGTGTGGATATTCCGGTCCATACCGCTGATCGTGCAGCTGCTGTTCTGGTTCAACATCGCCTACCTGTACGACAGCATCAGCTTCGGGATCCCCTTCGGTCCGAGCCTGATCACCGTCGACACCAACGAACTGCTGAGCGGTCTGACCGCCGCCGTGATCGGGCTGACCCTGCATCAGGGTGCCTACTTCGCCGAGATCATCCGGGGCGGCATCCTGTCCGTCGACGAGGGCCAATTGGAGGCCGCTGCGGCCCTGGGCATTCCCCGGCGCCGCCAGTTCTTCCGGATCGTGCTGCCGCAGGCTATGCGTTCGGTCATGCCCAACGCCGCGAACGAGGTCATCAGTCTGGTGAAGGGCACGTCCATTGTGTCCACCATGGCCATCGCCGATCTCTTCTATCAGGTGCAGGTGATTTTCGGGCGTAACGGTCGTGTGGTGCCCCTGCTCATGGTGGCGACAGTCTGGTACATCGTCATCACGTCGGTGCTGACCATCGTGCAGTACTACATCGAGCGGCATTACGCCCGGGGCACACACCGATGAGCACCATCGAGGTGCGTGGGGTGCGCAAGTCCTACGGCCAGGTGGTTGCGCTGCGTGATGTGAATCTGACGGTGCGACAGGGAGAGGTGACGGTCATCATCGGGCCGTCGGGCTCTGGGAAGTCGACGCTGCTGCGCACCCTGAATCACTTGGAGAAGGTGGACGGCGGAACCATCCGCATCGACGGCGAGCTCATCGGTTACCGGCAGCGTGGATCGGTGCTCTACGAGCTCTCGGAAAGGGCCATTCTGCGGCAGCGTTCGCAGGTCGGCTTCGTGTTCCAGAACTTCAATCTGTTTCCGCATATGACGGTGCTGGAGAACGTCATCGAGGCGCCGCTGGCGGCGCGACGGGCACCGCGCACCGAACTGGTGGCCGAGGCGACCCAACTGCTCGAACGGGTGGGGGTTGCCGACAAGGTGGCGGAGTATCCCCGCCGGCTCTCCGGCGGCCAGCAGCAGCGGGTGGCTATCGCACGTGCTTTGGCATTGCGGCCCAAGGTTATTCTGTTCGACGAGCCCACGTCGGCGCTAGATCCGGAGCTAGTCACCGAGGTGCTCGATGTGATCCGCCAGCTGGCCCGTGACGGTGCCACCCTGGTGATCGTGACGCATGAGATCGGGCTTGCCCGGGAGATCGCCGACACCGTGGTCTTCATGGATCACGGTGCCATCGTCGAGCAAGGCCCGCCAGAAGAGCTGCTGGACAACCCATCGCATCCACGGACCATTGGCTTCCTGTCGAAGGTGCTGGCATGAGGGGTCTTATCGCGCTGTTCTGCACGGTGATCGTTGTCCTCACCGGTTGTGCCGGGGGTGCGGAGCCCGGCGCATCCTCGTCGTTCAATCTGAGTCCGAACCAGGATCGGGTGCGTGCCGCCAAGGCGGACGCCATCGCCGCCGAGGTGCCCGATGCCATCCGCAAGCGTGGCACCCTGATTGTTATCGGCGATGCTAATTCCGCACCGCCGCTGCGGTTTTACGCCGATGACGACAAGACGATGATTGGGATCGAGACGGATGTCGCCTATCTGGTGGCAGACATTCTGGGGCTGCGGGTCGACCTGCGTTCGGCGGATTGGGCACAGAACTTCGTCAAGGTGGACTCGGGCGAGGTCGACGCGTTTATTTCGAATGTGACGGTGACCGAGGAGCGCAAGGAGAAGTTCGACTTCGCCACCTACCGTTTGGACAACGTCTCCTTCGAGGCCCGGCAATCCCTGGACTGGAAGGTCAAGGGTGCCAGGGATATCGCCGGCAAGACCATCGGCGTCGGGTCGGGCACCAACCAGGAAGCATTGCTGGTGCAGTGGAACGAACAGAATGTCGCGGCGGGTCTTCCCGCCGCCGACCTGAAGTACTTCCAGCAGACCACCGGCTATTACCTGGCGTTGGCGTCGGGGCGCATTGATGCTTACGTGGGTCCCAACCCGACGGCGGTGTTTCATTCGCAGGCGACCGGGCAGACCAAGTTGGTCGGTACCTTTTCCGGTGCGGGGGAGGCGCTACAGGGAGAGATCGCGGTGCTCACCAAGAAGGACAATGGACTGGTGCGCGCCATCGCCGATGCCGTCAACCATGCGATTGCCGACGGCACGTATCGTAAGGTGTTGCAGCGCTGGGGATTGGAGAACGAAGCAGTGAGTCGATCTGAAGTCAATCCCCGCGGACTACCGAGGCAAGGGTGACATGACGGCGTGTGAGGATCTGCTGCAGTTCACGACGGTGCAGCAGCAGGACCCGCTGGCGGCTCCGCTGCTCGCCGAGTTGGCGGTGGAGTACAGCACGCGATACGGCGGGACACTCGACGAGCATCACGAGTTCCTGGTCAACTATCCGGCCGTCCACTTCACGGCTCCCGATGGAGGGCTGCTGATCGGACTGCAAGGAGGTGTGGCCGTGACCGGTGGCGCGTTCCAGCGGTATGACCCCGATACCGCGGAGCTCAAACGCATCTGGACGTCCAGCGCTCACCGTCGTCAGGGCCTGGCTGTGCGCACCCTGGGCGCGCTGGAGCTGGAGATCCGCAGCCGTGGGTACCGGCGCATCTATCTCACGACCGGTCCGCGCCAACCCGAAGCGAAGGCGCTGTATCTCTCCGCGGGATACCGACCGCTCTACGACCAGATCCTGTCCGCCGACGAGGTCGGCATCCATCCGTTCGAGAAGGACCTCTAGGCGGCCCTGGCCCGCCGCGGGCCGGCCCGCCGCCGCGCCGTGATCATGAGGTGGTCGTGGTAGTGATCGGCGAGGCTCTGCAACTCGGCGCGCACTTCAGGGTCGAGGGTGCGATCCACCTCGCGCTGTGAAGGCCCGGTTTCATTGCCGTAGTGAACTTCCCACCACGTCTCTTCGAAGTAGAGGGCTTCTCCCTCGGCGACGGTGAGGTCATCGGGGCAGGAATATCCGCCGATACGTGCGAGCGGCAGCTCGTCGACAATCTGCGGCCCTGCCGGGAGCGGACCGAGTTCCGGCTGAGTTACCCCGCAGTCGCCGGTGCGCGCGGCCCAGCGGATGGCGCCATCGGTCATCCGGTTTGCACGCAGACGTCGACGCGTCTTCAGGTCGTGATGGTGGTGGCACACCGGATGCAGGTTCTCGAAGATCGTCCAGCCGCCGCACATGGGGGCGTCATGATCGAACTCGACGATATGGTCCAGCTCGCAGCGCGCTGACGACACCGAACAGCCGGGGAAGGTGCAGGTGGAGAAGGTCGCGCGGACCGCATCGGCAAGTGCAGCCCCAGGCCGATAGGTGAGTGCACCTGCCGGTGGGTCGCCATGTCCGCCATGTCCGCCATGACCGTCGGGATGCGCGGGCATGGCGGACCCGGGCTCCGGCGGAGCAACTTTGCATGGTGGCCCGTCGATGACCGGTGTCGGCAGTGGTGTGCGCTTGACCGTGGAACGTCCCACTACGGTCGGCACCATCTTTCGCAGTTCGGTGAAAATCGCCTGCCAGTGCGCATTTTCGGTGATCTTGCGCGCCAGTTTCGGATCGATGACTGAGCCGTCACCGAGCCGCGCGGGATTGTTGGTCAACCCCAGCAGCGTCTCCAGGTCCACCACCACTTGGGCGAGATGCAGATGCTGAGGTGGTGCCTTGATGCCCTGGTAAGGGCAATCGCTCATGCCGCACTGGCACGAGATGTGGTGCCCGCCTGCGAGAACCGACATGAACGCATCAGCCATACGCTGCCCGCGCGTCCGCGGATCATGCCGGCACACAGTGGACGCCACGTCTTCGATTCGCCGCTCGGCCGTCCTAGCCTCCAACAGCGTGAGATGTGCGGTCAGGAAGGCCATGCCGTCCGGATTGGGCTGCACCCGGACATAACGATTGCCCGACGCCTGTTCGCGAGCGCGGGCCGCCTCATCGGCGTTGTATCGGATCCACCGGCGCCAGATTGCAGACCGGAGGCGTTGCGGCGGAAGCGTCTTCGCCAGCTCAACCACTTCGGCGCTGATTGCGTCAATGGTCTCTTGTGAGGCGGCCGCCAGCACCGAGCTGAGCACGCACGCATTGCCATAGGACAGTTCACCATTGAGAAACGGCTTCTCCACCAGTGACATTCTTCGACCGATCTGCTCGGCGCAGGTGATCAGCGTGGAGGTGGCCGACCGTGATAGCCCCAGCGCCAGCCCAATCTCAGCGCGCGCCAGCCTGACGCCCGTCAGCTCTTCGCCGTACTCGGCCAGCGATTGGCACATGCGCTCTTCGAGAACCCGTAGGGCCAAGAGAACCCGTTGTGCCGCAGCGCGATTCTCGATATAGGCCCGATCGTGCATCTGAGCGAGCAGCCCTGCCACCAGAGTGTCCGGATCTGTATCCGGTGCAAAAACGGGGTCCACCCCGGCATCGGGCGGGCAGACTCCTTCGCCGGCGTCGATCCGCCGGAACAGTTCGTCGCGTTCGAGGCGCCACCGGGACTCCTTGCCGGACTCCCAATCTGCCCGTGCTGCTTCGTTGGCCAGCCATCGTTCGATGGGGTCGATGAACGCCGCGCGCGCGGCGTCCTCCTCGGCGGCCTGCGAGGCCATCATGAGGTCGGCCTCGTCACGAGAGGGAGGCCGCCTTCCCGTATCGAACATATGTTCGAGTTTAGTGACTTCACTCGCTTGGGTCAAGGACGAATTTCGGTTGCCAATACCAATAGCCCCTGATGAAATTCCCTGCATGATCCACTCCAGTGATGCACACAGGCTCATTGCCGACGCGAACACCGTCCTGCGCGGACAGGTGGGCTCTGGGCTGCACGGCGTCACCACGGGCGACGATGATCGCGACGAGATGGGCGTGTGCATCGAACCCCCGGAATGCGTGATCGGTCTGCGTCGATTCGAGCAGTACATCTTCCGGACGCAACCCGAGGGTGTCAGATCAGGACCGGGTGACCTGGACCTGGTCGTGTACTCACTGCGCAAATGGGCGAGGCTCGCGGCCGCGGGTAACCCGACCGTGTTGCTGCTGCTCTTCATCCCCGATCAGGAGCTCACGGTCAGCACCGACGTGGGACAAGACGTCCAACGGCACCCCGAACGGTTCCTGTCGCGCTTGGCGGGCCGCAAGTTTCTGGGTTACCTGAACTCCCAACGTAGGCGGCTGACTGGTGACCTCTCGCGTCGCACCAATCGGCCCGAGTTGATCGAGCGGTACGGGTTCGATACCAAATTCGCTTATCACGCATTACGTCTCGGCATTCAGGGAATCGAGCTGATGGAGCACGGCAGGATCACTCTGCCCATGCCACAGCCGTACCGAGGCCAGTTGGTCGACGTGCGTCAGGGTAAGTACACGCTGCCCGATGCGCTGGGTTGGCTCGACGAGGTGACGGCACGTTTGGAGTCTCTGACGGCGACCGCGGATCTACCTGAACAGCCGGATCAGGTGGTCATCGACAACTGGCTGGTCCAGACATACCAGCGCCATTGGGAGGCATAGTGGATCCGGATATGAAACTGCCCAGGCAGATTCGCAAGGCGATCGCCGATATCAAGGTGACACTGGACACGATCGACAATGATCCGCATGCGGACAAGGCGCGTTACCAGCTGGACCTGTTGTCGGAGATGGTCTCGCAGCGTCCGGAACGGTTTCAGCCGTGGAGCTACTATCGGCCCCGCGTCGAGGAGGAGTTCGGCGAGTAGGGCCCCTGCGAAGCAGGCAACGCCGGGGCCCTTTTCCTCAGGCTGAGATTAACGCCGTCATTGTGCCGGCCGTAGCCGTTGAAACGGGCGTGACGACACTGCTTGGGCTGGCTCTGGACGGACACGGTTGGCATCCGGACGCGGATAAGCATGCCGGCAATCCCCTGACCGGCAAGTATTGGACCCGGCAGGTGCAGCTCGCCGAGCGCGGGCTCCTGGATTTCGTGACATTCGAGGACTCGTTCGCGCGTACTTCCGGCGGCCGTCTCGACGCGATACTGACCGCCGCGCGCGTGGCCCCGACGACAACGCATATCGGACTCATCCCCACCGCACCGGCCACGCACAACGAGCCGTTTCACATCTCCAAATCGATTGCCACCCTGGATATCGTGTCCGGTGGCCGGGCTGGGTGGCAGGTGACCATCGCCGATACCGGGGACGAGGCGGACGCGTTCGGCCGCACCAAGGTGCTGCCACTGCAAGACCTGCTGGAGGAGGCCGCGGACTCCGTGGAGGTGGTTCGACGGTTATGGGACAGCTGGGAGGACGACGCCGAGATCAGAGACGTGGCGGCGGGGCGCTTCATCGACAGGGACAAGCTGCACTACATCGAATTCGAGGGCCGGTTCTTCTCGGTGAAGGGGCCCTCCATCACGCCCAGGTCCCCGCAGGGGCAATCCGTGATTGCGGCATTGGCGCGCAGCCGCCCCGGGCAGGCCTTCGCCGCCAAGAACGCCGACGTCGTCTTCGTCACCCCGCACGACGGGGCCTCCGCCGCCGAGATCCCCGCCCGCTTGCACAACACGGCAGGTCATCGCGTCATCAAGGTGTTGGCGGATCTCGTGGTCTCATTCGGCCGTGAGGATGAGTTCCATTCGGATGCAGCCATTTTCACAGGCCGAGCCCCCGAGCTGGCCGAACTCATCGCCCAATGGCACGAATGGGGCATCGACGGTGTACGCCTGCGTCCCGCGGTCAATGCGCTGGACGTCCCGGTCATAGTTGACGAACTCGTGCCCCTTCTTCAGGCCCATCACGGGTTCCGCGCCGAGTATGAAAACGGAACGCTGCGCGACCGGCTCGGCCTGCCCACCGCCACCAACCGCTACGCAAGGAAGTCGGCATGAACGTCCCACTCTCGGTTCTGGACTTGTCTCCGGTCAGCGAAGGATCGGACGCCACGGCGGCATTACGCAACTCGATCGACCTGGCCCAGCACGCAGAGCAATGGGGATACCGGCGATACTGGCTCGCCGAGCATCATTTCGTCGCGGTGGCGAGCACTGTTCCCGCTCTGGTCATCGCCCATATCGCCGCCGCCACCCGACGGATCCGGGTGGGTGCCGGTGCCGTTCAGGTGGCCTCGACTACGGCCGCCGCAGTCGTGGAGAGCTTCGGCATCCTCGATGCGCTCTACCCGGGGCGCATCGATCTTGGGCTCGGGCGCACGGGTCATCGCATCAGGGACCGCCTCGCCGGAAACGAGCAGAAGCCCGAACCGGCGCCGGCACATGAGGTAGACGGGTTGTTCATCCCGCAGGCGCCGACAGAGTTCGGCATCAAAGACAACCCAAAGCTGCGGGCCACCGTTGCCGCCCTCCAGCAGCCGGGCGCGCAGCTCGCCGACTTCGACCAGCAGGTGTCCGATATTCAGGCATTCCTCGACGGCACCTATGTCAGCCCGGAAGGTGTTGCGCTGCATATCCGTCCGGGTGAGGGCGCCGATCTTCCGCTATGGCTCTTCGGCTCCAGCAAGGGCGAATCGGCTCTGGTGGCGGCGCGGCGTGGTCTACCGTTCGTGGCGAATTACCATGTCACCCCCTGGTCCACCCTGGAGGCGGTCGAGGCGTACCGCGAGGCGTTCCGGCCGTCGAAAGCGCTGGCCGAGCCGTATGTCATCGTCTCGGCTGATGCCGTGGCCGCCGAGGACGAGCACACCGCCGCCCACCTCACCAGTACGTTTGGCCGCTGGGTGCACTCGATCCGGTCGGGGTATGGAGCCATTCCGTACCCCAATCCCGATGGTGCACAACCACTTACCGAGGAGGAACGCCGTCATTCGGAGGATCGCATCGTCACTCAATTCGTCGGCGATGCCGGTCAGGTCGCCGAGCGGCTGGACACGCTGGCCAGGGTGACCGGTGCCGACGAGCTCGTCATCACCTCCATCACCCACCGGCACGAGGACCGGCGCAGGTCCTACGAACTCATCGCCAAGGAATGGGGGCTGATCTGATGACGGACACCCAAGTCCGGGAAGGCATACACCGCAAGTCGATTCACCTCGCCGCGCATTTTCCGGGGGTTAACAACACCACGGTATGGTCGGATCCCGCGTCGGGGAGTCAGATCGATTTCGCTTCCTTCGTGCATGTGGCGTGCACCGCCGAGCGTGGACTGTTCGACTTCTTCTTTCTCGCCGAGGGCCTGCGATTGCGTGAGCATCGGGGCCGGATCCATGACCTCGATGTGGTCGGTCGGCCCGATACCTTCACGGTGCTGTCCGCGCTGGGCGCCGTCACCGAGCGGCTCGGACTGGTGGGGACCATCAACACCACCTTCAACGAACCCTTCAATGTGGCAAGGCAGTTCGCCTCTCTCGATCATCTGACGGACGGGCGTGCGGGCTGGAACATGGTCACCTCGTCCGATGCATTCACCGGTGAGAACTTCCGGCGCGGCGGTTTCCTGGACCACGCCGACAGGTACCACCGGGCTGAGGAATTCATCACGGTGGCCCGCGAATTCTGGGACAGCTGGGACAACGACATCCACCCGGTAAACCACAAGGGCCCGCAGTTCACCGTCCGCGGTGTGGCGACCGCACCGACATCTCCGCAAGGGCATCCGGTGCTGCTGCAGGCAGGGGATTCCGCGGACGGGCGTGACTTCGGCGCCAAGCATGCCGACGCGCTGTTCACCATCCACTCCTCGATTCCCGCGGGGCAGAAGTATTACGCCGACGTCAAGGCCCGTGCCGTCGCGCACGGTCGAAACCCGGATCAACTCAAGGTCTTTCCGGGCGTCACGTACGTCCTCGGTGATACCGAACAGGAGGCGATCGAGAAGGCGGCGTACATCAGGGACCAGCAGGTGGGCCCGCAGACCGCCCTGGCCTATCTCGAACAGGTCTGGGGTCGTGATCTCTCCGGATACGACCCGGACGGGCCGTTGCCGGACGTGGAGCCGACCGGGGACGAGTCGATCACCCGTGGCAAGGCACGCCACGGCGATCCGCGGGAGATTGCCGCGAAGTACCGGGAGCTCGCGGAGGCCAAGAGCCTGTCGATCCGCGAGCTGATCAAGGAGGTCACCTCGCGCCAGCAGTTCATCGGCACCCCGTCACAGGTGGCGGCGGAGGTGGACCGCTACATCCAGGCCGATGCCTGCGATGGCTTCATCCTTGTCCCGCATCTGACACCCGCCGGGCTCGATGACTTCGTAGACACCGTGGTGCCGCTGCTGCAGGAGCGCGGCGCCTTCCGCACCGAGTACGAAGGTGAGACCCTGCGCGAGCATCTCGGGCTCGACGCCGTCACCTCACTGGCGGAGGGCGATCTCGACCGCGTCGCGCAGTGACCCCGTCCATGCCGGACCGTGCCCGGGAGCCAGCACATCGGCATCTACGTCGGCAAGCGCTTCGGCGCTGCGGCGCGCCTGCTCCATGTCTCTGGTGAATGGTGTGGGCAGCAGCTGAGGTCCCGAACGGGTCGCGATCGGGTGCCCGGTGATGATGGCGTCCCCGACCACCAGTACGTGGCCGGCGACCAGGTACGAGCAGTGACCGCCGGAATGCCCGGGTGTCGGGATGGGCACGGGCGCGCCCGGCAGATCGGCGAGCTCGGGACCGATCGGAGCCGCCGTCGGAATGCCGTCACGGACCCCGGCTCCGAGACGCATCGCGTGGATAACCCACGGCAGCCATCCGGGCCGCCACAGATTCAGCACCACCCTCAAAGATTCGGCCTGATCCACGTAGTCGCGCCGCACATTGCCCAACTCGGCGTTGTGGGCATACACCGGGACGCCATGTTCGGCGGCCCACCAGATCGCCGTCCCCATGTGGTCGATATGTCCGTGCGTGAGTACCACCGCCCGCACGTCTTGAGGTTTGTGCCCCAGCGCCGCAATCGATTTCAGTACGTCGTCACGATCTCCCGGATAGCCCGAATCGAAGAGTGTGACTCCCGAGCTGTCCGATGCGATCACCCAGTTGACCGCCTCCCCGTTGACTACGTGCACGGCGTCGCTGACCTGGGTGATCTCGACCATGAAATAGAGAGTAATGAGTCCTTGGTTAGGGTGGTTGGAGAACTTGCGATGAGCCGCTTGCGCGAAGAGCGGTAAGCACCCTTGAGGCGAGGAGCGCGCGGATGGCACGGGAACTGAAGCTGGGATATAAGGCGTCGGCGGAGCAGTTCGCGCCGCGTGAGCTCGTTGAGTTGGCGGTCGCTACCGAGTCGCACGGTTTTGACAGTGCCACCGTGAGCGATCATTTCCAGCCGTGGCGATACAACGGTGGTCATGCTCCGTTCTCGCTGGCCTGGATGACCGCCGTGGGCGAGCGCACCCAGCGCCTGCAGCTCGGTACCTCGGTGCTGACCCCGACATTCCGGTACAACCCGGCCGTCACCGCGCAGGCCTTCGCCACCATGGGCTGCCTGTACCCGGGCCGCATCTTCTTGGGTGTCGGTACCGGTGAGGCGCTCAATGAGATCGCCACTGGGTTCATCGGTGAGTGGCCGGAGTTCAAGGAGCGCTTCGCGCGGCTGCGCGAGTCCGTCCGGCTCATGCGCGAGCTGTGGACGGGTGAGCGTGTTGATTTTGAGGGCGAGTACTACCGCACCAAGGGTGCTGCCATCTACGACGTGCCCTCCGGCGGCATCCCCGTCTACATCGCCGCCGGTGGCGCCGTCGTGGCCAAGTACGCGGGACGCGCCGGTGACGGATTCATCTGTACCTCCGGCAAGGGCGAGGAGTTGTACAAGGACAAGCTCATCCCCGCCGTCCACGAAGGCGCGGAGGCTGCGTCGAGATCTTTCGACGACATCGACCGGATGATCGAGATCAAGATCTCCTACGACCCGGATCCGGAGAAGGCACTGGAGAACACCCGCTTCTGGGCGCCGCTGTCGCTGACTCCCGAGCAGAAGCACAGCATCCACGACCCCATCGAGATGGAACGTGCCGCCGACGAGCTGCCCATCGAGCAGGTCGCCAAGCGCTGGATCGTCGCCTCCGACCCGGATGAGGCGGTCGCCAAGGTCGCCGACTACGTGGGCTGGGGCCTGAACCACCTGGTGTTCCACGCGCCCGGTCACGACCAGAAGCGGTTCCTGGAACTGTTCAAAAACGACCTCGAACCCCGGTTGCGGAAGCTGGGATGAGCGCTCGCGCGAAGACCGTTAGGCACTGATGAGTTCCCTACTTCGACGCTTTGTCGACGCGGTCAACACCGTGCCGGTGATAGCTCTGAACGTGCCGGGGCTGCGCAGCCTGGCGGGCCGGTACTTCACCGTTGTCACCTACACCGGCCGCCGATCCGGGCAGATCGTCAGCACGCCCGTGAACTACTGGCGCTCGGGAGACGACATCGTGATCTGGGTCGGCATCCCCGAAAGCAAGAGATGGTGGCGCAACTTCCTCGGGGAGGGCAGGCCGCTGCAGCTCCGGCTCAACGGAGTTGATGTGCCCGGTTACGGAATCGCACGAAAAGACGACAGTGGCCGCGTGACGGTGACGGTCCGTCTGGGCGAGAGTGCCTAGAGCGAAATAGTTAGCCGATAGGGTCAGTTCATGCATGACGACCGGCGAATCGTTGAGGACCGCATCCGGCGTTTTGTCGACAAGCGCCTGAACAGTGCCGTCTATGTAGATTCGGCACCGCTGACGCTGACGGCGTGGACCGTGCCCGGGGAGCCCGTGCCGTTCGCCGAGGCGGTGGCGCAGGACTTCACCGAGATCACTCCCGGGACGCCCTGGGGACCACCGTGGTCGACGATGTGGCTGCACGTGACGGGAACCGTTCCGCAGCAGTGGCGCGGTCGCTCCGAGGGTGCCCCGGAGATGAGGGTGGAACTCGGCTTCACCGGAGGACCGGGTTTCAACGCCGAGGGGCTGGTGTACCGGCCCGACGGCACCGTGGTGAAGGGCATCGCGCCGCGCAACGCGTTCGTGCCCATCGACGATCCGGATGCCCCGGTGGACTTCTACATCGAGGCCGCCGCCAACCCGGACATCGGTAAGCACTTCTGGTCACCTATGCCGTTGGGGGACAAGGCCACCTCCGGCGACGAGGCGCTGTATCGGTTGGGTGGTATCGATCTCGCGCTGCGCGACCTGAACCTGTGGGGGCTGCAGCAGGACATCGCCACCCTTGACGGGCTGATGCATACGCTCCCCGAGGATCTGCCGCGCCGACACGAGATCCTGCGCGCCCTGGAACGTGCGCTGGACACGGTGAATCCCGATAATCTCGCGGGCACCGCGGCCGCCGGACGTGCCGAACTTGCCGAGGTGCTGGCGCGCCCCGCGTACGCCAGCGCCCACCGGATTACCGCTGTCGGGCACGCCCATATCGACTCCGCCTGGTTGTGGCCGGTGCGTGAGACGGTCCGCAAGTGCGCGCGGACCTTCTCGAACATGGTCGATCTGATGGACCGGCATCCCGATTTCCGTTTCGCCTGCTCCTCGGCGCAGCAGTACGCGTGGATCAAGGACACCTATCCCACGCTGTTCGCCCGTATCAAGGAGAAGGTCGCTGCGGGACAGTTCATTCCGGTGGGCGGCATGTGGGTGGAGGCCGACACGAACATGCCCGGGGCGGAGGCGATGGCACGCCAGTTCGTGGCGGGCAAGCAGTTCTTTCTCGACGAGTTCGGGATCGATACCCCGGAGGTGTGGCTGCCCGATTCGTTTGGCTACTCCGCGGCCATGCCCCAGATCGTTGCCGCATCAGGTTCGGAATACTTTCTGACACAGAAGATTTCCTGGAACTCGGTGAACCGGATGCCGCATCACACCTTCATCTGGGAGGGGATCGACGGCACCGGCGTGTTCACGCATTTCCCGCCCGTCGACACTTACAACTCCGACCTCGGTGGCGGCGACCTCGCCCATGCCCAGCGCAACTATCGCGACTCCGGTGCGGGCACCATGTCGCTGGTGCCCTTCGGCTTCGGCGACGGTGGCGGCGGCCCCACGCGTGAAATGCTGGCCTATGCCACGCGAAAGCGTTCCCTGGAAGGTTCCCCGACGGTGTCCCTGGGTGCCCCGGCAGAGTTCTTCGCCGCCGCTCAAGCCGAGTACGTCAACCCACCGCGCTGGTCCGGTGAACTCTATTTGGAGCTGCACCGCGGCACCTACACCTCGCAGGCGAACACGAAGCAGGGCAACCGTCGCAGCGAGCACTTGTTGCGTGAGGCTGAGCTGTGGGCGGCCACGGCCACGGTGCGCACCGGCTGTGAGTACCCATACGTCGAGCTGGACGAGATATGGAAGCTGGTGCTGCTGCAGCAGTTCCACGACATCCTGCCCGGCAGCTCCATAGCCTGGGTTCACCGCGACGCCGAGCGGAACTATGCGGCCATCGCGAAAAGACTCGAAACCATCATCGGATCGGCGACGCGGGCCTTGGCGGGTAAGGGTAACCACAGGCTGATCTTCAATGCCGCGCCGCACGATCGCGACGGGGTACCCGCACTGGGCGCTGCCGCCGCTGCCGAGCCGCGGCCGGTCACTCCCGCGAAAACCGGGGGAGGATTCCTGCTGGACAACGGGATTCTCGCCGCTACCTTCGACGCCGACGGGCTGTTGGTCTCGCTCGTCGACGCTGCCACCGGCCGCGAGGCCATGGCCGCCCCCGGGAATCTGCTGCAGTTGCACCGCGATACGCCGAACCAATGGGACGCCTGGGATATCGACGGCTTCTACCGGAACACCGTCACCAATCTCACGTCGGCGGACTCGGTCGCCGTCGTGGACGGCGTGCTGGTCATCGAGCGGACATTCGGTAATTCGTATGTGGTGCAACGGATAACACTGCGGGCAGGGTCGCCCGCACTGGACATCGACATCGACATCGACTGGCACGAAACCGAAAAGTTGCTCAAGCTGGCCTTCCCCTTCGATGTGCAGGCCGACCGGTCGGCATCGGAAACTCAGTTCGGCCATGTATATCGGCCCACGCACGCCAACACCTCATGGGACGAAGCCAAGTTCGAGATATGCGCGCACCGCTGGGTACATGTGGGCGAATCCGGCTACGGGGTGGCGGTGGCCAACGATTCCACCTACGGGTACGACATCAGCCGACGCGGATCCACCACCCTTGTGCGGATGTCGCTGCTGCGCGCCCCGCTCTTCCCGGATCCGGACTGCGACCAAGGACGTCATCGGCTGAAGTTCTCGGTGCGGCCGGGCGCGTTGATCGGCGACGCGGTCGAAGAGGGATATCGGCGCAACCTTGACCCGAGGGTCGTCGACAGCGCGGTAGAGAACATCGAACCGCTTGTCAGCCTGGATAACCCGGCCGTGGTGGTGGAATCGGTGAAGCTGGCGCTGGACGGCTCGGGCGATGTCATCGTGCGGTTGTACGAGTCGCGCGGCGGGCGGGCTGACGTGACCGTCCATGCGAATTTCAGCCACGACGGGGTAGCCGTCACCGATCTTCTTGAGCGGCCGATCGAGTACCCGGATGCGATCAAACTCTGGGTGAGCGATATTCAACTGACAGTGCGTCCGTTCAGGATTCTGACACTGCGATTCACTCGCGTAGGAAGGCGTGCATGACTGAGCCGAAGGCATCGAGTATCTACATTGCCTCGCCCGAAGGAGACACCGGAAAGTCCACCGTCGCACTGGGCGTGATGCATCGGCTGGCCGCAACGGTGGCGCGCGTGGGCGTCTTCCGCCCCATCGCGCGGTCCGGGGAAAGTGTGGACTACATCCTGGAACTGCTGCTGGAGCAGAGCACCGCCGACATCGCCTATGAGGATTGTCTCGGCGTCTCGTACCACGACGTGCACCAGGATCCGGACGCGGCGATCGCCGCGATCGTCGACAGATACCACTCGGTGGCGGAGCGCTGCGATGCCGTGGTGATTGTCGGTAGCGACTACACGGATGTCGCCAGCCCCAGCGAGCTGAGCACCAACGCACGCATCGCCGTCAATCTCGGCGCCCCGGTTCTGTTGATCATCAAGGGATTCGATCGGACTCCCGAGGAGGTGGCTGCTCTTGCCGAGGTCTGCCTCGGAGAGCTCAAGGTTCAGCGTGCGCACACCGCGGCCATCGTCGCCAACCGGTGCGACTCCGATCAGCTGGACGAGGTGCGCCAGGCGTTGTCGCGGTTCGACAAGCCCGCCTGGGTGCTGCCCGAGGTGCCGCTGCTGTTCTCGCCCTCGGTTGAAGAACTCATGACGGCGGTCAACGGCTCGTTGGTCAGCGGTGACGAGGCGCTGATGTCGCGTGAGGCCACCAGCTTCATGGTCGCGGGTATGACGGCCGAACATTGCCTGGAACGACTGCAGGAGGGTCAGGCCGTCATCTTCCCCGCGGACCGTTCCGATGTGCTGGTGGCGGTGGCGAGTGCTCATGTGGCCGAAGGATTTCCGTCACTGTCCGCCATCATTTTGAACGGCGGGCTCAAGCTGCATCCGCGGATCGCCGACCTGGTGGACGGGATCGGGCTGAGGCTGCCGATCATCGCGACGGATTCGGGGACGTTCGAGACCGCGAGTGCAGCGGCGCATGCCCGTGGCCGGGTGACCGTTGCCTCCGCCCGCAAGATCGACACCGCGCTCGCGCTGATGGACAGGTATGTCGACGGTGCGGATCTCATCGCGCAGCTTGCCATCCCGATACCGTCCGTCACCACGCCGCAGATGTTCGAATATCAACTGCTGGACCGGGCGCGAGATAACCGCAAGCGCATCGTGCTGCCCGAGGGCGATGACGACAGGATTCTCAAGGCGGCCGGACGGCTGCTACAACGTCAGGTGGCGGATCTGACAATCCTGGGCGAAGAAGCCGAGATTCGTTCCCGCGCTGCCGAACTCGGTGTCGATATCTCGAATGCCCAGGTCCTCAGCCCGAAGACGAGCGAGCTCGCCGAGCAGTTCGCGGGCCAGTATTTCGAGCTGCGCAAGCACAAGGGCATGACGGCCGATCGGGCGCGCGAGATCATGCGCAACGTCTCATATTTCGGCACCATGCTGGTCTACAACGACATCGTCGATGGCATGGTTTCGGGTGCGGCGCACACCACCGCGCATACCGTCCGACCGGCCTTCGAGATCATCAAGACCAACCCGGATGTTTCTACAGTGTCCAGCATCTTCTTGATGTGCCTGGCCGACCGCGTCCTCGCCTACGGCGACTGCGCCATCGTGCCCGACCCGACCTCCGAGCAGCTGGCCGATATCGCCATCTCCTCGGCGCGGACCGCCGCACAGTTTGGTATCGACCCGCGCGTTGCGATGCTGTCCTACTCGACGGGAAACTCCGGCAGCGGTGCCGAGGTCGAAAAGGTGCGCATTGCCACCGCACTGGTGCGCGCCAGGCAACCGGAGTTGTTGGTGGAGGGTCCCATCCAATACGACGCGGCAGTGGAGCCCTCGGTGGCGGCCACCAAGATGCCCGACTCCCCGGTCGCCGGACGTGCGACGGTGCTGATCTTCCCGGACCTCAACACCGGGAACAACACCTACAAGGCCGTGCAGCGCAGTGCCGGTGCCATCGCCATCGGGCCGGTCCTGCAGGGGTTGCGCAAGCCCATAAACGACCTGTCCCGCGGGGCGTTGGTGGAGGACATCGTCAACACCGTGGCCATCACCGCGATCCAGGCACAGGACCTGACCCGATGAGCGCAGTACTCGTTCTGAACTGTGGCTCGTCCTCGGTGAAATATCAGCTCATCGAACCGGATTCGGGCCGGGTCGACGCCCACGGGCTGGTGGAGCGCATCGGCGAGGAGCCGATTCGTAATCACGAAGAGGCGCTGCGGCTGGTGTTCGACTCCATCGATACCGACGACGTGGAAGTGGTCGGCCATCGCGTGGTGCACGGCGGGCAAAAGTTCCATGAGCCAACGGTGCTCGACGATGCGGTGGTCGCGCAGATCGCCGAGCTGTCCTCACTGGCGCCGTTGCACAATCCGGCCGGTGTGCAGGGCATCGAGGTCGCTCGGCGCCTGCTCCCCGACGTGCCGCAGGTGGCGGTGTTCGACACCGCGTTCTTTTACAGCCTGCCGCCCGCGGCAGCGATTTACGCGCTCGATCGTGAAGTCGCCGAACGGTATGGCGTGCGGCGCTATGGATTCCACGGTACCTCGCATCAGTATGTGTCTCAGCAGGCGGCCGGTTTCTTGGGGCGGGGGTATGCGGAGATCAACCAGATTGTGCTGCATCTGGGCAACGGGGCGTCGGCATCGGCGATTCGTGGTGGCAGCGCCGTGGAAACCTCGATGGGGCTCACTCCGCTGGAGGGTCTCGTCATGGGTACCCGCACCGGTGATATCGATGCCGGCATCGTGTTCCATCTGGCCCGCCATGGCATGAGCATCGACGAGATCGACACGGTGTTCAACCGTCGCTCGGGCATGCTCGGGCTGTGCGGCGCCAACGATTTTCGCGAGATTCATCGGCTGATCGAGGCCGGGGACGCCGCGGCGCAGCTCGCCTACAACGTGTACGTGCATCGGCTCCGCAAGTACATCGGTGCCTACCTCGCGACATTGGGTGGCGCCGACATCATCTCGTTTACCGCCGGGGTGGGGGAGAACGACGCGGTGCTGCGAGCCGACGCGATGGCCGGGCTGGAAGTGCTCGGTATAGAGCTTGATTCCGAGCGGAATCTGGTGCAATCTAGTGAGATTCGCCGAATATCCACCGATGTTTCACGGGTGACGGTGCTGGTGGTGCCCACCAATGAGGAACTGGCCATCGCCAGGGCGGCGGTGGGGCGGCTCTAGAGCAGTGAGGTCGGGCGCGTGGAGTTGGCCAAGTCGACCAGCGCGTAACGGTGGGCTCGTTCGGTGGCCCGGCGTGCCAGTGCCCGCAGGCTTCTCTCGACACCCTGGCGCAGGCCGCGTTTGGTGAACGGAACACCCAGGATGTGGTGTCCCGTCGAATGATTGGTCTTGATCCAGTCCAGTGCAGTCCCGAGCACCAGCGCCCTGATCTGCAGCACGCGCGGCTCGGTCTCGGGTAACGCCTCGACCCTGCGGGCCGCCTCGCGGATATCGTCCTCGGTGACCTCCGAGAGGGTGCGGCCGGACAACAGCGTGACAGCACTGGTGAGGCGCGCGGTGGTGAAATGGCGCGAGGTGGGGGGCACGTTGTCGAGCATGCGTACCGCCTCTGCCCGTTCCCCGCGTGCGGCCAGGGTCCGGGCCAGTCCGTAGCCCGCGGAGATGACGCTGTTGTCGGTGGACCACACGGTGCGGTAGAAGTCGAGATTCTTCTCGTCACTGGCAAGTTCGGCGGTCGCGGCCAGTGCCATCTTGGGGGCTATCTCACCCGGCAGGTAGTCCAGGACGGCGGTGAAATGCTTGGTGGCCTGGTCGTAGTCGCCGTTGAGAAGTGCCGCCATGCCGCGATACCAGGTCAGCCGCCACGGTGTGCCCACCCGGTCTTCGAGCTGATCGAGCTTGCTGTTGGCCTTGGCGACATCGCCCAGATCGAGAAGCGCGCGGGCCTCCATCAGTGGGAGCTCCATCGATTCGGTCAGATCCACACCGTCGGCGTCGATCCGGCCCAGGCGCGCGGCCTTCAGTGATTCGAGGGTCTGGATAGGCTGACTCAGCACGGTTGCCTGCAGGATCGCGGCGCCCACATCGGTGGGATCCAGAAGTGGAACCTGAAGGGCCGTCACGATATCCGGCGCCGTAAGGCTGGGCGGATGGGCCAGCCCATCGACGTACACGTCGGTGTGCGCCACCAGCAGGTCAACCCCGAACGTCGACCGAGACGGGCTGAACAGTGTGGACATACCCGGCCGTGGGGTGCCCGAGTCCAGTGCCACTACCTCGCGAAGCACCCCCACCAGCTGGGTGACCATCTCCTCGGCACTGCCGAATCGCGCGGCGGGATCGGGATCGATGGCCCGGCGTAAGAGCCGGTGGTAGGAGTCGTATTTGGTGAGCACCGGGTCTTCGCCCGGCAAGCCGTCCTTGTATCGGCCCTTGCGGGTGGGCATCCTCAGGGTCAGCACGGCGAGGGTCCGCCCCACCGTGTAGATGTCCGAAGCGACTGTGGGGCCGGTCTTGGAGATCTCGGGTGCCTGATAGCCGGGAGTTCCATACAGGTTGCCGTAGGCGTTCAGCGAGGCCACCGCACCCAGGTCGATGAGTTTGAGTTGCTCCTCGGTGATCATGATGTTCTCGGGCTTGAGATCGTTGTAGGTGAGTCCGACCGAATGCAGGAATCCCAGTGCGGGAAGGATTTCCAGCATGTAGGCGATGGCCTGTGCGACAGGAAGGGTGCTGCCCTTGGGCTGCTTGAGCGAGGTGCCGCCGACGTACTCCATCACGATGTACCCGACCGGGTTCCCATCCTGGTCCGGGTGCTCGACGAAGTTGAAGATCTTCACGATCGAGGGATGCGCCACCTCGGCGAGGAAGCGTCGCTCGGCCATCGCGATGTTCTGTGCCTCGGCGTCGCCGGAGTGCACCAGGCCCTTGAGCACCACCGGCCGGTCGTTCACGTTGCGATCCACCGCGAGGTAGATCCATCCCAAACCGCCGTGGGCGATACAGCCCTTGATGGCGTACTGTCCGGCGATTACGTCGCCCGGATTCAGTTGTGGCAGAAAGGAGAAGGTGGAGCCGCAGGCGGGGCAGGTGCCGTCGCTCTGTGCGGGGCTGCTGTCGGTTGAGCGCCCCACCGGCTTACCGCAGTTCCAGCAGAACCGTTTGGATTCCTCGACAACGGGGTTGGTCATCAAGGCGGCCAGCGGATCGATTTCCGGAACGCGGGGGATCTCGACCAGTCCGCCACCGAGCCGGCGGGTGGGGGAGAGCCGAACCCGGGTGGTGGTGGCGCGGGCCTCGGGCTGGGTGGTGGGTTGTGTCGTGGGCTGAGTGGAGTCCGGTGCGCGGAACACGGCCTGAGTGGCTATGGGCCGCATCGTGGAGGCGGAGTCGGCGTCTAGGTCCGCGAGGGATGCGGGCCGTGTGCCGGGGCCCTCGTCCTCGGGTGCGTTGTTGGCCGGTTCGTCTTCCTGGCCATCGGGATCTTCACTCATCAGTCCCGGTACCTTGCGCTCGGCGGTGCGGGTGCGGGCCCGAGCACGCTCAACCACTTGCGGTACAGGGCATTCCATGTTCCGTCGCGCCGAATGCGCTCAAGGGTGCGATTGACGAACCGGACTAGATCGGTGTTCTCGAGCCTGATGCCGATCCCATACGGCTCATCGCTCATGTTGGGCCCGATGATGTGTAGATAGGGGTCTTGGGACATCAGGCCGGCGAGGATCGAGTCGTCCGTGCTCACCGCATCGACTTGCCGCTGCTGTAGTGCCACAAGGCAATCCGCCCACGTCACCACCGACATGATGACCGGGGGCGGCGTGATCTGCGAGAGCCGGTTCAGGGAGGTGGTGCCGCGCGCGGCGCACACACGTCTGCCGGAGAGGTCCTGTGCGTTGGTGATACCCGAATCGCGTGAGGTCAGAATCCGCTGGTACGTCATCAGGTAGACCGTCGAGAAGTTGACCTCCTTGCGCCGTGCGCAGGTGATGGTCATGGTCTTCACAACGATGTCGACGGTCGAGTTCTTCAGGGCGGCGACGCGATCCGCCGAGGACAGGATCCGGTACTCCACGCGCTCGGGGGTACCGAAGATATCGCGGGAGATCTCTCCGGCGATATCGACGTCGAATCCGGTCAGCTCACCGGTGATCGGGTCGCGGAAGCTGAAGAGGTTACTTCCAATGTCCAGCCCGACGATGAGCCGGCCACGCTTGCGGATCGCCGCGACCGCATCGTCATTGGCGGCCCTGTCATTGGTGGGCCGCAGGCTCGCTGTCGGGTCACATGAGGTGTCCACCTTGTCCAGGAGCGCCCGGTTGGGTTCCTGTTCGGTCATCTCGGCCGGGGTCGGCCTCGGCACGGTGAGTTGCGGCAGCGGGGTGGAATTCTCGGGCGTCGAGCATCCGGCCAGCACGGTGGCGATGAGCGCCAACGCCGCGAGCCTGCGTGCCGTGCCCTGCGACACTTCGCCGCTCATCGGTACTCGCTCAGCCTCGGCCACAGGCCGACTCCCACGCAGATCGCACCGCCCACCGAGAGGATCAATGCTCCCGCCGAGGACAAGGTCAAGGCGCGCTCGGCGTTGAGGACGCCCGAGCGGAGCTGACGCCGGCTGTCCTGCACGCCGTTGCGTAGCGCCGCGTCGAGACTGTCGAAGGCCGGCGTCGAGTCCGATTCACTGCTGCCCAGAGCCACCTGGGTCGCGGCTTGGTAGTTGCCGACGCCGATGTAGGCGTTGATGCGGTCATCCGCCAGTCGCCACCTGGTGAGCAGCTGCTGCGCCCGCTCCAGGTCCGCTCGGGCGATGGCATCCGGATTCGTCAGGTACTCGCCGATCTTGTGTTCCATCTCGTCAATGCGGTCGTAGTACGACTTCTTGCGGACGTTCTCGTCGCCGCGACGGATCAGTGCAAGCGTTTCATCGGCGCGGGCCTGCTGGGCCGAGATGACCAGTTGGGTGATGGTTTTCAGTGAATGAGCGCCGCCATTGCGCGCGTCGGTGCCCAGCGAGGCGGAGACGGCCAATGCGATACCCACCCAAACCACCATAAGCAGTAGCGCCGCGCCACCGGCCAGCATGCCGGGATTGACCATGCGCCGGGTCTTCTTGGACAACCAGCGATGGCCGAAGACTCCGCCGATCATGGTGCCCAGCACGATGACGATCACCGGGAAGGGAACCCGAGTGGATGCGCTCGTCTCCTGGTCGACGCGGTTGGACGTTTCCTCGTAGAGGCGCTGCGCGTCGGGCAGGATCGTGTGTTGCATCAGTGCGGACGCCTCACTCAGATACGAGGCGCCCACGGGATTGCTCGCCCGGTTGTTGGTGCGCGCGGTCTCGACCAATCCGGTGTAGACCGACAGCTCGGCGTTGATCCGGCTCAGCAGCTCCTGCATCGGTCTGTCGGTCAGACCGCTGGAAGCGGCGACAAGCGCGGTCGAGGCATCGGTGATCGCCTGCTCATACCGTTCGCGGACACCCTGCGGTTCGGTGCCCGCGATGAACGCGGTGGTCGCGGCGGCATCGGCGACCGACAGGGTGCTGTACAGCTGTCCGGCCGAGTACGCCAAGGGTTCGGTGTGATTGAGCACCGTGCTCAGGGCGAGTTGCCGGTTCTGCACGCTCGCGGAAGTGGCCACCGCGGACAGCACGCCGGCGGTGGCCAGGACGATACCGAGCATCAGAATCTTGCCGGGTGTGGACTTGAGGAACCACCACCACGGATGAGCCGGCACGACCGGTGTGGTCGCGCCGACGGGCTCGGTCGACGGGTGCGCTAACCGCGTCGTCCCGACAGTCACCTCTTACCTTCCTCTCCCCGGCCTTAATGGAAAGTCTAAGAGCATATTTAGCCTTTGGTGGCTCTACTGTGGACTCTGTGCGTGGCGACGGTGACGGATGGGTTGTCGCTGACACGGGTGCACGATTCTGGGGACGGTTCGGTGCGGCAGGTTTGCTGTTGCGCGCACCACTGGCGAGCGGCCAGCCCGCTGTCCTGCTGCAGCATCGCGCCTGGTGGAGCCATCAGGGTGGTACCTGGGCATTGCCCGGGGGTGCGCGGGACAGCCATGAGTCCGCCGAGCAGGCCGCGCTTCGGGAAGCGGCCGAAGAGGCGGGGATCGCGCCCGGTGCGATGACCATCCGTTCTTCGGTGGTGACGAAACGCATTGATGGTCAGGCGCAGTGGACGTACACCACGGTCGTTGCCGATGCCGCCGAGTTGTTGCCCACGGAGCCCAATCACGAGAGCACCGAGCTGCGGTGGGTGCCCGAGGAAAAAATCGAGGGGATGCGGTTGCATCCCGGGTTCAAATCGGCCTGGCCGATGCTGCGGGTTGTCGAAACGCTTCTGGGGACATCGAATAGCTTCGCCGGGCACGGCACGGTCGAGCTCGAGCCCGGGCGTTTCGCCTGGCAACTGCCCTAGCGTGCGGTTATGCGCATCGAATTTCTTCTGACGTTGGGGATGGTCACGAGCGTTCTGATCGGCGCCTGCAGCTCAGAGAAAGCCGAGAGTGGGCCGGGTGACCGCAACGAGGTGGTGGCGACCGCGCTCACCCGCGTCGAGGCTGACCTAGGTAAACCCGTCAAACTCGACGTGAAGAGGTTCACGAGTGCTGACGACTGGGCGCTCATCGACGGTCAGCTGCAGGACACAGAGGGCACCAACCCAACGGGGTATGAAGGCCTACTCAGAAAGACCGGGCCGAAGTGGACCATTCTCGAGAGCGCGATCGGGCCCACCGAAGTGCCATGGGTGGGCTGGAAGGCGAAGTATCCGGACGCCCCCGCGCAGATCTGGCCCCGACGCTCACGCCGAGCGTGAAGCTACGGCGACGATTCGGCTGAAATTCCGCCGCAGCTTCACACTCGGTGAAGGACCAGCTCGCGAAGCGACGCTGCCGCCGCGCGGGGATCGGCTGCCGCGGTGATCGCGCGGACGACGACGATTCGTGATGCTCCGGCGGCGACCACTTCGGGCACCCGCGCCTCGTCGATGCCGCCGATCGCGAACCAGGGCCGAGAAGCCCCGAGATCGGCCGCTGCTTTCAGCAGACCCAGCCCGGGCGCGGTGCGGCCCGGTTTCGTGGGCGTCGGCCAGCACGGTCCGCAACAGAAGTAGCCGACCTCGTCATCGTCGGCGGCCACCGCGGCCTGGTCGGCGTCATGGGTTGACCGGCCGATCAGCACATCCGGTCCGACGATCTCCCGGGCGACCGAAAGAGGCAGGTCGTCCTGGCCGAGGTGCAGGATGTCGGCCCCCGCTGCCCGGGCGATATCGGCGCGGTCGTTGACCGCAAACAGTGCACCGTGACGGGCCGCGGCGGCACCGAGAATCGCCAGACACTCGAGCTCCTCGCTGGGCTCGAGGCGTCCAAACTGCTGCTCACCCACCGAGCCCTTGTCGCGCAGCTGCACGATGTCGACCCCACCGGCGAGGGCGGCGTCGACGAACTCGGCGAGATCGCCGCGCTCCCGACGGGCATCGGTGCAGAGATAGAGGTGAGCGGACTCAAGACGGGTCGAACGCGGGTGCATAGTCGAAGACGCTAGCGTTGTAGGTGTAAGTAACGCGGGAGCCCCGGGATGAGCGGGCTGAGAGTGGGCCAACGAATCCAGCCCTGACCGTCCGACCTGATCCGGGTCATGCCGGCGAAGGGAGTGACTCCGATTGTGATGTCGTCTCAACAAGGCTCGGTGGCCGTGATCGGCGGCGGTGTCATCGGGCTTTCCGTGGCACGTGAAGCTGCCCGTCGCGGTTGGCGGGTCACCGTTCACGATGACGGCCGCAAGGGCCCGTCATGGGTGGCGGGCGGGATGCTCGCGCCGTACAGCGAGGCGTGGCCCGGTGAGGATGACCTGCTGGATCTGGGTATCGAATCCCTCGGGATCTGGCGGGACGGCTTCATCGACGATGACGTGGAAAGCGCCGTGATCACCGCGCGAGGGTCGCTTACCGTGGCCGTCGACACCGCTGATGTCGGCGAGCTGCGCACGATGATCGACTGGCTGGCCGGGCAGGGCCATACCGTCGCAGAGACCGCCAACGCCCGGGATGTCGAGCCGCTGCTGGCGCAGAACATCCGCCGCGGATTCACCGCGCCTGAGGAACTCGCCGTCGACAATCGCAAGGTGCTGCATGCCCTGACCGACGATTGCGAGGCACTCGGCGTGCGAAGGGGCCCGCCGGTTGCCAAGGTCGATGAGGTGCCCTGCGGCCAGATCGTGGTCGCCAATGGGGTGGCGGCGGCGACGCTCGCGAATCTGCCGGTTCGCCCGGTGAAGGGTGAGGTGCTGCGGCTGCGACGACGTCCCGGTGCGATGCCGCCCCCTACGCATGTCATCCGGGCGCGGGTCCATGGGCGACACGTCTACCTGGTGCCCCGGGAGGACGGCGTCGTCGTCGGCGCCACGCAGTACGAGCACGGCCACGACACCGCGCCGGCCGTGGCGGGAGTGCGAGACCTGCTGGACGACGCGTGCGCGGTGCTGCCCTGTCTGGGCGAGTACGAATTCGCCGAATGCGCGGCGGGTCTTCGCCCGATGACCGAGGACAATCTGCCCTTGGTGGGCAGGATCGATGACCGCACCCTCGTGGCCGCCGGGCATGGCCGGTCCGGATTTCTCCTCGCGCCGTGGACGGCGAAGACAATAGGGGCGCTGCTTGACGGTGGCGAGTCGCCGGCCGCCGTCGATCCCCGCCGGTTCGAGAAGGCACATAGTCAGGAGGCCCGATGAACATTCAGGTAAATGGTGATGCGCGTGAGGTCGCCGAGGGTGCCAACATCTGGCAGCTGCTCGACCAGCTGGGCTTTCCCGAGTGCGGCATCGCGGTGGCCGTCAATCACACAGTGGTACCCAAATCCGACTGGGACACCACCGTTTCCGATGGTGCCCTGGTCGACGTCGTCACCGCGGTGCAGGGGGGATAGGCGCGGTGGTCAGTGCTGACAAGCCGCTGTGTATCGCGGGCCGATCCTTCGGTTCCCGGCTGATCATGGGAACCGGGGGTGCCGCGAATCTCTCGATTCTGGAACGGGCGCTACTCGGTTCCGGTACCGAGTTGACCACTGTCGCGATCCGCAGAGTCGATGCCGCCGGCGGCACCGGAGTGCTGGATCTGCTCAAGCGGCTGGACATCATGCCGTTGCCGAACACCGCGGGGTGCCGGGGTGCGGCGGAGGCCGTGCTGACCGCGCAGCTGGCGCGCGAGGCCCTCGAGACCGACTGGATCAAGTTGGAGGTCATCGCTGACGAGCGCACCCTCCTGCCCGATGCCGTCGAGTTGGTGCGTGCGGCCGAGCAGCTTGTCGATGACGGGTTCGTGGTACTGCCCTACACCAACGATGATCCGGTGCTGGCTCGCAGATTGGAAGACGTGGGATGCGTGGCGGTGATGCCGCTCGGGGCCCCCATTGGTACCGGGTTGGGCATCACCAACACACATAACATCGAGATGATTGTGGCGTCGGCGGGAGTGCCGGTGATCCTGGACGCGGGAATAGGCACCGCCAGCGACGCCGCCCTCGCGATGGAACTTGGCTGCGATGCCGTGCTGCTCGCGACGGCCGTGACCCGCGCTGCCGATCCCGAACGCATGGCCGCGGCGATGGCGGCGGCCGTGACCGCCGGCCACCTCGCCCGTCACGCTGGTCGCATACCCCGCCGTTTTTGGGCGCAGGCCTCCAGTCCGGATCCGGACGGAAGCACGCAGCAATAGCTGGCATAGTGGGCCGCATGATCGAACTGCGGTCGCTGACCAAGGTGTATGGGCAGACCCCGGCGGTCGACGACCTTTCGGTCACCGTCGAGCCGGGCGTCGTGACCGGGTTCCTGGGCCCCAACGGGGCAGGTAAGTCGACCACGCTGCGCATGATCGTCGGGCTCGCACGTCCCACCTCCGGGACGGCGACGATCGGCGGTAAGCAGTACCACGAGATCGACCATCCGCTTCGCGAGGTCGGTGCGCTGTTGGATCCCAAGCAGTTTCACCCCAACCGGTCGGCACGCAACCACCTGCGATGGATCGCCGCCGCCAATGACATTCCCTCCCAACGCGTGGATGAAGTGCTGGAGATGGTCGGGCTTACCGAAGTTGCCGGTCGGCACGCCGGCACCTTCTCGCTGGGGATGTCCCAGCGGTTGGGCATCGCAGTGGCGCTGCTCGGTGATCCCCGAGTGCTGTTGTTCGATGAGCCCGTCAATGGCCTGGACCCCGAGGGCATCCACTGGATCCGGACGCTCATGCAAAGCCTGGCCGCGCAGGGACGCACGGTGCTGATATCAAGTCATCTGCTGTCCGAAATGGCCAATACCGCAGACCAATTGGTGGTCATCGGTCGGGGCCGTCTCATCGCGGCGACGTCCATGCATGAGTTCGTGAGCCGGGCCGGCACCGATGCGGTGCGGGTGCGCAGCCCCCAGATCGACACCCTGCGCGCGGCGGCGGAGGAAAGCGGGTTCTCGGTGCAAGGCAAGGAAGACGGTGTGTTGGAAGTCAGCGGTGCTCTCATCGAGCAGGTCGGCGAGCTCGCGGCACGTCGCGGCGTGACGTTGTACGAACTTTCCCCACAACGGGTTTCGTTGGAGGATGCGTATCTGTCGTTGACCGACGATGCCGTGCAGTACCGCAGCCGGGTTGATGACGCGGCGCCGGAAACCGCGACCGATGTGCCCGCCGACGCGGAGGGTGCCCGCTGATGGGGGTTATCGCGGCCGAACGGATCAAGGTCTGCACCTCTCGCTCGGCAGTGTGGTGCAGCCTGCTCGCCGTGGCATTGGGTTTGGGATTAGCGGGCCTGCAGGGTGGGTCGGCTTCCATATATACGCCGATCTCTGCTGGCGACGCCGCGGGCGGGGCGACCGTTGTCGGGGTCCCGCTCCTGATGGTGCTCGCCGCCATGACGGTGACCAACGAGAACCGAACCGCGATGGTGCGAACCACCTTTCAGGCCACGCCCAACAGGTTGTCGGTCATCGGCGCCAAGGCCCTGGTGGCGGGCCTCTGGGTGGCGGTGGTCACCGCGGTCACCACACTGACCTCGATCGTGTTGGTACGTGCCATGGCTGGTCCGGTGGCGGGTGCGAACCTGGCACTCGACGGACCCGGCGTGTGGAACACGATCGGCGCGGTGACCGTGTACGCGTTCTTGTGTGCCGTTCTCGCGGTAGCAGTGGGAGTGTTGCTGAAGCACACCGCAGGTGCTGTTGCGGTGCTCCTCTTGTGGCCGACGGTGCTCGAATTGATGCTGGGCTGGCTCACTGATGCTGGAAAGGCGTTGCAGCCCTTTCTTCCTTTCGCCAACGGCATCAGGTTTACCGGTGTGCCCTGGTACACCTCGGACGGTGTCGACTTCGTTTGGGGCACGACCGGTTCTCTCATCTACTTTGCTACCGTGGTTGTCATCACGCTCGCTGCGGCCCTGGCCGTGGTGCAGCGACGCGACGTTTAAGGTCGGGACAAGGGAGAACGATGGGGACCAAGCGGGTTGTGTACGCGGTCGCGGTGTCCGCGGCGTGCGCATTGGCGACTGTGACGGCATGCGATCGCGACGGCGGCGAGACGCCCCGCTCGGCGCCCCAGGCGGGATCGCAGGAGGCGGTCAGCTTCGCGCACTCCCTGCACGAGAAGGTGACCGTCGACAATGTCGTGAAGCATCTCTCGGCGCTTCAAGAGATCGCCGACAAGAACAAGAACACCCGGGCAGCGGGTACTCCCGGCTTCGATCAAAGTGTCGATTATGTAGTAAAGGCGCTGAAGGACAAGGGGTTCGACGTACAGACACCCGAGTTCAGCTTCAAGTACTTTCAGGCCAAATCCCTTGAGCTGACGGTCGGCCCCAAGAAGGTTGACGCGGCGGTGCTCTCGTACTCGCCGGGCGGTCAGGTGCAGGGACGATTGGTCGCGGCGCGGGCGGAAGAGTCGCCGGGTTGCACCGTCGAGGACTACAACGGACTGGACATCAAGGGTGCGGTGGTCTTGGTCGACCGTGGATCGTGCCCGTTCTCCGAGAAAGAGAAGGCTGCCGCCGAGCGCGGCGCGGTGGGCCTGATCGTCGCGGACAACGTCGACGAGAGCCAGTCGGGTGGCACCCTCGGTGAGGACTCCGCACCGAAGATCCCCGTGGTGGGCGTCACGAAGTCGACCGGAGCCGATCTGCGGGCACATCCCGATCAGGTTGTTCTGAAGGTCGATGCGGAGACCAAGGACGTCAAGGCGCGCAATGTGATCGCGCAGACCAGGACGGGCGCCACCACGGATGTCGTGATGGCCGGTGCTCACCTCGACAGCGTTCCCGAAGGGCCGGGTATCAACGATAACGGCACCGGTACCGCGGCGGTTCTGGAGACCGCGCTGCAGCTGGGGCCGAGCCCGGACGTCAAGAACGCGGTGAGGTTCGCGTTCTGGGGTGCCGAAGAGGAAGGGCTGATCGGTTCCACCGACTACGTCAAATCACTTGACGTGGAAGCGCTGAAAGATATTGCCCTGTACCTGAATTACGACATGCTCGGGTCCCCGAACGCCGCATACCTCACCTATGACGGCGACCAGTCCGAAGAACTCGACGCGAATGAAGTTCCGGTACGGATCCCCGAGGGGTCGGCCGGTATCGAGCGGACAGAGGTCGCGTACCTCGCCGAGCAGGGCAAGAAGGCCCATGACACCGACTACGACGGCCGTTCGGACTACGACGGATTCAGCAGGGCAGGCATTCCCACCGGCGGCATCTTCTCCGGCGCCGAGGACAAGATGTCGTCCGAAGAGGCGCGGGACTGGGGCGGCAAGGCGGACCAGCCCTTCGATCCGAACTACCACCAGGCGGGCGACACCCTGGCCAACGTGAACAAGGACGCGCTCAAGATCAACGCGGGCGGAGTCGCCTACACGATCGGCCTGTATGCGCAGAGCATCGACGGACGCAATGGGGTGCCCGTTCACGAGGACCGCACCCGTCACAAGCTGAAGGACTAACTGCGGTAACAGGTTCGTTGCAACGCCCCGAAAGGCATTGGGAACCAACGTTGGTGCGGTAGCGTGTGCGATTGCTCGATTCGCACAAGTCCACTGGGGTTCCAAGAGGTTTCATTGAGGTTCTTTTGATGGCGCTGTTTCGCGCCCGGGAGCTAGCGCGCGGTTGCGCCCTGCTCGCGATTGCGGCGGTAGCGAGCTGCTGTGCGCACCCGACACCGGGTGCCGCTGCGGTGCCGCCCAACCCCAACCTGGCGGCGGATCTGGCACGCACCGTCACCGTGGATGCCATGCTGGCGCACCTGCAACAGCTACAGCGGGCCGCCGACGCCCACGGCGGGAACCGTGCCGAGGGAACGCCGGGCTACGACGCCAGCGCCGACTACGTGACAAAGGCATTGAAAGATCGCGGGTTCGAGGTTCAGACGCCGGAGCTGTCCAGGCTCAAGGTGCTCACCGAGGGCAAGCCGCTCGTCGATATCGGCGGACGCCCCTACGCGGTGGATCAGGCTTCCTATTTCGCTCAGACCCCTAAGGATGGGCTCAAGGCCAACATCATCCGCCCTTCGGGCAAGGCCACCGGTTGTGCCGCGGCGGATTACGGCACTCTCAAGTTGGACGGTCAGATCGCGGTGGTCGACGGTGCGGGGTGCTCGGTGGTCGACAAGCACAACGTCGCCAAGGAGAAGGGCGCGGCGGCGGTGCTGGTGACGATGCAGGCGGGCGCCGGCGAGGGTCTGTTCACCCCGAATTACTATGAGCAGCTGTCTATTCCGGTCGGAATCATCGACTCGGGAGTCGACACGCTGCTGCGCCGCAATTCGTCGCCGATAACCCTGGTGCTGGATATGAGCATCGCGAAGGTGCGCTCACGCAACATTATTGCCCAGACAGCAACAGGTGATCCGACAAATGTGGTGGTCGCCGGGGCGCATCTGGACAGTGTGGCCAAGGGGCCGGGGATCAACGACAACGGAACCGGTGTGGCCGCGGTCTTGGAGACCGCGCTGCAGCTGGGGCCCAAGCCGGTGGTGAACAACGCCGTCAGGTTCGCGTTCTGGACCGCCGAGGAAGATGGGCTGGCCGGGTCGATCGAGTATGCCAAGGGCCGCAGCGCCGAAGAGCTCAACGATATCGCGCTGTATCTGAACTTCGACATGCTCGGGTCGCCCAATGCCGGGTACTTCGTGCTGGACGGTGACCAGTCGGCCGCTAAACCGGATCCGAATCGGCCGCCCTTGGACGTACCCGAGGGATCCGCGGGCATCGAACGGACCTTCGCTGGATATCTCAACCTGGCCGGCAAGCGGCCGGCGGCCGAGGAGTTCAACGGCAGATCCGATTACGGACCGTTCCTGGCCGCGGGCATCCCTGTCGGCGGCATCAGCTCGGGTGCGCTGGAGAGAATGAGCGGCCCGGAAGCCAAGATGTGGCAGGGCCGCGCGGGCCAACCGTTCGACCCCAATTATCACGGCCCGAAGGACAATCTCGCGAACGTCGGCAAGGTGGCGCTGGGGATCAATGGCTCGGCTGTGGCCTTTGCGGTCGGCACCTATGCACTGTCCACCACTGGGCCCAATGGGGTGCCGGAGCGCAAAGTTCGGCGACACTCTCCACAGGAGCGTTAGGTCCAGCTAGCATCCCAGCACATGAGGAGAATTCTCGCGTTGCTGGTGGCTCTGGCGTCGAGCGCCGTTCTTGGATTGCCATCCGCCGCGGTAGCGCAGGCCGACCCCGGGGTGAAAATGACCTATCGGGTGACCGCACAGGATCCGGGGAGTAACCGCCAAGTGGTCATCTCCTACCGCACAGGCAAGGGCGAGAAGGCGGTCAAGTACACCTGGCTCGACCCCTTCGTGCCCTGGACGCATGACATATCGATGACGGCTCGTGAGGCGCAGGTGAGCATATTCAGCGACCAGGGTGGCAACTACCTCGGCGAGATCCTGCGCGATGGCAATGTCATCGCATCCAATTCGGTGTATCTAGACCCGGGCTGGGTGGCCGAACAGAGCGCGCCCTACGGGGCGCCGACGTTGTTGGCAAGCGCCGACGTGTCCTAGAGCCTGCTGAGACCTATCGCCAGGCGAAGACCGGCTGCTCCAGCTCGTCGACGCGGTCATCGCGGCCCTCCAAACAGAGCCATCGCACCTGGAGCAAGACGGCCCCGGTCGGGGCATGGATGAGGTCATTGCCCAGCGGGATCTGCACTACGGGGCGCGGGCTCTCGGGAATCGTGACGTAGCGCGGTGAATCCTCGCGTTGCAGCTGATGCAATCCCACCCGGTAGGCAGCCACCACCTCGTCGGGCGAGGGACGCATTTCCAGACGTCCGCCACCCCACACCACCACCGGGGTAATCACGTATCCCGAACGTGTCGGATAGTCGTCGAGCAGGCCGAGTACCGTCGAATCCGGCAGTGCGACGCCCAGTTCCTCATCCAGCTCACGCAGCGCGGCCTGCACCGCGTCCTCGCCCGGATCTAATCGTCCGCCGGGCAGCGCCCATTGCGCGGCATGGGAGTTGAGCCGGGAGGTTCTGCGGCACAAAAGGAATGCCGCGCCGCCCGAGACATCGACCATCCGGCCGTCTAACCCCTGCTCGGGTATTTCCCGGCCGCCTATCCACTCGTCCACCGGTGCCGGGTCGATGCGGTCTTCACCCAGATCCGAGTCGACCAGCACCACGGCCACCGCAGCGCGGCGTTTCTCCGGGTCCTCGACGGTCCTGCGTTCGTGACCCGCCAGGTGCTCGCGAATCCGGTCCCGCAGTTCCTCGTCGTACGCGATCACCGTTCGACCATATCTGCCGTCGCCGACGGCGGCCCTTTCGAATCGACTTGGCTCTATCCCTGGGCTTACCGCGCCGCGGTTCTTGTGATGCGGGAATGAGTGACGACCACACACGACGTATCTATCGTGACGCCGGAATCACCGTCGAAAAGCTCGGCGAGCATATTGGTGCCCGGGTCGACGGTGTACAACTCGGCGCCGATGTGCCGGCCGAACGGGCCGAGGCAATCCGCTTCGCGCTGGCCGTCCATAAGGTGCTGGTATTCACCGGGCAGCATCATCTGGATGACGCGCAGCAGTACGCGTGCGCCGGTCTACTCGGGGAGCCGACGCTGCACCCCACGGTGACCTCGCACGGCAGCGAGCTGCTGAACCTCGAAGGGGCGGCCAACGGCTGGCATACCGACGTCACCTTCGTCGACCGCGTCCCGAAGGCGTCGGTGCTGCGCCCGGTGACGTTGCCGTCCTACGGTGGCGCCACCACGTGGGCGTCGACGGTCGCCGCGTACGAGCAGCTGCCCACACCGTTGCGTGCACTCGCCGACGACCTGTGGGCCACACATACCAATCTGTACGACTACGTGGGCGCCGGCGCATCGGGTGGCGTGAGCGCCGAACGCCGCGCGGCGTACTACAACGAGTTCACCAGCTCTCTGCACGAAACATTGCATCCGGTGGTGCGGGTGCACCCGGAGACCGGTGAGCGCAGCCTGCTGCTTGGGCAGTTCGTCAAGAGTTTCCAAGACCTGCACGGTGCCGAGTTCGCGGCGCTTTTCCAGCTGCTGCAGTCGCGTATCGCGAAACTGGAGAACACCTTCCGGTGGAACTGGCGGTTAGGTGATGTGGCCATCTGGGACAACCGGGCCACCCAGCATTACGGAATCGCCGACTTCGGAGAGCAGCAGCGCGAGTTACATCGCGTCACGTTGGCAGGGGATGTGCCGGTCGGCATCTACGGCCGGCGAAGCCAGATCCTCAGCGGCGATGCCAGTCACTACTCCGGTATCGAGGAGCCGCGACGACTGGAATTGTTCGCCGCCTGATCTATGGCAGTGCTACGTATTTCGTTTCGAGGTATTCCTCGATGCCCTCACTGCCGGCTTCGCGCCCGATGCCCGATTCCTTGATCCCGCCGAACGGCGCGGCCACATCGGAGATCACACCGCGGTTGACGCCGATCATTCCCGACTCGACAGACTCCGAAACGCGTAGCGCGCGATCCAGGTTGGTGGTGTACACGTACGCGGCGAGCCCGTACTCGGTGTCGTTGGCGGCCGCGACTCCCGCGTCCTCGCCGTCGAACCCGGTGATCGCGGCAACAGGACCAAACACCTCTTCGCGGAGAATCCTCGCGTTCGAAGGCACATCGGTGAGCACGGTCGGCGGGTAGAAGTAGCCCTCGCCGTCGGCGATGGCACCTCCGGTGGTGACGACGGCTCCCTTGCTGAGGGCGTCCTGCACCAACTCGTCGACCGAGGCGCGCTGTTTGGCGGTGATGAGCGGACCCACCTGTACGCCGCTTTCGTCGCCGGGGCCGATGGTGAGCGCACCCATACGGGCGGTGAGCTTCTCGGTGAATTCAGCGCGTACCGCGTTGTCGACGTGAAAGCGGTTGGCCGCGGTGCATGCCTCGCCGATATTGCGCATCTTGGCCGCCATCGCGCCGTCGACCGCGGCGTCGACGTCGGCGTCGTCGAACACCACAAACGGTGCGTTTCCGCCCAGCTCCATCGAGGAGCGCAATACCCTTGTGGCGCACTGGGATAGCAGTACCTTGCCCACTGCGGTGGAGCCGGTGAAGGTCAGCTTGCGCAGCCTCGGATCATCGATCAACGGGCCAGTGAGGCCCGAGGCGCTGGTGGTCGGGAGTATCGACAGCACGCCCGGCGGCAGCCCAGCGTCGGCGAACACCTGTCCCAGCAGCAGCATGGTGAGGGGTGTCTCGGCAGCGGGTTTGACGATCATGGTGCATCCGGCGGCGAACGCCGGGCCAATCTTGCGGGTGCCCATGGCCAGCGGGAAGTTCCAGGGAGTGATGGCCAGCGCCGGGCCGATGGGCTGCTTGGTCACCAGGATCCGGCCGGTGCCCGTCGGCGATGAGGTGTACCGGCCGTTGATGCGCACTGCTTCTTCGGAGAACCAGCGCAGAAACTCTCCGCCATAGGCGACCTCGCCCTGGCTCTCCGCCAGCGGCTTGCCCATTTCCAGGGTCATCGCCAGCGCGAAATCATCACGCCGCTCCATCACCAATTCCCAGGACCGCCGGAGGATTTCGGCTCGTTCACGGGGTGCTGTCGCTGCCCAGGACTGCTGCACGGCCACAGCCTCATCGAGCGCCGTGGCACCGTCGGCCGTCGCGGCGTCGGCGACGGTGGTCAGCACGGCACCGGTGGCCGGGTTGTGCACAGGGAACCGGGCGCCGGTCGATGACGGGACCTGCTTGCCGCCGATCCACAGATCGGTGGGGATGGCATCGATCAGGGCTGAGTGGTCAGTCACTGGTGGCTCGCCTTCTCACGAATGATGTCGGTGAGGACGGTGATGCCCTCGTCCAATAGATCGTCCCCGATGACCAGCGGGGGGAGCAAGCGGATCACGTTGCCGAAGGTCCCGCAGGTGAGGATCAGAACACCTTGGGAGAGCGCCTCGGCGGCAATGGCTTTGGTGAGGGCCGCATCGGGTTCGAGAGTGCCGGGTTTGACGATCTCGATGGCCAGCATGGCGCCGCGGCCGCGTACTTCACCGATGACGTCGACGGTGCGCGCCAGCGTCTGTAGGCGAGACACCACCGAGGTCTCGATGGCCCGGGCCCGGGCCGGTAGGTCGAGCTCGCGCATGGCACCCAGCGAGGCGATGGCGGCCGCGCAGGTCACCGGGTTGCCACCGTAGGTTCCGCCCAGGCCGCCGGTGTACACGGCGTCCATGAGATCCGCGCGACCGGTGACGGCGGACAAGGGCATGCCTCCGGCGATGCCCTTAGCCATGGTGATGATGTCGGGGACGATGCCCTCGTGCTCGGAGGCGAACCAGGCACCCGTGCGTGCGAATCCGGTCTGCACCTCGTCGGCGATGAAGACGACGCCGTTGTCCCGGGCCCAGGCTGTCAGCGTGGACAGGAATCCGGGCGCGGGCACGATGAATCCACCCTCGCCCTGGACGGGCTCGATGATGATCGCGGCCAGCGATTGCGCACCGATCTGGGTTTCGATGAGAGAGATCGCGCGCCGTGCGGCGGCCTCGCCGGACAGACCCGGCTCGTCACGCAGGGGATAGGAGGTCGGCATCCGGTAAATCTCGGGCGCGAAGGGCCCGAACTGCGACTTGTAGGGCATAGCCTTGGCGGTCAGTGTCATCGTCAGGTTGGTGCGGCCGTGATAGCCGTTGTCGAAGGCGACGACCGCCGGGCGACCGGTGGCAAGCCGCGCGACCTTGATGGCGTTTTCCACGGCCTCGGCGCCGGAGTTGAACAGTGCGGTGCGCTTCTCGTGATCGCCGGGTGTCAGGGCGTTGAGGAGCTCGGCGACCCGTACGTACCCTTCATAGGGCGTCACCATGAAACAGGTGTGGGTGAAATGGGCTGCCTGGTCGGCGATGGCCGCGGCCACCGCGGGATGTGAGGCGCCGACGGTGGTGACCGCGATACCCGACCCGAGGTCGATGAAGGAGTTGCCGTCGGCATCGACGATCACCCCGCCATCGGCATCCACGGCGTAGACCGGGGCGGTGGATCCGACGCCCGCGGATACCGCGGCGCGGCGGCGCTCGGCCAAGGCGTTGGACCGAGGTCCGGGCAGGGGCGTCACGATATTGCGCTTCTGGGCGAGGCGATAGGCGATGTCGGTCATAGCGCTTCCTGTCGTCGATCCGGCGATCTCAGTCTGCCGCTGCGGTGTGTTTGTGTGAATGGACGGTTTGTCCACCGAAGGCCGATGGGTACGCCGTTTTGGCGTACGTCCTCCCTGCGTGCGGAGCACATGGCTGCTATTCCACGAGCGGTACGGTGTCGCGAGTCAGGGTGCGCCCGAGGAAGAAGTCCGGGCTCTTGACGCGCATGATCACCATGAGCACCGCCCCGAACGCCAGAATGCCGAAGCCCAGATAGAACACCAGGCCGATGCCGCCGATCGAGGCGCCGCTGCCCGTCTTCTCCGGATCCATGCTTTCGCGCACGGAGATGACGAACACCGCGGCCAGCATGAGCCCGCCCAGCAGTGGAAAGAGAAACTTGTACACCACGTTGTGGGCATTCTGGAACAGCTCCGAACGGAAGTACCAGACGCAGGCAAAAGCAGTGATGCCGTAGTACCAGCAGATCATGATGCCCAGTGCCGCAATGGTATCCAGCAGGGTGCGATCGGACAGCAGGCTGACAACGGTGTAGAACACGGCCGTCACCGCGCCGGCCACCACGGTGCTGAAGGTCGGCGTGAGGAATCGCGGACTCACGCTAGCGAACCGTTTCGGAAAGGCACCGTAGGTGCCCATGGCGAGCATGGTGCGTGCCGCCGGCAAGGAGGTGGTCTGCAGGCTCGCCACCGCGGAGGCGAATATCGCCAAGAGCAGCAGCGGGCCGAACCAGCTGCCCAGTACCGGGTTAGCAAGGGAGCCAAAGACATTGTCCCTGTTCTCCTCATTGGCCAGCCCCAGATCGGTGTCGCCGACACCGGCGAACATCATCACCGCGACCGCAACCAGCAGGTAGGTCAGCAAGATCGACAGCACACACAGCAGGCCGGCACGGCCGGGCACCTTTGTCGGGTCCTTGCATTCCTCGCCGAGTGTCAGACAGGTATCCCAACCCCAGAACGCGAAGATCGAGCCGATGAGCCCAATGACAAAGGCGCTCAGGGTCAATCCCGTCAGCGGATTGAACCAGTCCAGATCGAAGTCGAGATGGCCGGCCGCACCCGGCGCCTTCGTGATGGCGACGACGGCGAAGATCACCAGCACGATCATCTGGAAGCCGACGAGTACGTACTGCACCTTTTCGCTCGTGGTGATGCCCCGGCTGGAAATGTAGGTGGCGATGGCCAGCAGCGCGACGGTCGAGATGATGTTGACGGCCTTGTTGTTGGCGAGCTCGCCGAGTGTCTGATTGTGGAAGATGGCGCCGAGAAACTGATACCCGTACTGCACACCGATGGATGCCAGGTTGGACAAGACGATGATGGTGGCGATTACCATGCCCCAGCCGCACATCCAGCCGATGTACGGGCCAAATGCCTTGGTAGACCAGGTGAAGGAGGCGCCGCAGTCGGGTGCGCGCGAGTTGAGCTCGCGGTACGCGTATGCGGTGAGGAACATCGGGATGAAACCCGCGATCAGGATGGCCGGCATCTTGAGGCCGACCGCGGCCACGATCAGGCCGATGCTGGCCGTGAGTGTGTATCCCGGTGCCACCGTGGAGATCCCGAGGATGGCGCCGGTAAAGGTGCCGATACGTCCGGCCGCCAAGCCCTTTGAGACAAGTCCCTCGGACCGCTCGGCATGCTCTAGCTCGGCGTGAGCGACGTCCTCAGTCACTATCGCCCCCTTCTTCTTTGGGAATCACGACCATCGGGACCTGCAGCACGCGGAGCATCTTCGCGGCCGTCGAGCCGAGGAAGAGCCGCCGTGGCTGCGCTAGGCGGCTTGAACCGACCATGATGATGTCGCCCTCGTGCCAGTCGAGCTTGTTCACGGCGGCCTCGACGGTGGGCCCCTCGGCGACGATGGACGTAACCGGGAACTCTGGTGGCAGCACCAGTTTGGCGGTTTCAAGGGACTGCTGTGCATGAATGGTGGCGCGTTCTCGCGCCGACTGATCGTCGTCACCCCCGGGGATCGGGTCGATCGACACCAGCGAGACCAGGCGCAGCGGTGTGCCGGCGCGCTGGCAGGCTCGTAATGCCGTGTCCAGCAGCACTCGTGCGCCCGGCCGGGTTCCCATGGCGCAGGTGACTTCGCGGACACGGAGGTTCTTCTGATAGCGCGCACCTCGTGGCGAGATCACCAGAGGTATGGGAGAGGAGTGCACGAGCTCGTTGACCACCGATCCCAGCGACAGGCTGCCGACCAGGCCGCCGCCGGAACCACCCACCACGACCGCCTCGGCCCCCAGGTCCTCGCACTGCGCGATGAGTCCCTCGGCAATCGACTCGTGGAAGCCGATATGCGTCTGGACCGTGAGGTCGTCCGGAATGGTGGCCTCGGCATGTTTCAGCCAATGAGTGGCATTCTCGGACAATATGTCCTGACGCTCCTTCTGGGGGAGCGGCGCCAGGATCGGGCGGTCCTGGGGGAGCACCATGCACAGATCGAGGTGCGCACCCAGTGAGCGCGCGATCTGTGTTCCCACCGCTAGAGCGTCATCGCCGCCCGGAGTGGCCAGGTATGCAACGGCAATCCTCTTGGCGGCGGCGTTCATGGCTAATCCTCCTGGTGTCCGGATGTGTGACAGCTCTTCGGCGGGGTGGGTGCGACGTCGAGCGAGGGGTTGCGGTCGAAGAACCCGACCGGTTTGAGCCAGAAGTTCACGGTGTCGACGGGCATGATCGGCCAGTCTTCGGGGCGGGTGATGTGGTGGATGCCGAACACGTACCAGAGCACCACATCGGTGTTTTCGATGGAGCGGTTGCCCTCAGTCCAGGCGGGCAGGCCGTGGTCTTCCTTGCTCTGCGTAACGAATTCTCCTGCAGGCCAGCGTTCCTCGGGTGAATTGGGGGTCACCCAGAGGGTGTGTTCAATGGCGCGGCAGCGTGCCAGTACCGGTGAGGACGGATCGAACATGGCCGGGATGGCCGCACCGGGTACCAACTTGTAGGCCGGGGCGGTGCCGATGCCGTTGCGGGTGTTGTCGTTGACGACCTTCCAGGCGCGCTGAGTCTGCCAGCAGAAGTCCTGCTTACCTTCCGATTCGCTGCGCAACGGGGTGTTGCGCTGCCGCAGAGACAGCCCGTACGGGTTGTGGGGGCCGACGGGCTCGATCTCGGTTTCGGTGGCGTACACGGTGTTCTCAGTGCCATCGACGTCCAGGTCCAGTCTCGCGACAAGGAAGTGTTGGTGGTACGGCGCATAGGTCCGGTTGTCGACCAGGGTTCCGTGTGGGTGTGCGGCGCCCTCGGCGAAGTTGCTCACCACCATGATTCCCGTTGCACGGACCTCACATTCGATGTTTCCGTCCTGATAGAACCGCCAGTACGTGAGGTACTCGTAGTTGGCGACGGTGACGTGGAAGGACACGGTGAGCCGGCGCATCCGGCGCACCTCGGCGCCGTGGTCGTGATCGACGTGCTTCCACAGGACCGCATTGTCCTCTTCGTGAATGCAGATCGCGTTCTTGATGGTGTACGGCTCGCCCTTGCTGTTGTGTAGCACGGCATCGAGATAGCGAATTTCGCCGAGGCAGTCGCAACCAAGTTCCAGTGAGGTGGTCATGAAGCCGATGCCCCACTCGCCGATATCGAAAGCTGTTCTTCGGTAGTGATCTTCGCAGTGGTCCCGGTAGGGCACCATCATCTCGGCGAAGGACATGCGGTGGGCCACCGATCGCACCCGGCCGTTGTCGTTGTATGTCACCGCATGCAGTGTCATGCCCTCGCGGTAGTTGAAGCCGACCCGCAATGACCAGTTCTGCCACTGGAGTTTGTTGCCTTCGATGGTGAAGGAGGTGTCGTCGGGCTGGGTGATATGCAGTGGTTGCAGCGACTCCCGGGTGCTCTGCCGGCGCAGGCGTTCCGGTACGTGCCGGGGTACGTATTCGCCCATCATCTCGGGCCGTGGGACGGTGAACGTGTCCTCGATCTCCAGCAGTTCCATGCTGTTCATGTCGATGACGCAGTGGAATCCGTTGACGGGGCCCGCGTATGGATTGGCGCCTTCGGTGGAACGCACCCAGGTGTCCGACCACCCGAGGCGTCTGCCCTTGTACTTCTCGGGCATGACCGCATCGCCATAGGTCCAGGTATCCATGAACACCAGGTCCATGTCCGCGATACCGCGTGCGGCCAGGGCGGCGATCACTTCCGGATGGCGCCTCAGGGCGGCATCGGCCTCTTCCCACTCGTCAACCGTGAAGTTGGGTTGCACGCCGGCAATGTGATCCCAGGATTGCACCTCGCCGGCGGTCAGCGAGACGACCGCCTTATAGGTGGCGTTTCGTTGGGTGTCCAGACACGTGGCGAGTGCGCGACGCTCGGGGCGTGTGCCGTTGTTGTCGAATCGGGCGATCTCGGCCTTCGAAGGCTCGGACAGCTCGATGGAGGTGTACCGCCAGTCGTTCCCGACGCCGTGCGTTTGCGCCAGAAGTTTGACTGTCGCGGTGAATTCGTCCGCGGTCAGGGGATCGAGAGGGTGGAACGTGTCGGCTGCCATGTCTAGTGTGCGCTCATCACATGCTTGATGCGGGTGTAGTCCTCCACGCCGTAGGCCGACAGGTCCTTGCCGTACCCGGAGTATTTGAACCCGCCGTGTGGCATCTCGGCGACTAATGGGATATGACAGTTCACCCAGACACAGCCGAAATCGAGTTCGCGAGTAAACTTTTCGGCGGTCTCATGGTCCTTGGTCCATACACTG
This sequence comes from Mycobacterium sp. D16R24, assembly GCF_002013385.1. Taxonomy (NCBI): domain Bacteria; kingdom Bacillati; phylum Actinomycetota; class Actinomycetes; order Mycobacteriales; family Mycobacteriaceae; genus Mycobacterium; species Mycobacterium sp. D16R24. The sequence continues at coordinate 56,430 of NZ_MAEV01000009.1, read as the reverse complement.
GAGGCCAGCGCGTAGCGCACGCCATTGGCCAGGCGGACGGCCTCGTCTGCGTCGTCAAAGGATTGGACCGTCAAGATGGGCCCAAAGGTCTCCTCCTGGACTATCGAGTCGTCCTGCCGGACACCGGTGACGATGGTGGGCTCGATGAAGTAACCCTTGTCGCCCCAGCGCTTTCCTCCGGTCACGATCGTCGCGTGCGCGGGTAGATTGTCGAGTTTTTTGGTGACCGCGGTGAAGTGGTTGATGTTGTTCATCGGCCCGTAGAAGCTGTCGGGGTCATCGGGCAGGCCCGGCCGCAACGTCTGCGCCGCGGAGTTGAGGGCGTTCACGAAGTCGTCATGAATCGACTGGTGCACGATCACCCGGGTGGCAGCCGTGCAGTCCTGGCCGGCGTTGAAGAAGGCGGCCTGCGCAATCCCGGTGGCCGCCTTGTCGATATCGACGTCACCGAACACCACAACCGGTGCCTTACCGCCGAGTTCGAGGTGGCTGCGCTTGAGCTGCTCGGCCGCCGAAGCGGCGACGGCGATGCCGGCCCGCACCGACCCGGTGATCGACACCAGGCCAATGGCAGGGTGACTCACCAATTCGGAGCCGGTGGTAGCGGTGCCCAGTACGACGTTGAAGACGCCGTCGGGCAGGATGCCCTTCGTCAGACGGGCCAGCACCAGTGTGCTTTCCGGGGTGGTGTCGCTGGGCTTGAGGACGATGGTGTTCCCGGCCGCCAGCGCGGGGCCGATCTTCCAGATCGCCATCATGAACGGGTAATTCCACGGGGTCACCTGCCCGACGACGCCAATGGGCTCGCGCCGAACGTAGGAGGTGAATCCCTCCATGTACTCGCCGGCAGATTTGCCCTCGACGAGTCGTGCCGCACCGGCGAAGAACCGGAGCTGGTCGGCGCTCACGGTCACCTCTTCGGCGGCGATGACCGCTTTCGGCTGCCCGGTGTTGCGGCACTGAGCCTCGACGATCTCGTCGATATGCGCCTCAATGGCGTCGGCGAGTTTGAGCAGCGCCTGCTGCCGCAAGCTCGGTGTGGACTTACCCCAGGAGATGAAGGCACGTTCGGCGGCGGCCACCGCCGCATTCACGTCGTCGGCATTGGACACCGGGGCGCGGCCCACCAACGATTCGTCGACCGGACTGATCAGGTCGACGGGCTCGGAGGATTTCAGGGACAAAGAATCGACGAACTGGCCGTCGATGTAGTTCTGGAGTACCGAATCCGGCATATCGCATGTCCATCCGTCGAGGGAATCCGTCTAAGCACGTCAAGAAAGCACGCAGACAACCAGTGTGCGCTGAGACACATGCCTGATCATCCGACAATTCCGGGAATCTTCGCGGTGTTTTTCACCATTCTGTACAGTCCCGTGAGGTGACTGTTGCGGTGCGCTGGGTGTTGGATCAGCTGGATCTGAAACTCACACTGAAGGGCGGCGCCGCGGGTCTGGGGCGCGAGATCAATCTGGCGCTCACCACAGAACTCGCCGACCCCGCGCGATGGCTATCCGGTGGAGAGTTGGTGCTCACCACCGGGATCGGCTTACCCGGTAGTGCCCGGGAACGGCTGCGCTACCTGCGTGCGCTTGACGAGAATGGCGTTGCCGCATTGGGATTCGGTACCGGACTGACGTTCGACGAGGTGCCGCCGGAGTTGGTGACAGCCGCCGACGAGCTGGGTATGCCGCTGATCGAGGTGCCGCTGCGCACCCCGTTCGCTGCAGTGGTCAAGGCGGTGAGCACCCGCATCGCCGAACTGGAGTACGACGCGGTGCTGCGGGTATCGCGGGCTCAGCCCCGGATTACCCGGGCGATCGTCAATGGTGGTGTGCAGGCGGTCACCGCGGAACTTGGACGGTCGCTGCGGGCCAGCATTGTGGTGCTGGACTCCGGTGGCACGGTGATCGCGAGTCATCCGCGCAATCTGGATGTCGCGACGGTCAATCTGGTCCGGGGTGCGTTGGCCCCGGGAGCATCGGCCGGCGCGCAACAACTGGACCCGGGAATCGCGGTCGCGCAACAGACGATCGGTGTGGGTGGTACCTCGTACGGAGTGTTGGCTGTTGTCAGTAAGGTGCCGTTGACCTTCGTGGACCATGTGTTACTGGGGCACGCAAACTCCCTGTTGGCCTTGGATTTTGATAAGCCGTCGCGGCTGCAGGACGCACAACGCCAGTTGAACGGGCAGGCCCTGGGGCTGCTGCTCGGCGATGCACGGAACCTGGACTCGGTGTGGGCGCAGCTCGCACAAGCTGCCGACGGGCGTGGGCGGATCCGGGTGTTGGTGGTGGATGCGGAATCCCCGGCGGCGCTGCGGCGGGTGCAGCCCGTAGTCACCCGGGCCATGGAGTCGGCGGGCCACCCGGTCTTCGCGCATACCTCCGAGTCCCAGCTCACCGTCGTGATTCCGGGGTCGGAGACTGCTGAATTTGCCCGGCAGTTGTTCGCGGAGGTGGACGGGCGTACCAGGAAGGGTCTGCGGGCGGGGTTGAGCGGGGCGCATCCGGTGGGGCGGCTCGGCGATGCGGCACAGAATGCGAAGCTCGCCGCGTCGGTGGCCGAACGCGGCGGGACACCGCTGGAGTTCACCTCGTTGGCGGGCAGTGCACTGTTGTCCTTCGGGGCGAGTCGTGAGGTGCTGGTTGCCGTCGCGAACGCGACCCTGGCGCCCGTCGCCGAATATGACGCCACCTACAGCGCCGAGCTGATGGCGTCCTTGCGGGCCTATCTGGAGGCGAACGGCCATTGGGAATCGGCGGCCGCCGCTGTCGGTGTACATCGTCACACGCTGCGCAAACGCATCGAAACCGTGCAGTCACTGCTGGCCTGCGACCTCGATATCGCGAGGGTGCGCGCTGAGCTGCTGTTGGCGATGCTGGCGGGTATGCCGAGCGCCGGGAACTGAACCAGGACCGCGAATTCGCAGTGCGCGGGCTTACGGTAGTGCTACCTTATTTAGAACAGGTTCCAGTTTCGGGGTTATTTATGCAGGTGAATAGATCGTGAGCGCCATGGTTGAAGCGTCACCGGTGCGGCCAGCCGCCGTGCCATCGACCAGGCGCCAACATGAGCAGTACAAGCGCATGCTCGATGCGGCCGAAGAACTCGCCATGACGCGCGAGCTCGATCACGTCCAGATGCATGATGTCGCCAAGCACGCCAACGTCGCCATTGGCACGTTGTACCGGTATTTCCCGACGAAGCGTCATCTGTTCGTCTCGGCTCTGGTACGTGAGTCGGAACGACTTGTCGGCCGCATCCCGTTGTCTCCCGATGGGGAGGAAACCGCGGCCGACCGGGTGGGTGAAGCGCTGGTGCGGGCACTGCGCGGATTGACGCGGCGCCGCATGCTGGCGATCGCGATGATCAGGTCCTCGAACTCGGCGTCAGTGGCCGAGGTGCCCGATCTGATGCAGGTCGAGAAGCGGTTCCATGAGCTGATATCCGAGGTGGCCGGTCTTTCGGGCCCGACCGATGAGGACGCGGCCGTGATCCGATTGCTGGTGCACCAGTGGTTTGGCTGTATTCAGGTGTGTCTCAACGGTGGTCTCACCGTGGCGCAGGCGGAGTCTGATCTGCGTCGGGCGGCACAGCTGTTGATGCGCGAATGGCGCGCCGTGGACGAGCGTTAGGTCCTACTATTTCGCTTTCAGGGCCGCCAGCGCGGCGTCGATGGCGAGCTCGGGGACATCGATTGTCTTGGACCCCAGGTCATGACGCGCGCCGGTGATCTCCACGATTGTCGCGCCGCCCGGTATCAGAACCGATGCCTCCTTGAGTTCGGCGACGGTGCCGAACGCATCCGAGGTGCCGTGGGTGAAGACCGTGGGAACTTGGATGCCGGGCAGATGCTCGGTGCGCAGCCGGTCGGGCTTGCCGGGCGGGTGTAGTGGGTAGGAGAACAGGGTGAGGACGTCGATGATCGGCCCCTTTTCCGCCACGAGCATCGAGGTTTGACGTCCGCCGTAGGAATGACCGCCGGCCAACAGCGGGCCATCCACCAGGGCGCGGGCCTTGTTGATCACCTCGGCAATACCCGCGCGGTCCTTGTCGCCCGACGAGGCCGAGGGGGGACCGCTTGGCCGGTTGCGCCGGAACGGCATGTCGAAACGTATCGCCAGCCAACCGCGTTCGGCCCAGGCCGTGCACAGCAGACGCAGCATGGGCGAGTGGCAGCTGCCCCCGGCGCCGTGGGTCAGCACTACCGCACCGTGGGGGTGTCCGTCGGGGTGGTGGGCGATTCCGGCGATATCCGGAAGTTCCTCGGTGCTCACGGAATCAGCTTAAGGCTCTTCGCGCGGACGCTCATCGCAGCCTGAACAGGGGCGATACCGGGCCGTGGCCACGGCCAAGGGGGTAGGCCGCTCGCAGGCACTCGGTGATCCACCGTTTTCCGAAGCCGACGGCTTCGGTCACGGAAAGTCCGTGTGCCAGTGCACAACTGATAGATGCGGCGAGGGTGTCACCGGCGCCGTGGTCGTGTCCGGTGTCCACCCGTTCGACGGGGAAGTAGTGAAACTCCGTGCCGTCGAAGAGCAGGTCGGTGCTGGTGTCGCTGGATCGAAGGTGCCCGCCCTTTACCAGGGCCCACCGCGGGCCGAGGGCATGGAGTTTTCGCGCGGCTTCCCTTTGTGACTCCTCGTCAACGACGTCGATGTCCACCAACAGCCGTACCTCGTCCAGATTCGGAGTGACGAGCGTTGCCAACGGAAAGAGTTGTTTACGGATGGCATCCAGTGCGCTCGGGTGCAGCAGCGGGTCGCCGTGCATGGATGCGCACACGGGGTCGACGACCAGAGGGACATTTGTCACCAGGCGCGACCATGTCTGCGAGATGGCCTCGATGATCGGGGCGGAGGCCAGCATCCCGGTCTTGGCGGCCTGGATGCCGATATCGGTGATCACCGCGTCCATCTGCGCGGCCACCACCTGCGGTGGGATTTCGTGAAAATCCCTGACACCCACCGAGTTCTGGACGGTTACCGCGGTGACGGCCACGCACCCGTGCACACCGAGCAGCGCCATGGTGCGCATATCGGCTTGGATACCTGCCCCGCCCCCGGAGTCGGACCCGGCGATGGTCATTACTCGCACCGGGGTAGCGCCCGGCTCCGGGATGGGGAGGAAGGCGGCCATGCTCACGCGATCGGCAGATAGACCCGGTTGCCGTGCTCGGCGAACTCCGCGGACTTCTCCTCCATGCCGCGTGCCAGCATCGCGTCGATGTCTTCCTGGGTCTCCAAACCGTTCTGGGCCGCGAACTCCCGGATATCGGCGGTGATGCGCATCGAGCAGAACTTCGGGCCGCACATCGAGCAGAAGTGTGCCGTCTTGGCCGGTTCGGCGGGCAGCGTCTCGTCGTGGAACTCCCGGGCGGTGTCCGGGTCCAATGAGAGGTTGAACTGGTCATCCCAGCGGAATTCAAAACGAGCACGGGATAGCGCGTCGTCTCTCAGCTGGGCGCGTGGGTGCCCCTTGGCGAGGTCGGCGGCGTGTGCGGCGATCTTGTAGGCGATCACCCCGTCCTTGACGTCCTTGCGGTCCGGCAGCCCCAGGTGTTCCTTGGGGGTGACGTAGCAGAGCATCGCGGTGCCGGCCTGGGCGATGATCGCCGCCCCGATGGCCGAGGTGATGTGGTCGTAGGCCGGAGCGATATCGGTGGCGAGCGGGCCCAGCGTATAGAACGGGGCCTCTTCGCAGAGCTCCTCCTCGAGCTTCACGTTCTCGACGATCTTGTGCATCGGCACGTGGCCGGGTCCCTCGATCATCACCTGCACGCCATGGGATTTCGCGATCTTCGTCAGTTCGCCGAGCGTGCGCAGCTCGGCGAACTGGGCCTCATCGTTGGCATCGGCGATAGACCCTGGACGCAGGCCGTCACCGAGCGAGAAGGTCACGTCGTAACGCGCCAGGATCTCGCACAGCTCCTCGAAGTGCGTGTACAGGAACGACTCCCGGTGATGGGCCAGGCACCAGGCGGCCATGATAGAACCGCCGCGCGAGACGATGCCGGTGACACGCTTGGCGGTCAGCGGCACATAGCGCAGCAGCACACCGGCATGCACCGTCATGTAGTCGACGCCCTGCTCGGCCTGCTCGATCACGGTGTCGCGGTACAGCTCCCAGGTCAGCGCGGCCGGATCACCGTTGGTCTTCTCCAGTGCCTGGTAGATCGGCACCGTGCCGACTGGGACGGGCGAGTTGCGCAGAATCCACTCACGGGTCTGGTGGATGTCCTTACCGGTGGAGAGGTCCATGATGTTGTCGGCACCCCAACGGATGGCCCACACCATTTTCTCCACCTCTTCGGCGATCGAAGAGGTGACGGCCGAGTTGCCGATGTTGGCATTGATTTTCACGCCGAAGGCCTTACCGATGATCATCGGCTCGCTCTCGGGGTGTTTGTGATTGGCGGGGATCACGGCGCGGCCCATCGCGACCTCACTGCGCACCAGCTCGGCGGGCACACCCTCGCGGACCGCGATGAACTCCATCTCGGCAGTGATCTCGCCAGCCCGAGCGCGCTGCAGCTGGGTGCCGCGATCGGTGACGATGCCGGCGCGCGGTGGCAGTCCCTTCTGGAGATCGATGGTGGCGCCCGAGTCGGTGTACGGACCGGAGGTGTCATACAGGTCCAGGTGCTCACCGTTGGTCAGGTTCACCCGGCGCTGCGGCACGCGCAGGCCACTGTCGAGGTGCTGGTAGATCTTCTCGCTGCCCTGGATGGGGCCGGTGGTGACGGTTTCCGGGGCCTGAGAACGGGTTGATTGAGTCGACATGATTTTCCTCCCTACGCCGGCATTACCCGGTCAGGTTCATACGGTCGACGGCCCTAGCCGTCCTCTCAGCGCACTGGTGCGCGCTCCCGTGTTTGTGTGTTTGGGGCTGTTCGTTGACGAACACTGGCCACGCTACTCGGTAGGTCACCGATTTCTCCGCCGAGTGCGAGCCTCACGCGGATTTCCGGCCAGATTTACGCGTGAGGCTCGCACTCGAACCGCGTGAGGCATGCACACAAAGCTCGATCTGACAGACGAGGCTAGAAGGTTTTCGGAATATAGTTTCCCTTGCTAAAGTTGTGCAACGGTGGTATCCACAGACGGCCGGTCTGGGGTGCCCTGCTGGCCGCGTCGGTGGAGAAGCGCGCAACAAGGGTGACGATGACCGATTTGATGACACAGACCGACGAAACAGCTGCGGATATCGAGACCGCACGACGTCGCCTGCGGGTGGATCGCGACCATCCGCACTACAAGTGGGTGGCGCTGTCGAACACCACGCTGGGTGTGCTGCTCGCGACCATCAACTCATCGATCGTCTTGATCTCACTACCGGCCATCTTTCGCGGCATCGGGCTGAACCCCCTCGCCGCAGGAAACGTGAGCTATCTGCTGTGGATGCTCATGGGCTACCTGCTGGCCTCCGCGGTTCTCGTCGTGTTGTTCGGCCGCCTCGGCGACATGTATGGGCGGGTCCGGATTTACAACATGGGCTTCGTCGTCTTCACCATCGCGGCGGTGGTGCTGTCCTTCGATCCGTTCCACTACGGCGGGGGTGCGGTGTGGCTCATCGCGTGGCGAGTGGTGCAAGGGGTGGGCGGCGCCATGTTGATGGCTAACTCGTCGGCCATCCTCACCGACGCGTTTCCGTCCACGCAGCGTGGATTGGCGCTGGGGATCAACCAGGTGGCCGCGGTGGCCGGGTCCTTCCTCGGGCTGCTGATCGGAGGCGTGCTCTCCGAATGGGATTGGCGCGCCATCTTCTGGGTGGGTGTGCCGCTGGGCCTGCTGGGCACTGTGTGGTCATACCGCTCCCTCGTCGAGATCGACGAACCCACACCCGGCAAGCTGGACTGGGCAGGCACCGTGACCGTTGCGCTGGGGCTGACGGTGCTGCTTACCGGAATCACATACGGCATTCAGCCGTACGGCAGTTCGAGCACCGGATGGGGTAATCCGCTGGTCTACGGATCGCTGATCGCCGGTGTCGCACTGCTGCTGTTGTTCTGCGTGATCGAGTCCCGGGTGGCCGACCCGATGCTGGACATGCGGTTATTCAAGAACCGTGCGTTTGGCCTGGGGAACCTGGCCAACCTGCTGGCGTCGGTCGGCCGCGGTGGACTCCAGTTCATGCTCATCATCTGGCTGCAAGGCATCTGGTTGCCATTGCGCGGATACAGCTATGAGTCGACCCCGTTGTGGGCGGGAATTTTCTTGCTGCCCATGACACTTGGCTTCCTGCTGGCCGGACCTATCGCCGGTGTGCTGTCGGACCGCTACGGTGCCCGGCCCTTCGCCACCGGCGGCATGGTGCTGTCGGCGGTGACGTTCCTGGCGCTCATCGCTATTCCGGTGAACTTCAATTACTGGGCCTTCGCGGCGCTCATCTTCCTCAACGGGCTGGGGTCGGCCATCTTCACCGCACCGAATACCGCGGCGATCATGTCCAGCGTGCCCGCGCATCAGCGCGGCGCAGCCTCGGGTGTGCGTGGCACCTTCTTCAACGCGGGCAGCTCGCTGTCCATCGGAATCTTCTTCTCGCTCATGATCGTCGGGCTCTCCTCCACGATGCCCGCCGCGATGCAATCAGGGCTGACCACCCAGGGAGTGCCCGCCTCGACCGCGGCCGAGGTATCCAGCCTGCCGCCGGTGGGCAGCCTGTTCGCGGCGTTCCTCGGTTACAACCCGGTCAGCGAATTGCTTGCTCCGTCAGGGGTTTTGGACCACCCGGGAGTCAACGCGGCCGAGTTGACCGGGCAGTCGTTCTTCCCGAATCTCATCACCGAGCCGTTCCATGCGGGACTGGTGGTGGTGTTCGTGGCCGCCGCACTGATGATGGCGGTCGCGGCGCTCGCCTCGCTGGGCGCCGGCGGCAAGTACGCCCACACGGAGGACTGAGCTAGCTACTATCTGCCCATGGCAACGTGGGGGATATCCGGTCCGGTGGATCTGCTGCGCCGCACGGGGTTCTTGTGGTGGCGGTGCTGGCCGTGGCTTATCGGTATCTGGCTCATGGGCTGGCTTACTCGATACTGGCTGATCAAGCTGGCCGTATACGTGGGCGCGCATTTCGGGGGCTACTGGGGTGACTTGATCATGCCGTTGGCTGCTTTGGCCAGGCTCACCACCTACATCTTGATGTACCTGGTGCTTCGCGGTGAGTCGGACCTTGATGGCCAGAATGCCGATGGCCGATCACGGTTTCAGGCGTTCATAGACATATTGCTGAAGGCGATTCTTCCTGTGTTCGTGCTCTTCGCGGCCTGGCGTCTCATACTGGCCGACTACTCGTCATATGTCGGTTTGTTGAACATCGACGTCTTTTACGCGATGGATTCTGGCTTGGCCCCAGACAGGACGGCGGCACAAGCCGAGGAGTTCATGACTCCCAGCGACTGGCGGGCCTACCTCGCGATATTGATTGCGTTCGTGGCTCGCGGTGCCTTAACCAGGTACTCGGAGAGGCTACCCGCCTGGACCCAATTGGTGGCTGTCTATCTCCAGGCCCTGTGGGTGGTTCTGCTACTCAATGCGGCGTCGAATCGGCTTGTCGGAAGCCCGAAATGGATATCCGAGCGCAAGGTCATCGTCTGGTATGCAGAGCAGAAGCAGCATGTCTTCGCGCACCTCAGTCGCGTTGGTGAGGTGTGGAAGTGGATCACCGATGCGGTGGGGCCGATGGTGTTGGCGGTGCTACTCGCGGTGACCTGGATTGCCATTGTGGGAACCGTCTATGCCGTTCGACCCGACACCACCTGGGCCGGTGTCAGTCGGACGGCATTTGGGCCGAATCAGGGAGGCAAGGTCACTGACGTGGCGGGCCGGACAGGTCGAGCGGCGAAGGCGCGTTGGCAGCGTCTGCCGCGGTTCGTGCAAATGCGTGCGTCCGAGATCTTCCGGAATCTGCTGGGGGTCGCCGACCAGCTGGGAGATACCCTCCGACTGACGCTGCATTCCGGACCATTGACGTTCTGTTTCTTCGTCTTTGCATTCATGGGGACCGTGGTCTTGGACCCTAACGGCGCCTACTTCAACGTCTACGTGACGGACGGATACATGTGGCGCGCGGTCGCGACGCTTCTCGGCCCGCATGAGTGGATCTGGTGGGCGTCCTATCGCGAGTCGATTCGGACTGCCATCGCAGTGTTGATCGATCCGCTGAGAGTGTGCCTGGTGGTGGCCATGTATTGGCATTGCGTGGAAAGGGCTTCGTCGCCGGCTCTCACGCAGGAGGTATGAACCGCACATAGCGGTACTTTTTGGCGCTGCCCTTTTCCGGTGCGAATTCGATATCCACCGCCGTGATGTTGGCGTTCTTGGGCACTACCATGACTGCCGCGAATGAACCTGGGCTATTGCACGTGTCGTAGCCCTGCTTCCGTAACCAGTCCGACGCCGACATCGGCAGTAGGCCAGTCTGTGTGTACCAGTGCCGGTAATTCTCGTCGATCAGCGTGGCGCGACACGCTCCCCATCCCTCGCCGATCGATGCGCGATTTCCATCTTTTGAGCGGTCAAATGCGTATGACACAAAACGCGTTTCGGGTGGCTGCGGATCGTCGTAGTACTTTTTGTATACCGGGCTGGGCATGTCGAGCACGCGCATCCTCCACAGCACACCGTCGATCTTGACAGTAGCGCCGGCCGGCACAGTGGCTGCGGGCACATCGACCCCAAGGTTCTCTTTCCATGCTGGGTATCCCACTGTGGCGCCATAGGCGAGTGTCGCGACAACTATCAGGATCACCCCAATTCTGTTGCGCTGCAGCCAGGTTTTCATGGAACCACCTTCCGGTTCACAAGTGATATCGACGCTCGCTGCTCGACCATGTCGGGTGGGATCGCAATCGACAGTTGCGAGTCGTACCAACCCTGCATCATGCGAAAATCATTGTCCGGGAAAATGATAGCTAGAAGATTAAGCGACTTGGTGGACGCCGGAACGTCGAAGACCCAGGTTCCGCGCAGGCTGAAACCGGGTTGGCCGAAGGCTCTGTCCGTGGCGAAGTTCTCCCGATCGATGTTGCGGTGATCGGCGCTGAGCTGTAAGTCGATTTTGTCCGGCATCCGGACGGTTTCATACGAGAGGTCGATTGCTATGTAGCGGCCCTTTGTCTGATAGACGTCGATACTCGTATCGCTGGCAGAGGATTTCGCTTGAACTTCAGGCGCCGAGAACACCCGGTGCACGGTGATCGCTAGGTTCCTTCCGGAGGTGCGTGCCGGTGCGGTGCCATGCACCACAGTTGGCGCATACGAATCGGTGCGTTGCGGCACGATCGCGTACAGATACGCCGAGCCCGAGAGCAGTAGCGCGCAGGCGATCACCTGAACAGCGATGACGACATGACGGCGCCGCATCACACGCACGCGCCGATCTTGGTGCGCAGCTCTCCGTACTTCCCTGTGGTGCCCCACGTGGTGACTGTGCTGGCCAGTCCGTGTTGTTCGGTGAAGTCAGATATTCGGACGGCGATATCGTCGCCAGGTTTCACTTTGCCGAACGGGAAGCCCCACACGACGATTACATCGAACTCCTTGCCTGGCTGAGGTCCAGAGACGAGACCATAGGGCCCGTAGGCTCCCTCATCTCGGATGTCGCCAACCCCGACCAGATCGAATACGTCCTCGTCGTTGGGCTTAACGTCGTGCAGTACCACCCTGCCCGAGTCGGAGATGTTCTCCACTGTGGTGAATAGCCCGACGAGTATCGAGTTCTTGGCAGCCTTCTGTAACAAGACGGAGTTGCGTGTCGGTAGATGCGACACGTCGCATATCTGGGCCACTCGACGCGGCGTGATCTTGTAAATGCCGTTTGTGTAGCTCGATCCCAACTCCACCGGTGTCATCGGTTCGGCCTGGTCCAATCCTCCGAAGGCGGCAGTTGTCGCTAACATCGCGATGATAGCCACCTGATGGAGTCGCTTCATCGAAAAGCGATCCAGGGACCGCCCTTTTTCTGGCTCCTCGGATTCGCTTGTCGGCTCCACCCCGCCCATGTGCAGAAGCATACGATGGCGAACTTCGCCCCCAGCAGCTTTCCGTTAGCCGAGTCGGTTCCACCGGTCCAGGGCGCGTTGACCGATCACCGATCGCGCGCCTTCGACCCAAGTGACATACCGGCCGCGCATGAACAGGCACCGTTGAAGCGGGTCGTCAACGGGCGGTGATGAGACGTACTGCAGACAGTTCGCGCTGGGCACCGTAGTCGGTGCATCCGCCGGTTCATAGCCTTTTCTTGACAGGAATTCGGGGCGAGCCTTCTCGAGCAACAATGCTGCACCGGTCTCGCCTGCCGCACGGATCACCTCTCCGGCTTCGTCGAGGATGAGCCGATCGACTCCTGTATTCCGGTACAGATCGGCCCATGACTGAATGTTGGCTTCGAAGAGCAGCGCGCCCTTTGCGTCGAAGACGCCACCGGAGCCATATGGAGCGAATTCGGTCTTGTCGGTGGCGAGCTTGAGGAGGGACCCATCAGGGTCGAAGGGCGGCGTGAGGGAACTGAGCTGATCGACTGGCGTGGGTGTGAATCCATCCAACTCGGCGAGCTGACGTGTGAGGTAGCGTGCGATGATCTCGATGCTTTCGGCCTCGGACTGTTGGCCGACCGAGATGCGTACTACCACTGGCCCCTTTTGTGCGAAGGCCGTTGTGTAGGCGAAAACAGCCTGACCTTCGCCGACGCGCCGTGAAAATGCCTTGGCCTCAGGAAAGCCCGGAATCTCTTCGGTCTGCACCCGCGTGGGTCTATCGGGGTCGCGTTCTTCGCGGAGGCGGAAGCCAACCTCAGTGGCCGCGCGTGCGGACGCCTCGTCCTTGAAGATCAAGACGGTGTTCTGAAGGATGGCAGTGGTGGCGGCCTCGCCGGATGGTTCACGCGCGATGCTGACGCCGGTGACGTATCCGTAGTCCCGGATCACGCTATCCAGGAGTTTGTCGGAGCCACCGGGACTGTCGTCTATCAGCCCCTCCTTGTACAGCATGCGGGCGCCTGCTGAGCCGGTGTCGAATCTAGGCTCAACGAGCGTGGGGGAAACGATTGCACTGGTGAGCCGGACAGCTTCGTTGAACAGATTGCGGCGCTTGATATCTCCGATGTTGCCCGTTGGAGTAGGGAGTGCGATGGTTGGCTTCGGTTTCGCCTTGGTGGATGTCGTGGGGGGTGAGAACGCGGTGGGTGTCTCGCCATTCGTCATGATCTCGATGCTCTCGGGAGGTGCCGTGCAGGCGCTCAGGCTGAGCGCAAGAGCAATCGCCAGACCGCAAAAACGGTGCATCGAACCCCCTCGATCATTAGTTCCCTGAGGGTAGCGCGGGCAGGATTCGCCGCGGGTTACTTCGCTGCCGGTGTCAGTCCAGGTCGACGACGACGGGTGCGTGGTCGCTCGCGCCCTTGCCCTTACGTTCCTCGCGGTCGATGTGAGCATCACCCACTCGCTTGGCGAACTCCGGTGAGCCGAGGACGAAGTCGATGCGCATCCCGCGCTTCTTGGGGAAGCTCAGCTGCGTGTAATCCCAGTACGTGTAGACGCCCGGACCGGGGGTGAACGGCCGCACCACATCGGCGTATCCGGCGTCGTTCATTGCGGTGAACGCGGTGCGTTCGGGCTCGGACACATGGGTGCTGCCCTGATAGGCCTCGACGCTCCAGATGTCGTCGTCTGTGGGAGCGATGTTCCAGTCGCCGACCAGTGCGACCTGTGCTGAGGGATCGGCCGCGAGCCAGCCGGCGGCCTCGTCGCGCAGAGCCGAGAGCCACCGCAGCTTGTACCGGTAGTGCGGATCCTCCAGCGTCCGGCCGTTCGGGACATACAGGCTCCACACCCGCACCCCGTTACAGGTGGCGCCGAGTGCGCGGGCCTCGGCGGCCTCCTCGACATCCTCACCGGACGCCCACCCGGGCTGCCCCTCGAACCCGGCGGTCACGTCCTCCAGCCCAACCCGGGAGGCGATGGCGACGCCATTCCACTGGCTGAGCCCCACGTGCGCCACCTCGTACCCGGCGTCGGTGAACGCCTGCATGGGGAACTGTTTGTCGGAGCACTTGGTCTCCTGCATGGCGAGCACGTCGGTGCCGGAGCGTTCCAGCCAGGAGATCACCCTGTCTGCACGGGCACGGATCGAGTTCACATTCCAGGTGGCCAATCGCATGACGTCACCCTACTTTTCGATGCTGACAGGCTCGATATGCGCATACCGGTACCGATGCTGCTCGGTAAAACCCAGGGTTGGATACAGCGCCAACGCCGCGGCGTTCTCCGCGCGGACCTGGACGTACGCACGACGGGCTCCCTGCGCGGCGCCCCAGCCCAGTAGGACGTCACACACCTGCCGAGCCAGCCCGCGACGTCGATGGGTCTCGGCCACCCGCACCGCGGAGATGCCGAGCCAGCCCTCGGTGACGGCGCCCCGCGCGATGGCAACCGTGGGACCATTCTCGGTGACGGATGCGAAGCCCAACATCCCGTCGACCACCGCCGTCAGCACCTGCATCGTCATGGGGTGGTTATCTCCATGCAGGGCAAGCCAACCCGAGGATGGCTCCGAGGGGATGGGCTCCGAACGGGCCGCGCCGAGATCGCGCACCATCACCACGGTTTCGCCGCTGGTGGCCAGCTCGCCTGGCGGGTGGATCAACCGGTCGGGCAGGCATAGCAGGGTGGGCAGCCGGTGTTCGGAGTACCATGCGGCCACGTCGACGAGCGAGCGTGGCGACGCCGAATGCTCCAGTGGTACAGCAGAATTACCGCGATGTGTGTGTCCGCTCGAGGCTCTGACGAACCACCCGTCCACCCAATCGTGCTCGATGCCCGGCCATGCGAAGGCCGCAGCCCGCTGCACCGACCTGATGTCCCGATTCAGTACCGGAACCGGTGGCAGCACGCGCACCGATACGATATCGAGGAGTGAAATATCCACCACCGCACCGGATTTATGAAGTATCCGCACCGTCGGATCGGTCGCCACCAGCTCGCCGACGGTGTCGGTAAAGGGGGGCACCGAACCGGCCGGGCGCCGACTGCGGATGGCTACCCGCGCTCCGAGTTCGGGCAGGGACACGGTGCAGTGCCGTCCTAATGCCCGAACGGATCGTCGACTTGCCCTGGCGTCCAGCTCAATCCGGGCACGCCCCAACCGTTGGACTTGACCGCGCGCTTGGCCGCCCTGGCGTTCCGCCCGATCAGCGTGTCTATATAGAGGAAGCCGTCCAGATGTCCGGTCTCATGCTGCAGCATGCGCGCGAACAGATCGTTGCCCTCCAGGGTGATCTCTTTGCCGTCGGCGTCCAGACCGGTGACTCGTGCCCAGTCCGCGCGCCCGGTGGGGAAGGACTCGCCGGGCACCGAGAGGCAGCCCTCCTCGTCATCGTCCGGGTCGGGCATGGTCTCCGGGATCGTGGAGGTTTCCAGGACGGGGTTGATCACCACTCCGCGGTGGCGGGTGCCGCCGCCGCGGGTGTCCGCGCAGTCGTAGACGAACAGGCGCAGGGGCACCCCGATCTGGTTGGCGGCGAGCCCGACGCCATTGGCGGCGTCCATGGTCTCGTACATATTCGCGATCAGCTCGGGCAGATCGGCGGGCAGCGAACCGTCGGGACCGACCGGGACGGGCTCGGTAGGCGTGTGCAGCACCGGGTCGCCGACGATGCGAATAGGAACAATAGCCACGGAAGGCAAGCTATCGGCTTGGTATTGGCGGCCGACGCGCGGGGTTGGCTAGCCGCAGTTGCGGTTTGAGCGTGGTTAAATATCGCCGAACCACAGTGTTGTAGTTTTTGGTGTTGCAGTGAACGCGATCGATCGACAGACAAGACAACGAACGCCCCGGTTGGGTCAGGAGCTTTTATGGACGGCGCCCAGGCGCGAGCTGAGCAGTCAAAGGCTGCAGACGCTGGTCAGGACTCGCCTGTCGTCGGCTCGGACGGAGTCGAGATTGCGGCCGGTCTGAGTCGGCGCGAGCATGACATCCTGGCCTTCGAACGGCAGTGGTGGAAGTACGCGGGTTCCAAGGAAGACGCCATCAAGGAGCTGTTCGGCATGTCGGCCACCCGCTACTACCAGGTGTTGAACGCCCTGGTGGATCGTCAAGAGGCCCTGGCAGCCGACCCGATGCTGGTCAAACGGCTCCGCCGACTGCGCGCGAGCCGTCAGAAGGCCCGCGCGGCACGCCGCCTGGGGTTTGAGGTCACTTGATGGTCCCGGTGGGGAGTCGGCGCTAGCCGGCTGAATAGGTGCTGGCGCCCACGGACCGTATTGTGGATTCACGATGAACGAACGCGTACCCGATTCTCATGGCCTGCCGCTACGTGCCATGGTGATGGTGCTGCTGTTTCTCGGCGTGATCTTCCTGCTCGTCGGCTTCAACGCCCTCGGATCCGATAAGTCCGCGTCATCCGACTCGACGTCAACGTCGGTCAGCGCCGCCGCAGCCCCCAAGTCGACGACACCGCCTCCCGCCCCGAAGCCCGAGGTTCGTGTCTACAACACCACCTCAGTGCCCGACCTGGCGCGGGGTGCCGCCGATCAGGTCGCGGCCGCCGGCTGGAAGGTCGCCGAAGTAGGCAACCTGCCCATGCCCGAGGTGAACGTAACGACCGTCTTCTTCGGCAAGACTGCCGGAGAAGAAGAAGCCGCCCACGAAATCGCCAAGGTGCTCGGCGTTCAGGCCGCACCGCGTGCACCTGAGCTCGTCGAACAGCCGCCGGGTGTCGTGGTCGCTGTCGCCATCTGATTGATCTGACGGATCAGCACTGCGGGTCTACCACTGGGTGCTACGCGCTGCAGGAGAGATGGCATGATGAGGCCCATGGTTAAGCCCGCCGTTCTCGCCGCCGGAACCCTTGCTGCCGTTGCCTTGTCCCTGAGTGGATGCTCCCCGGACCAGCCGGCCAGCACCACGCCGGGCACCACGCCTCCGGTGTGGACAGGTTCCACCGCGCCGTCGAGTGCGGGCGAGCACGGCGGTCATGGAGGCGGCGAGCGGCCGATCCCGTCGGGCGAAAAGCTCAATGCCACGCTCAAGCTCGCCGACGGCACCCCGGTGGCGACCGCGGAGTTCGTTTTCCAGGACGGGTTCGCCACCATCACGGTGAAGACCACGGAGAACGGCAAGCTCACCCCCGGGTTCCACGGGCTGCACATTCACTCCTTCAAGAAGTGCGACCCGAACTCCACCGCGCCGACCGGCGGCACCCCGGGTGACTTCTTGTCCGCTGGCGGACATTTCAACGTGCCCGGATACACCGGTCATCCGTCCAGCGGTGACCTGGTGTCGCTGAACATCCTCAAGGACGGCTCCGGTGAGCTGGTTACCACCGCGGACTCGTTCACCAAGGAGGATCTGACCGCCGGCAACGGCACCGCGATCATCATTCACGAGAAGGCGGACAACTTCGCCAACATTCCGCCGGAGCGGTACACCCAGGCCAACGGCACCGCGGGCCCCGATGACACCACGAAGTCGACCGGCGACGCAGGCAAGCGTGTGGCCTGCGGTCTCATCGACGCGGGCTAGCCGCTAGGGTGGCCCGTCCGATTGAATTTCGCGGGTCACCGCGGCCCACGCTGGGGGTGGAGTGGGAGTTCGCGCTCGTCGACGCCCAGACCCGGGACCTCACCAACGAAGCCTCCGCGGTGCTGGCGGCGATCGGTGAGAATCCGCACGTTCACAAGGAGCTGCTGCGTAACACGATCGAGGTGGTGACGGGCATCTGCGGGACCGTCGCCGAGGCGATGCAGGACCTGCAGGCAACCCTTGCGACGGTGCGACCGACCGTGCGCTCGATGGGTATGGAGTTGTTCTGCGCCGGTACCCATCCCTTCGCCCGTTGGTCGGCGCAACAGCTCACCGATGCGCCGCGGTACGACGAGCTGATCGCCCGCACGCAATGGTGGGGGCGGCAGATGCTGATCTGGGGCGTGCACGTGCATGTCGGTGTCTCCTCTAAGCACAAGGTGATGCCCATCGTCACATCGATGCTCAACTACTACCCGCACCTTTTGGCGCTGTCGGCGTCCTCCCCGATGTGGGAGGGGCAAGACACCGGGTACGCGAGTAACCGGGCCATGATGTTCCAGCAGCTGCCCACCGCCGGTCTGCCGTTCCACTTTCAGACCTGGGAGCAGTTTGAGGGCTTCGTCGATGATCAGATGAAGACCGGAATTATTGACCAGCTCAACGAAATTCGTTGGGATATCAGGCCTTCACCGGCGCTGGGTACGGTCGAGGTTCGGATCTTCGACGGGATTTCCAATGTCGCCGAACTCGAGGCGCTGGTGGCGCTGACCCATTGCCTGGTGGTGGACCTGGATCGAAAGCTGGAGGCGGGGGAATCCCTGCCCACCATGCCGCCCTGGCATGTGCAGGAAAACAAATGGCGCAGTGCGCGTTACGGCCTCGACGCGGTCATCATCCTGGACGAGGACAGTAACGAAAGATTGGTGACCGAAGACCTCGACGACCTACTGACGCGACTGCAACCCATCGCACGGCTGCTGGAATGCGAGACGGAACTGGCCGCCGTGGAGGAGATCTACCGCCACGGCGGCTCCTATCAGCGCCAGCGGCGCGTGGCCGAAGAGCATGACTGCGATCTGGGTGCGGTGGTGGACTCGGTGGTCAACGAGTTGGAGCCCGAGCGCTACACCGACAGCCAGTAGTCCAGAATCGCCGCGGCCTGCTGCTCCGGGTTCCCTTCCGCGTGATCGTCTGGGCGCAGCACCAGCTCGGCCTCCTCGGGCGCCTCGTAGGGTGCGTTGACTCCGGTGAAGTCGCTGATTTCACCGGCGCGCGCCTTGGCGTACATGCCCTTCGGGTCGCGCTGCTCGCAGATCTCGACCGGGGTGTCGACGAACACCTCGACGAACGGCAACCCGGCCACTTCATGCTGGGACCGGATCTTGTCTCGATCGGCTCGATACGGACTGATGAGCGCGGCCACTGCGACAACGCCGGAGTCGGCAAGAATCTGAGCGACGGCACCGACGCGGCGTACGTTCTCGGCGCGGTCGGCCGCGGAGAACCCGAGGTCGGCGTTGAGACCGTGTCGCAGATTGTCACCGTCGAGTCGATAGGCAGGGATGCCCATCGCCACCAGCCGTCGCTCCAATTCGACTGCTACGGTGGACTTCCCGGAAGCGGAGAGCCCCGTGATCCATATTGTCCCGCCCTTGGTGGAGCGTTCGTCGCGTGAAACCGCGGACGAGTGCCAGACCACCTTGGATTGGTGCAGTGTCGGGCCGGAGATCATGCCTGCCGCCACAGTGTTGTTGGTGGCCTCGTCCACCAGGATGAAGCTGCCCGTGGTCCGGTTGCGCCGGTAGGGGTCGAACATGATCGGCCGCTGCAGCCGTAGCTGCACGCGTCCGATCTCGTTGAGTTTCAGCTCCTTTGCCTCCTGGTCGCGATGCAGGCTGTTCACATCGAGCCGGTAGTCAAGCCCGGCGATGGCCGCCTTCACGGTCGAATTGGCATGCTGCATTACAAAGCGCGATCCCTCGGACAGTGTGGACACATCCGTGAACCAGCACACCATGGCATCGATCTGCGCACCGACCAGCGGCCGGTTGTTGGGACGGCAGAGCATGTCGCCGCGGCCCAGGTCCAGCTGGTCGGCCAGTTGCACGCTCACCGCGCTACCGGCGAATGCCTCGTCTACAACGGACCCGCCGGGGCCCCAGATCGCTGACACCGTTGAGGTGAAACCAGATGGCAGAGCGACGATCTCATCGCCGGGCTTGAACACGCCGCTGGCGACCGTTCCGGCCACGGCCCGGAAGTCGTGCAGATCGGTGATCTGCTCGGCACCGGGTGCCGCCGCACCGCCCTGCGGGCGGATGACGTATTGGATGGGGAATCGTGCGTCGATGAGGTTGCGGTCCGACGAAATATGCACCTGCTCAATATGATGCAACAACGACGGGCCCTCGTACCACGGTGTGTTGGTGGACCGGGTGACGATGTTGTCGCCGAGCAATGCCGACACCGGAATGACCGTGAGGTCATGCAGCTCAAGTTTGGTGGCGAATCTGCGGAACTCCTCTTTGATTTCGTCGAATCGCTGAGGCGACCAGTCGACCAGATCCATCTTGTTGATGCACAACACCACGTGCTCCACACCGAGCAGTGACGTGATGAACGCGTGTCGGCGGGTCTGCTGGGTCAGGCCGTTACGGGCATCGACGAGAATGATCGCCAGGTCAGCGGTCGAGGCGCCGGTCACCATGTTGCGGGTGTACTGCTCGTGCCCAGGCGTATCGGCGATGATGAATTTACGTACGGGCGTGGAGAAATAGCGGTGTGCGACATCGATCGTGATGCCCTGCTCACGTTCGGCGCGCAGGCCGTCGGTCAGCAGTGCCAGGTTGGTGTGTGTTTCACCCTTGGCCTTGCTGCTGGCTTCTACGGCGGCAAGCTGATCGGCGAAGATCGACTTCGAGTCGTACAGCAGGCGGCCGATGAGGGTGGACTTGCCGTCGTCGACGCTGCCCGCGGTGGCGATGCGGATGAGCTCCTGGGCCGGCTCGGTGGTTTCGATGGCATGCACGGACATCAGAAGTAGCCCTCTTTCTTGCGGTCTTCCATACCGGCCTCGGAGATCCGATCGTCGGCGCGGGTGGCTCCCCGCTCTGTGATGCGGGTGGCGGCAACCTCTTCCACCACCGCGCTGGCGGTCGTCGCGACGGATTCGACGGCTCCCGTGCAGGTGGCGTCGCCGATGGTCCGGAACCGAACCGACTTCTCGATAAGCTGCTCGCCCGGTTGCAGGCTAAGGAACCTGGTGTCTGCCAACAGCATTCCGTCGCGCTCTACCACGTTGCGCCTGTGCGCGTAGTACAGCGGCGGCAGCGTGATGTTCTCCAGTTCGATGTACTGCCAAATGTCCAGCTCGGTCCAGTTCGACAGCGGGAAAACCCGGATGTGCTCACCCTTGCGGTGGCGGCCGTTGTAGATGTTCCAGAGCTCTGGGCGTTGCGCGCGGGGGTCCCACTGGCCGAATTCATCGCGGAAGCTGAACACCCGCTCCTTGGCGCGGGCCTTCTCCTCGTCGCGGCGCGCGCCGCCGAACACGGCATCGAAGCGGTGCTCGTTGATGCTGCGCAACAGGGTCGCGGTCTGCAGACGGTTACGAGTGGCGCCTGGCCCGGTCTCCTCGACGACGGCGCCAGAGTCGATGTCGTCCTGCACGCTGCCGACTTCCAGCCGCAGGCTGTAGCGGCTGACGGTTTCGTCGCGGAAGGCGATGACCTCGTCGAAATTGTGCCCGGTGTCGATGTGCATGACGGGGAAGGGCAGCGGGGATGGCCAGAACGCCTTGGCCGCGACGTGCAGCATGACCACCGAATCCTTGCCGCCAGAGAACAGCAGGACGGGTCTTTCAAAGGTTGCTGCAACCTCCCGGAATATGTAGACCGCCTCGGCTTCCAGGGCGTTCACGTGCGATAACTCGTATGACTCGGCTGGTGATGAGCCTCTTGGGCGAAGAACATCTGGCGATGTCGGCATTTCCACAACTCCATTCGGTCCAAATATGTACCATATCGGTTCGTATTCGGTCCAGCTCACAGTAGAACGTGTTCTCGTTGGGTGTCAATGGGATGCACGCACGAAACCGCCGAGTGTGGCGGTGGTGCGCACACTCGGCGGAAGGCGGGGGAAGGCGAGAGGGGGTGACGTCAGGCGGGCTTGGTGCCGCCGATGTGTTCGGTGATTCCGTCCGCGGTGCTTACGAGCGCCTTGGCTCGGGTGGTGATCTCCGCGTCGGTGAGGTCGTCGCCGATGTAGAGGCTCGCGACCATTGCCTGCTTGCCATTGTGGTCGTAGACCGGCGCCGACATTACGTTTACCCGGTGGCGCACCTTTGCCCCCGATCCGACGGTGTAGTTCTCGCTGCGCAGGTACACCCGCTCTCCGATGCCCGAGACGATCTCCCCGAGCAGCGCGCGCAACTCGTTGGGGATGTCACCGGGCACCCCGGCCATAAGCGAGTACAGCTGTCGGCCGGCGGGTGTCAGTAGTTCGACGAGATAGCCGTCGGCGCGACATTCCTCGATCACCTTGCGCAACCGGTCATCCGCGGTGCGGCCGGGCGCGGTCGGGTCCTTGGCCAGCCAGGAGGTGATGGTGTCATCGGTATCCCAGAGCACGAACATCAGGCCCACCGGCGGAGTGAACGGATAGCTCTGGCCGACCTCGACCCGCACGGGGTGGTCGGGGTCGCTGACCACTTCCAGCACGGTCACCCGATCGCTGACCACCGCGGACAACGCCGCGGTATGTCCGAATTCTCGCGTCAGCATGAGCAATTGATCCCGGCTCGCCGGTTTCGCGCGCAGCGACTCCTGGGCTGCTCTACCGACGCGAATGAGCGCGGGACCCAGGCTGTACGTTTTGTCGCGGTCGTCCCTGATGAGATACCCGGCTTCGGTCAGGGTGGCCACGATGCCCAGGCAGGTGGGCTTACTGAGATCGAGGCGACGTGCCAATTCGGAGAGCCCGAAGCGTTCGGTGCGGTGCTGTGCCATGAAGTTGAGTACGGCCATCACGCGTTCGGTGGGCGGGGACGTCCTGCCTCGATCTTCGGCCAACGTGAAACCTCCTGTGCCGCTGTGCGGTTCCTGGCATTCTTGACGTACCTGGGCGCAGCGCTCTACTGTCGGGGAGCATTCTACCACTGCGGTACAAATTTGTACCAGTCAGGAGCGCCATGTACAGCGAGGCATTCACGTCCGCGATCGCGGAAGCCGAGGAGCTGATCGTCGCGGCACCCCACATCGACACCGAAGCCGATCTGCTTGAGGGGCTCCAGTATCTGGCGCAGGGGATTGCGGCCTGCGTGCATATGGCCTTTCACACCGACCGCGATCACCCGTTCCTGCTTTCCGGCACGGGGCCGTTCACGAAGATGGGGTTGGATAACCCCGACACCCTCTACTTCGGTGCTCGCGTCAACGGTGAACACGAGTACGTGGTCACCGGAAAGCGTGGCACCACTACCGATTTGAGCTTCCAGGTGCTTGGCGGCGGTGACTACACCGACAAGAATGTGCCCGGCAGCGCCATCGCCTTCGATGATCGCCAAATCCACATCGAGAGTGACGGCAGCTTCGAGGTTCGTTTTGGCCCAGGGCCGGTCAGCGAGTCTCGGCCCAACTACTTCACCCTCGGGCCGGGGCCGGCGCAACTGGTCATGCGCGAGGTCTACAGCGACTGGCGTCAGCAACGCGGCAGTCTTGCCATCGCGCGGGTGGATACGGCAGGCACGGCGCCTGCCCCGCTGACGAAGGAACAGATCGAAAAGCGTTATGCGAGTGCGGGTAGACAGCTGGTCAACCGAGTCAAGACGTGGTTGCAGTTCCCCAAATGGTTCTACGACAACCTGCCTGTCAACACCATGACCGAGCCGCGGCTCACTCCCGGTGGTCTGGCCACCCAGTTCTCCTCGGTGGGGCACTATGACCTGGCCGACGACCAGGCGATGATCATCACCGTTCCCAAATCCGATGCGCCGTACCAGGGTTTCCAGCTCGGAAGCCTCTGGTACATCTCGCTCGATTACATCAACCATCAGACCTCGCTGAACTCGAGCCAGGCTCAGATCGACCCGGACGGCAACATCCGGATGGTGGTGAGTAGTGCCAATCCCGGCGTTACCAACTGGATTGAGACTCTGGGGCACCGACGTGCGTACCTTCAGTTCCGGTGGCAGCGCGCCGACCGGCAGCTCACGGCCGACGATGGCCCGACGGTCGAGGTGGTCGCGATCGGCGATGTCCCCGCGAAACTGCCGCACTACGCACTGAATCAGATCAGCTCGGAGGGCTGGTGCAGCCGTATCGCCGAGCGCCAGACCGCCATCGGCGCAAGGATGTTGGGCTGATGAGTCTCCTCGATTTCGCCGGCAAGGTTGTCGTCGTATCCGGCATCGGCCCCGGTCTCGGCGCCACATTGGCCACCAAGTTCGCCGCGGCCGGCGCGGATGTCGTTCTCGCGGCACGCACGCAATCGCGCCTCGACGAGGTGGCCGAACAGATCACCAATACCGGACGCAGGGCCCTCACGGTGGCCACGGACATCACCGACGAGGCCAGCGTCGCCTATCTTGTCGAACGTGCGACCGAAACCTTCGGCGGCGTTGATGTTCTCGTCAACAACGCCTTCAGCATCCCGTCGATGAAATCCTTGGAGAAGACGGACTACCAGCATATTCGCGATAGCGTCGAACTCACCGTGGTCGGTACGCTGCGGCTGACGCAGAAGTTGGCCGCAGCGCTCGCCCAATCGAAGGGCGCGGTGGTCAACATCAATTCGATGGTCATCAGGCACTCGCAGATCCGCTATGGCAGTTACAAGATCGCCAAGGCGGCGCTGCTGGCCATGTCCCAATCGCTGGCCACAGAGTTGGGGCCGCAGGGAGTTCGGGTCAATTCAGTGGTGCCCGGTTACATGTGGGGCGAAAACCTCAAGGGCTACTTCGAACACCAGGCCAAGAAGTACGGCGGCACCGTCGAACAGATCTACGAGTACACGGCGGCGAACTCCGATCTCAAGCGGCTGCCGACCACTGACGAGGTGGCGAACGCCGTGCTGTTCCTCGCGTCGGACCTGGCGAGCGGCATTACCGGCCAGGCCCTCGATGTCAACTGCGGCGAATTCCACGCCTAGCCACAAGGAGATCAGTATGAGTTTTGACAAGAACTCTGAATCGAACGCCCAACGCACCAGCGTCGGCACCGTCGACGACCTACACGAGTCGGCCACCCGGCTCATCGGTCTGGATGACTTCGGGGACGGGTCTGTCGACAACTATCGCGAAGCGCTCGGAGTGCTGCTGGACTCCTATCACAGCGAGGCCGGGCTGACTCCGTTGGGCTCCAAGATGTCTCGGGTCTTCCTGCGCGGCGCATTGGGGGCACGGTTGCTCAGCGAGGCTGCGTTCAAGGCACATCCCGATCATGCGCAGGTGGCGATCGATCGGCCCATCTTCGTCACCGGCCTGCCTCGTACCGGCACCACCGCGCTGCATCGCCTCCTCAATGCCGACCCGATGCATCAAGGGCTGGAGATGTGGCTGGCCGACTTCCCGCAGCCCCGGCCGGCCCGCGACACCTGGGACACCAACCCCGTGTACCAGCAGCTGGAGGAGCAGTTCTCCAAGCACCATGTGGAGAACCCGGAATTCATGGGCCTGCATTACATGTCGGCCAGCGAGGTCGAGGAATGCTGGCAGCTGTTGCGGCAGTCGGTGCATTCGGTGTCCTATGAATGTCTTGCGCATGTGCCCACCTATGCCCAGTGGCTGTCCCAGCAGGACTGGACACCGGCGTACCGGCGTTACAAGGCCAACCTGCAGCTGATCGGTCTCAACGACATCGAAAAGCGTTGGGTGCTCAAGAACCCGAGCCATCTTTTCGCCCTCGATGCGCTCATGGAGGTGTACCCGGACGCGTTGGTCATCCAGACACATCGCCCGGCCGAGACCATCATTGCCTCGGTCTGCTCGCTCAACGAGCATGCGACGGCGGGCTGGTCAGAGACCTTCGTGGGTGCCACTCTCGGCGCTGATCAGCTGGACACGTGGGCCCGCGGCCTGGAGTCGTTCAAGTCCGCGCGTACTAAGTACAACGAGGCACAGTTCTGCGATGTCGACTACTTCGACTTCATCTCCGACCCGATTGGCACCGTCGAATCCATCTATCGACACTTCGGACTGGAGCTGTCGGCGTCCGCGCTGGTCGAGATGCAGAAGATGAACGATGAGAGCCAAAAGGGCCCGCGCGCACCCAAACACGTCTACTCGCTGGCCGACTATGGGCTGAGCAAGGAAGCGGTGGTGGAGCGCTTCGCGGGGCTGTGATGTTGGTCTTCGCGCAAGCGGCTCATCGATGATCCATGTCGCCGTCGTCGGTGCTGGCGCGGCGGGAACGATGGCTGCCCTACATCTGCTGCGGCGCAGGGACTCCCGGGCGCTGCGTCTGACCGTGATCGACCCCGACGCGCGTACCGGGCCAGGAGTTCCCTATCGCACCACCGATCCGCGCCATCTCCTGAACGTTCCTGCGGGCAGGCTCAGCGCCGATGCCAGCGAGCCCCTGGATTTCGTGGCCTGGCTGGGCGGCAATGGCCTACCGGGCGCGGGCCCCGAGGATTTCGTTCCCCGGGGACTGTTCGGACGTTATCTCTCCAGCGCCTTCGACGGAGCGCGCGGCGATAGGGTCACCCGTGTTCATCGCCGCGCGGTTGCGGTAGCGACGCACGGCCGCGGACTCGCGGTCACCCTGTGCAACGGCGGGCGGGTGCGCGCTGACGCCGTGATTCTCGCGGCCGGGCCCAATACTCCCGGAACCTCCTGGGCGCCAAAATGGTTGCGTGATAGTGCCCTGTTCGTGAGCGACCCCTGGCGCTCGGGTGCACTCGACGGCCTTCCTGAGGACGGCGATCTGCTGCTCGTCGGTACAGGTCTGACGATGGCCGACCTCACCTGCACACTGCGGCGGCCGGACCGTGTCGTGCACGCGATCTCCCGCAGCGGGCTGCTGCCACGAGCGCATCGACTGGATCCGTCGTCGCCGGTGCCCGCCCCTGCCTTCACTATCGATAGCGGGCAGGTGCTCGAGCGTTCCGTGCGCTATGTCCAGGACATGATCGCCCAGGGTGGCGACGCGTGTGTTGCCGTGGACGCGCTGCGCCCCCATGCCGGGGCGCTCTGGGCGGCCATGACCGACGATGAGCGGTCCCATTTCCTGCGAAAGTACCGCAGGCTGTGGGATATTCACCGCCACCGGATGGCACCGCGGACCGCCGCTCAGGTCGATCGGTACCTCGGTGACGGGGGGTTGCGGCTCCATTGTGCGGAGTTGGTGAATACCGTTGCCGCTGGCACCGGAGTCCGGGTGATGTTGTCGACGGGCCAGGTCCTCGATGTATGTGCGGTGATCAATTGCACCGGGCCGCAATACGACATCACCGCCGCCGCCGATCCGCTGTGGGGCCAACTCCTCGCTGACGGCTTGGTGAAACCCGGGCCACTGAACCTCGGATTGGATACCGACGCCGAAGGTAGGCTTCTTCCGGGGGTGGTGCCGATGTGGACACTCGGTCCGCTGCGGCGCGGAAATCTCTGGGAGACAACGGCATTTGCGGAGATCAGGGCGCAGGCGGAGCGATTGGCGGCGCTGATAGGGTCGTAACGTGCGTGTTCTGGTGCAGCGAGTCGCCTCGGCGTCAGTGTCCGTGGACGGGGCGGTGGTCGGCTCGATCCGCCCCGAAGGCCAAGGACTGTTGGCGCTCGTGGGTGTCACCCACGATGACGATGCCGGCAAGGCCGCGCAACTCGCAGAAAAACTTTGGCAACTGCGCATTCTCGATGATGAGAAGTCCGCTGCCGACCTCGGTGCTCCGATACTGGTGGTCAGTCAATTCACGCTGTATGCCAACACGAAGAAGGGGCGTCGTCCGGCGTGGAACGCGGCGGCGCCCGGAGGTGTCGCCGAACCTGTCGTGACAGCGTTCGCAGACGCCCTGCGGAACCTTGGTGCACACGTGGAGGTGGGGGTGTTCGGCGCGCACATGCAGGTCGAACTGATCAACGACGGTCCGGTGACCGTGCTGTTGGAGCTGTAGATTAGCCGTCCCCGGGCGGCGCTGCCGTGCAGATCTGGTCGAGGCAGCCCTCGGCGACTGCATGCGCGATGCTGTCGGATAGACGGGGGCACCCGCGCACCCGCGCCGTGTTGGTGCCCTCCTCACGCATCTGCGCGAAGAAGGCGCACCGCTCCGCCGCCGCGGTATTCCATTGCACAGCAGTGTGATTGAGACTGAGTTTCTTGACCATCACCGAGCCATGGCAGAACCGGCAGTCGACCTCCTGTAGGCCGGAAGTCAGGTACCGCTGCTTGTCGCTCTCGGTGGCCTCGTGTAGGAGTGCGGCCTGCTCCGGATCGTGTTCGAATGCGGGCGCCTTCGACCACTGGCCGTTCGGTCTGCCCGTCGGGGCATGGTCGTGATCGTCGTGGGCGCCATGCAAAGCCAGCATTGACTGAGCCAGCTCCTCCACGGAAGGCGGGCTGGTATTTTCCTCAGTCAAGGAAGACCCTGCTGAAACTTCGGTCATCGCACTAGCTTTGCGCCGCCTCGGCGGGAGCTTCGACCTCGGCTTGAGATTCTGCGGAAGCCTTTTCGTCCGCTTGGCGCTTCAGGTTCTCGTCGACCTCACCATGCCAGAACTCGTTGGCCTTGGTGGTGTCGATCTCGAGCTCGAAGCGGTCCGTCATCTCTGGAGTGACGTCGGCCTTGTTGACGTAGAACTGCGAGTACCAGCGGCGCATCTGGTAGACGGCGCCGTCCTCCTCGACCAGCAGCGGGTTGTCGATGCGGGTCTTGTTCTTCCAGATCTCGACGTCCTGAAGGAAG
Organism: Mycobacterium sp. D16R24; assembly: GCF_002013385.1. NCBI lineage: Bacteria > Bacillati > Actinomycetota > Actinomycetes > Mycobacteriales > Mycobacteriaceae > Mycobacterium > Mycobacterium sp. D16R24. Next base: position 28,012 of record NZ_MAEV01000009.1, on the reverse strand, counting down.
CCTTGTCCCACACCCTTGGTCATCGCGCGCGCGAGCTTGCCGGTCATCTTCTCGTCCATGCCCTCGGGCTTCTGGACGATGACGCCGTACTGTAGGACAAACGAGTTCTGGTCGATCGGGTAGTGGCAGTTGATCAGGATCGACTCTGCCTTGTAGCCGCCATAGTTGTTGTGCAGCCAGTTGATCATGAAGGACGGCCCGAAATACGAGGCCTCCGAATCCAGGATTTGCTCACCGGTGTACTGCGAAGAACCGCCCAACTGCACGTCGGGACGGCCGACGGTACGCAGATACTGCGAGGCGATGTGGCCCTCGAAGACGTTCTTGAAGAACGTCGGGAATCCGAAGTGGATGTAGTAGAAATGCGCCATATCGGTGACGTTGTCCACGATTTCGCGGCAGTTGGAACCCTCGATGACGATGGTGTTCCAGTCCCAGGTGGTCCAGCCGTCATCGGCGAACTCCGGAACCTCTGGAATCTCAACGTCATCCGTCGGACCGTTGCCCTCGGCGTCATGCCAAACGAACAGCAGACCGCTTTTCACGTCGGTGGTCCAGCTGCGGGTGCGGGCCAGCTTGGGCGTGCGCTTGGCGTAGGGGACGAGCTTGCACTTGCCGTCTCCGCCCCAGCGCCAATCATGGAACGGGCAGGCGACGTTGTCGCCCTTGACGGTTCCCTGGGACAGGTCGCCGCCCATGTGGCGGCAGTAACCGTCGAGCACCTTGATATCGCCCTGGGTATCGGCGAATACGACCAGCTTGGTGCCGAACGCGTCGATGGCGTGCGGCTCCCCGTCCCTGAACGACTCCGCGACGCCGAGGCAGTGCCAACCACGGGCATAGCGCGTCGGAAGCTCGCCGACGTCGATCTCGCGAACGCCGATTCCTGCGGTATCTGTGCTCATGGCGGGGCTGCCTCCAGTGTTTCGATGCTGGCCGCTGTGGCGACCATCTTCAACTAGAACAGGTTACAGTTTTGGCCCCCCGGAGCGCAAGAAATGTGCCTGCCACAAGCGGAAATAAGGTCTTTTAGGAAGGGTCGCTAGGGTGTTTCGATGCCTTTGTACTCACTCGACGGAAAAAGCCCGAGCGTCCACCCGGAGGCGTTTGTCGCGCCGACCGCCTGTCTCATCGGAGACGTCACAGTGGAAGCCGGCGCTTCGATCTGGTTCAACACGGTCATCCGCGCCGATTACGCCCCGATTGTGATCCGGGCGGGAGCAAACATTCAGGACGGGTCGGTGCTGCACAGCGATCCCGGGATGCCGGTAGACATCGGTGAGGGCGCGACAGTGGCGCATATGTGTCTGGTGCACAGCTGCACCGTCGGTGACGGCGCCCTGATCGGAAATCACGCGACGGTGCTCGACGGCGCCTCCATCGGCTCGCGCAGCATGGTGGCCGCGGGTTCCTTGGTGCTCGGTGGCACTCAGATCCCCGAGGATGTGCTGGTCATGGGTTCACCCGCTAAGGTCAAGGGGCCCGTCGCGGGCACTGCGGCGGAGTTCCTGACTAAGGGTGTTCCGGCCGCCTACCAGGCGCTGGGAACGCGTTATCTGGCCGGGTTGGACACGTAGCGGCGTTACGCCCGCCCCGGTGTCTTGGTCAGCTGCAGGCATTCGGGCACATGGAACACCCGCATCATCCGTAGCTCCTTGGCCGGGAGCTGCGACCGCACCTGCGCAGTGGGCACCACCCGAGGGTTGGCCAGCGTGAGTCGCTCGCCTGCGCGGAGTAATTCAGCGCCGCCCTGGGCGGTCACATTGCGCACCCAGTCGGCCGACCGCCCATAGGGCAGAAGGATCAGCACGGTGCCGTCTGCGGCGCCGAAGGCCTCCACCGGCGTTTCGTAGGCATGGCCGCTGCGCCTGCCGGCGTGCCGGATGACGGCCGTGGAGGTGGCATCGGTTCCGGCAGCGGACATGACCTTCGGGTTGGTCACGGCGCGGTTGAATCGTCGGATTGCGTTGAGAATCGGGCGGATCTGCAGGCGGATACCCGCGACGAGCAGAGCGAACAGGGCGAGGGGCACCACGACGACGGCACCGGCGACGATCAGCCCAATGACCACACGGCCAGGTTACTGAGATCCAGGCGGGGTGTGACTGGGATCTCTGGACGTGCGTCCCACTTTCTTTTGGATTCTTTTTAGGCTTGCCTTACCTAATCGATGTCCGAATCAAAGGGGATGGCATGAGGAAGATCCGAGTCGCGGTTATCGGCGCAGGTCCAGCCGGTATCTACGCCGCCGACATCCTCACCAAGGAGTACGAGCAGGCGCAGGTCGATGTGTTCGATCGGCTGCCGGCGCCCTATGGCCTGGTGCGCTACGGCGTGGCTCCCGACCATCCCCGCATCAAGGAGATCATCAAGGCGCTGCGCCGGGTATTCGAACGTGATTCGGGCAGTGTCAGATTTATTGGCAACGTCCACTACGGCACCGACATCAAGCTCTCGGATCTGCGGCGCTTCTATGACGCGGTGATCTTCTCGACCGGTGCGCGTGCGGACCGTGAGCTCGAGATCCCCGGCATCGATCTTCCGGAAAGCTACGGCGCCGCCGACTTCGTCTCCTGGTACGACGGTCATCCCGATGTCCCACGGGACTGGCCGCTGACCGCCAAGAGCATCGCCGTGCTCGGTGCCGGAAATGTGGCCCTGGACATCGCGCGCATGCTGGCCAAACCCGCCGATGAACAGCTCGGCACCGAGATCCCCGCCAACGTCTATCAGGGTTTGGCGCTCAACCAGGCGACCGATGTGCACGTCTTCGCGCGGCGCGGTCCGGCTCAGATCAAGTTCAGCCCCATGGAGTTTCGCGAGCTGTCCCACTCGCCGAGTGTGGACGTCATCGTGCATCCGGAAGGGTTTGAGATTGACGAGGGCAGCCAGCAGGCCATCAATTCCAGTAAGGCCACCAAGCTTGTCGTCGACACCATGATGAAGTACCTCGATCAGGAGCCCACCGGAGCTCCGCATCGCATCCACATCCACCTGTGCCAGTCGCCCGCGGCGGTGCTGGGAATCGACAGGGTGGAAGCCCTGCGTACCGAGCGCACTGAGCTCATCGGCGACGGAACTGTCAGGGGGACAGGCGAATACACCGACTGGCCGGTGCAGGCGGTCTACCGGGCCGTCGGGTACATCTCCTCGCATCTGGCGGATCTACCGTTCGACCACCACGCCGGGGTTGTCCCGCACGACGCCGGGCGGGTGCTCGATATCGATGGAATTCCGGTCGAATCGACCTATGTCACGGGCTGGGTCAAGCGCGGACCCGTGGGGTTGATCGGACACACCAAATCCGATGCCGCCGAGACGATTGCCAGCCTCCTCGCAGACCTCCCGGGTATTCAACCCGCCGAAATTTCCGACCCTGATGCGATTTTCGCGCATCTACGGGGAAGCGGGATTGACTACACCACCTGGGAGGAGTGGGAACGGCTCGATGCTCACGAGGTAGCCCTCGGCGAGGAACAGGGCCGCGAACGCATCAAAGTGGTACCGCGCGAGGAGATGATCAGCGCCGGGCGCCAGGCCTCTTAGCGCGAAGACATAAAGGCCCCCGTCGCCACGAGCACGGGGGCCTTTATGTGGATCTGCGGAGTTAGATCTTGCGCGCGGTCCCGGCGACCTTGTCGAATTCCCAATAGGCGCGCAACACGACGAGCTTGCCCTCGTCACTGGCCTCGTAGGTGAACACACCTTCGGCCGTCATCTGGTAACCGTTCATGGTGGTGACTATCCGGCCCACATTGGCCTGATGGGTGCCGCAATCGTAGGTGGCATCAAAGATGAAGTCGAGCTTCTCGGTGGGGGCGATGATGTTGTCCCAGAAGGCCGAAATGGCTTCCTTGCCGCGATGGCCCTTACCCTCGGGATCGAATGGCGACGGACCCACCGGATCCTGCACCACGCCGTCCTCGGCGAAGTTGTCGACCCAGGCCCGCTTGTCGCGGGCTTCGACGGCCGCGCGGGACCGCTTGCCTGCTTCGTCTGCGAGGCTCATGCCTTACTCCCATTCACTGCGGGCTTCTCTGCCCCTACGACCCACATCGAGTAGTACTGCGAGCCACCGCCGTATGCGTGACCCAATGCCTTCTTGGCGTCCGGTACCTGATGGTCACCGGCCTTGCCCATCACCTGGATGGCGGCCTCGGCGAACCGGATGAGGCCGGAGGCCCCAATCGGGTTAGAGGAGAGCACGCCGCCGGAGGCGTTGACGGGGATCTTGCCGCCGATGGCGGTCTCACCGGCTTGGGTCAGCTTCCAGCCCTCACCCTCGGCCGCGAACCCCAGGTTCTCCAGCCACATCGGCTCGAACCATGAGAACGGCACGTAGATCTCCGCGGCGTCGATCTCGTCGATCGGGCTGGTGATTCCGGCGTCGCGCCACAGTGCCGCCGCAGCATCACGTCCGGCTTGGGGGTTCACCCGGTCGCGTCCGGTGTAGTCGAGCGGTTCGGTGCGCAGCGCGGTGGCGTGCACCCAGGCGACCGTATGGCCATCGGCGATACGGCGATCGGCAGTCGCTTCGTCTCCCACGACGATCGCGCACGCGCCGTCCGAGGACGGGCAGGTCTCGTCGAACCGGATCGGGTCCCACAGCATCGGGGAGGCCATCACCTTCTCGACGGTGATATCGGGCTGCTGCAGGTGCGCCAGCGGGTTCTTCGCCGCGTTGAGCCGGTCCTTGACCGCCACGATGGCTCCGGTGTCCAGTGGGGCCTTGGAACGCTCGATGTATGCGCGCACGTGCGGAGCGAAGTAGCCGCCCGCACCGGCACCCACCGGCACGGAGAACGGCACCGGAATCGACAACGCCCACATGGCATTCGATTCGGACTGCTTCTCCCACGCCAGTGCGAGGACTCGGCGGTACTTGCCCGACTGCACCAGGCTGGCCGCGACCACACCGGTGGAGCCACCGACCGAACCGGCGGTGTGCACCCGGATCATGGGCTTTCCGGTCGCGCCGATCGCGTCCGCCATGAACAGCTCGGGCATCATCACGCCCTCGAAGAAGTCGGGGGCCTTACCCACGACAACGGCGTCGATATCGTCCCAGCCGACACCCGCATCGGCCATCGCCCGATCAATCGCCTCGCGGACAAGGCCATTCATCGAGACATCGTGGCGCTTGGCGACGTACTTGGTCTGCCCGGTGCCGATGACGGCAGCGAGGTTCTTGGATGCACCCACGATTACTTACCCTCCAGCACGGCGACCAGGTTCTGCTGAAGTACGGGCCCGCTGGTCGCGTGAGCCAGCACCCGCTGTGCCGAACCATTCCAGATATGTTGTGCGGCAAAGCCGATCCGCTCCAACCCGGCCGAGAACATCGGGTTGGCCACCAGCGCGCCACCCGAAGGGTTGATGGTCGTGGAGTCCTTGAGGCCGATGGCCTCGGCGAGGATCAGCTGCTGATGGCTGAACGGGGCGTACAACTCGGCCACCTCGATGGAGCCGGTGTCGCCGCCGGTCGCGGCGGCCGCCGACGCGGCTGTCGACGGAGAAGCCGTCAGGTCACGAGCGCCGAGTATCGGTGTCTCGATGCGATGCTCGAATCCGGTGATCCACGCTGGGTTTTCGCGCAGCTCGCGGGCACGGTCGGCCGAGGCCAGCACCATGATCGAGGCGCCATCGGAGATGGGCGCGATGTCGTGTTTGTGCAGTGGATCGGCGAAGTAATCGCGCGCCAGCAGCTCGTCGACGCTCGATGCCGGGGCCTCGGAGTCCACGCGCGCCGCGTGGCCGAAGGCGTCGAGGGCAACCTGTGCCATCTGCTCCTTGGTCCACTTGCCCGAGTCCAGGCCGAGTCGCGCCTGCAGTGCTGCCATGGACACCGAATCGGGCCACAGCGGCGCGACGGTGTACGGATCAGTTTGCAAGGCAAGGGCTCTGCGCAGAGTGCCGGCAGAGGACTTTCCGAATCCGTAGACGAGTGCGGTCTCGACCTGTCCGGTGAGGATCTTGATGTAGGCCTCGTACAGTGCCCATGCCGCGTCCATTTCCACATGGGACTCGTTGATGGGCGGTACCGCACCGATCGAATCGATCGCGGAGATGAACGAAAAGGCGCGCCCGGCGAGATAGTCGGACGACCCGGAGCACCAGAAACCGATATCTGACTTGGTGATTCCGAGGTCGGCGTAGATCTGCCGGAAACAGGGCACCAGCATCTCGACACCGTTGGTGGTGCCCTCGGTGCTGCGAACGTGCGGGGAATGGGCGAAGCCCACAACTGCTACTGCGGGGGCAGCGGAACTCATCAGATCCGGTCCTTGTAGGTCTCGTAGTCGGCGTCGGGTTCACCGGTGGGGCGGAAGTACTGGATGTTGTCGATCCCGTATCCCCACTCCTCCTTGGGTTTCCACACGGCCTCGACCCGCATGCCCATGCGGACGTCCGCCGGGTCGATGTCGTAGACGAGGTGCAGGAACGGAATATCGGCACCGTCGAGCAGTACATACGCGGCCACATACGGCGGCTTGATGCGCTGCCCGGGGAACGGGATGTTGATGATCGCGAAGGTGGTCACGACGCCCTTGTCAGCCACCTGCACCAGGTCGGAGGTGGGCTCGCCGGTCAGGGGATCCGCACCACGAGCCGGGAAGTAGACCCGGCCACCTGCGCCGGTGCGGCCGCCGAGGAGCTTGCCCTCGGCCAGCGCACGCAGGTAGGCGCTTTCTTCCGGGGAGGTGATGTGCTGAACTTCCAGCCGGATGGGGGTGACCTGCATGGTCACCGGCTCCTGATCAGATGCGGGAGCCGGAACGTCAACCGGCCGATCCCCGAGTGCGAAGTAGGCGATATCGGTGATCGCGCCGACGGTCTCGTCCGCCCACACCGCGTGTACGCGGGCACCGGTCTCGATTCCGGCGGAACCTGCGGCCCCGGTATCCACGGCGTGTAACAGCGCGGTGTCCGCACCGTCGAGTGTGATGAGTGCCCAGGCGAACGGCTTGGCGAGCGGCTGCCCTTCCAGTGGTTCGGGCTGCCACGACCAGGACTGAACCGTGCCCACACTCGACACCGGCACCATCTCAGTCAGTGGCGCGTACGTCACAGGGTCGTATTCGGCCGCGGGTACGTAAACCCGGCCGTCGCTGCCGCGGGTGCCGACAATCTGCCGATCGCGCAGAGCGGTGAAGAACTTGGAGAGGGTCGGTCCCACCGAACGGGTGTAATCAAAAGACAGTTCGAGGGGGGCTGAGAGGAGCGGCAGCGGGGAGGTAAGCCCGGTTGTGCTGCTTTGGCTGACTGTCACACCTCCGAGTAGAACAAGTTCTAGTTTTTTTCGCAAGGGTGGTGGTCGCGGCATATCCGGCCGGTTACAGTCGGGCCATGAAATTCGGATTGCAGCTGGGGTACTGGTCGGCCTCCCCGCCGGACAATGCGGCCGAACTGGTGGCCGCCGCCGAAGAGGGTGGATTCGATGCCGTCTTCACGGCCGAGGCCTGGGGTTCCGACGCGTACACCCCACTGGCCTGGTGGGGATCGGACACCAGCCGTATCCGGTTGGGCACCTCGGTCATTCAGCTTTCAGCGCGAACGCCGACGGCGTGCGCCATGGCGGCCCTGACTCTGGATCACCTCTCCGGTGGCCGCCACATCCTTGGGCTGGGCGTATCGGGGCCCCAGGTGGTGGAGGGCTGGTACGGGCAGCCATTCCCCAAACCCCTGGCTCGCACTCGTGAGTACATCGACATCATCAGGCAGGTGCTGGCCCGTGAGGCGCCCGTGCGCAGCGACGGCCCGCACTATCCGCTGCCGCTGACCGGAGACAAGGCCACCGGGCTGGGTAAGCCTCTCAAGCCGATCGTGCACCCGCTGCGCTCCGATATCCCCGTCTTCCTCGGGGCCGAGGGGCCGAAGAACGTCGCGCTGACCGCTGAGATCGCCGACGGCTGGCTGCCCATGTTCTACGCACCGCGGCTCGCCGACATGTACAACGAATGGCTCGACGAGGGCTTCGCGCGTCCCGGCGCCCGGCGCAGCCGTGCGGATTTCGAGATTGCCGCCACCGCGCAGGTCATCGTCACCGACGATCGCCGCTCGGTGCTCGATCAGCTGAAGCCGTTCTCCGCCTTGTACATCGGCGGCATGGGCGCGGTCGAACTGAACTTCCATGCCGAGGTGTATCGGCGCATGGGTTACGGCGAGGTGGTTGATGAGGTCACCGAGCTATTCCGCACCAATCGCAAGGACAAAGCGGCCGAAGCGATCCCGGACGAGCTGGTACTCGACACCACGATCGTCGGAACCGAGGCGGAGGTGCGTGAGCAGATCAAGGCGTGGGAGGCCGCAGGGGTCACCATGCTGGTGGTCGGTTGCCGGAGCGTCGAGCACGTCAAGCAACTGTCGGCACTGACGTAACAGCTCTAGCGCTGAACCTCGCGGAAGTCGAGCATCGCGGTGACGGTGTCGACGGCCTCGTTCAGCACTGCGCACCGCGTCGCCAGAGTCGGGGCGGCCAGTACGGCATGCCGGTCGGCCTGACCCATCGGTACGCGAGATGCCAATGCGTACAACCGCTTTTCGGCACCGCTCGGCAGTCCGGTGGCGATTGACCAGCGGCGGGGGAGCCGGACCTGCTGCGCGGTTGCCACGCGGCGCAGCAGGTTCTCGATACGTGCCTGCACCTCATTGAGGGCGCTCAACGGCAGTACCCGATCATCGAGTTCGTCGGGCCAGGGTTCGGTCTCGGCGCGCGGATACGGATCGTCATCGAGCCACTGGGTGATTCGTATCCGATGTGCGCCCTCGCAGCGCAACGCGAAGCGCTCCGCCCCGAGTGACTCGCAGTCAACGACCCGTGCGGCGGTCCCTACGTCATGCCGGATGTCTCCGCCACCGACCTCCCGGCCGCGGGCGATCAGAACGATACCGAAGGTGTGGTCGGCAGCCATCACGTCGCGGACCAGGGCGACATAGCGCGGCTCGAAGATACGCAGCGGTAGCGGCTCACCGGGCAGCAGTACCGACTGCAGCGGGAACATGGGCGTCACCCGCCCACACTATGCGTGGTGTCTTATGTCCCGGTGAAGTTGGGGGCGCGCTTCTCGGCGAAGGCGCGTGGACCCTCTTTGGCGTCATTACTGGTGAAAACGCCGATGCCCACCTTGGTGTCGGCCTTGAACGCCTCGTTCTCGTGCAGGCCCTCCGAATCGCGGATGGTCTTGAGCACGGCCTGGACGGCGACAGGTCCGTTCGCCGCGATCATCGCCGCCAGCTCCAGGGCTTTCTCCAGTGCCTGCCCATCGGGCACCACATGCCCGATGAGTCCGATTTCCTTGGCCTCGGGAGCCTTGATGTGCCGCCCGGTCAGCAGAATGTCGGCGGCGACGGTGTACGGGATCTGGCGGGGGAGGCGCACTGCCGATCCGCCCATCGGGTACAGGCTCCACTTCACCTCGGAGACACCGAATTTGGCGCTCTCCCCGGCGACGCGGATGTCCGTGGCCTGCAGAATCTCGGTACCGCCGGCGATCGCGGGTCCCTCCACCGCGGCGATCAGCGGTTTAGTCAGGCGGCGGCCCTTGAGGAGCCCGGGGATGACCGAGGGGTCGTAGCTGCCGTCCGAGAACTGATCGCCCGGGGCGCGCTTGTTCATGGCCTTGAGGTCGGCACCCGCGCAGAAGTAGCCGCCGGCGCCGGTCAGGATGCAGACGCGAACCTCGGGATCGTTGTCGACGCGGTCCCAGGCCTGCGTCATGATCTCCAGCATTTCCCCGGAGAGGGCGTTGCGTGCGTGCGGGCGGTTCATCGTCACGATCAACACATGGTCGCGTAGCTCCACCAGGGCGTGCGGTGCGTCCTGCTCGGTCACTGTCTCAGTCATGGTCTTTCCTCCGTGTTTCCGTCCAAGAGGAACCCCTTCAATGGGGCCGGGGCTTGTCTAAAAATGTAACACGTTCTAATTTATGGACATGGCCCTTAACATCGCCGACCTCATTGAGCATTCAGTCGACACTATGCCCGATCGTGTTGCCATCATTTCTGGCGATCGAAAGCTGACATATGCCGAGCTTGAAGAGCGGTCCAATCGGTTGGGGCACTACCTGCAGAGCCAGGGCGTAGGCCCCGGCGACAAGGTGGGCCTGTACTGCCGGAACGGTATCGAGATAGTCGTTGCGCTCACAGCCATCGTCAAGATCCGCGCGATCTCGGTCAACGTGAACTACCGGTACGTCGAAGCCGAGTTGCACTACCTTTTCGAGAACTCCGATATGGCAGCCCTCGTGCACGAGCGCCGCTACAGCGACAAGGTCGCCAATGTCCTGCCGAGCACGCCGAACGTCAAGACCGCGATCGTGGTGGAGGACGGAACAGACCTGGATTACTCGTCGCACGGCGGCGTCGCATTCGCGGATGCTCTCGCACAGGGGTCCCCGGAACGCGATTTCGAGGAACGCAGCCCCGATGACATCTTCCTGATTTACACCGGAGGAACCACGGGCTTCCCCAAGGGCGTGATGTGGCGGCACGAGGACATCTACCGCTCGCTGTTCGGCGGCATCAACTACGTCACCGGCGAGTACATCGAAGGCGAATGGGATCTGGCCAAGCAGGGCGCTGAGGCGGCACCGTTCATCGGTTTCCCGATCCCGCCGATGATCCACGGTGCCACTCAGGCGGCGACCTTCATGGCCCTGTTCCAGGGCCGGACCACGGTGCTCGCACCGGAGTTCAACCCCGAAGAGGTGTGGGAACTCATCGAGAAGCACAAGATCAACATGTTGTTCTTCGCGGGCGATGCCATTGGCCGACCGCTCATCGACGCTCTGGACACCGAGACGGGCCGCGCACGCGATCTGTCCTCACTGTGGGTGCTGGCCAGCAGTGCCGCACTGTTCTCACAGACGGTCAAGGAGCGCTACCTCGAACTGCTGCCCAACCGGGTGATCACCGATGCGATCGGCGCCTCCGAGACCGGCACCGGCGGCCTGTCCACCGTCACCAAGGGGCAGATGCACCCGGGTGGTCCGACTGTCAAAATTAGTTCCACCACAACGGTTCTCGACGAGAATGGCAATCCGATCGAGCCCGGTTCGGGGGTGCGCGGCCTCATCGCCAAGAGTGGCCACATTCCGGTCGGATACTTCAAGGACGAGAAGAAGACCGCTGAGACGTTCAAAACGTTCAACGGTGTGCGATACGCGATCCCGGGCGACTGGGCCACTGTCGAAGCCGACGGCACCGTCACGATGCTCGGCCGCGGATCGGTGTCCATCAACACCGGCGGCGAGAAGGTGTTCCCCGAAGAGGTTGAGAGCGTCCTGAAGGGCCACCCCGCCGTGTTCGACGCGGTTGTCGTCGGGGTGCCCGACGAAAAGTGGGGCCAGCATGTGGGAGCCGTGATCGCGGTGCGCGACGGCGTGCCGCTCACCTTCGAGGACCTGGACGGCCACGCGCGCAAGGAGATCGCCGGATACAAGGTGCCGCGCAGCGTCTGGATCGTCGACACGGTCAAGCGCAACCCCGCGGGCAAGGCCGATTACCGCTGGGCCAAGGAGGTCTCGGAAACCGAGAAGGTAGACCTCGTGAACACCAAGCACGTCAACACGGGAGCCTGAGCCATGCCTGATGGTCTTCGCGCAAGCGGCTCATCTATGCATACCGACCTGTGCGAGCGGTTTGGAATCCGTTACCCCATATTCGGTTTCACACCGTCGGAGAAGGTCGCGGCCGCCATCAGCCGCGCGGGCGGCATGGGCGTGCTTGGTTGCGTCCGCTTCAACGATCCCGACGAGTTGGACGCGATCCTGAACTGGATGGACGAGAACACCGACGGCAAGCCATACGGTGTCGACATCGTGATGCCGGCCAAGGTGCCCACCGAGGGCACCGCGGTGGATATCGACAAGCTGATTCCGCAGGCGCACAAGGACTTCGTAGAAAAGACGCTTGCCGACCTGGGCGTGCCCCCACTGCCGGGTGAACGTGAGTCGGCCGGTGTGCTGGGCTGGCTGCATTCGGTGGCACGCTCGCATGTGGAGGTGGCGCTCAAGCATCCGATCAAACTGATCGCCAATGCACTCGGGTCTCCACCGAAGGACGTGATCGACCAGGCCCATGAGCATGGCGTGCCGGTGGCGGCGCTGGCGGGTAAGGCCGAACATGCCAGGAGGCATGTCGAAAACGGCGTCGATATCGTGGTCGCCCAGGGCTATGAGGCCGGAGGGCACACCGGCGATGTGGCATCCATGGTGCTGTGGCCGGAGATCGTGGACGCGCTTGATGGCAGCGCCCCGGTGCTGGCGGCCGGCGGTATCGGCAGCGGCAGGCAGGCCGCCGCGGCCCTGGCGCTGGGCGCCTCGGGCGTGTGGACCGGTTCAATCTGGCTGACGGCTGCCGAGTATGACCTCGGAACCGTCACCGCCGGTGGTGATTCCGTGGTGCAGCAGGCGCTGTTGAAGGCGACCTCCAGCGATACCGTGCGTACTCGCATCTACACCGGGAAGCCCGCGCGGCTGCTGAAGACCAAGTGGACGCGGGCCTGGGATGCCGAGGACGCACCGACGCCGCTGCCCATGCCGCTGCAGAACATTCTCGTCAGCGGGGCCCATGAGCGGATGAATCGTGCGCACGACCCGGAGACGGTCTGCTTCCCGGCGGGACAGATCGTCGGGCGGATGAACGAGATTCGGCCCACCGCGGAGATCGTGGCCGATCTGGTGGCAGGTTTCGAGAGCACGGTCGACAGGCTGAACCAGATCCGCGGATAGGTGCGCGCCACTCCCCGGGCGACGCTCGCGCGCCAATCTCTTAGCCGCCGAGTGTGCGGATAGTGTCGAATATTGGCGAGATTTCGACCGGATCGGCACACTCGACTTACGCGGCCAATGCGGTGAATGCTTCTGCGACCCTGGCGACGATCGTTCCTGTGCGGTGGCGCACCATGTCGGAGCTCACGCGCACGATGCGCCACCCCTCGTCCGCCAGTTCCTTGGCGCGGTCGATATCGCGGGAGCGTTGGCCTGCGTCCCTCCAATGCTGGGCGCCGTCGAACTCGATACCCACTTTGTGGTCCTTCCACCCCATATCGAGGCGCGCGACGAAGTCGCCGAAGCGGTTACGTACAACGAGTTGAGTCTGTGGAGCCGCGAAGCCAGCACGCACCACGATGAGTCTGGTGCGTGTCTCCCAGGGTGACTCGGCGCCGCCGTCCACCAGGTCGAGGACCTGAGTGAGCCTTGTCAGACCTCGGGCACCGCGGTGCTGTGCCACCACGGTCTCGATATCGGCGACGGAAATTCCGGTGGCGTTCATCAAGGCGTCGAGACGTTCCACAGCTAGGTCAACCGTGGTGCGTCGTCCGATGTCGAACGCGGTGCGTGCGGGCGTCGTTACGGGTAGTCCGTTGATGACCGTCTGCTCGTCGCGGAGCAAACGGTCACTCGATACCGAGATACCCTGTGGAGCGCGACGATTAGTATGGATGAGTTCGGCGGGGCCGCTCTGCGGCAGCCATTTTGTGCCATGGACGGCCGCTGCGGATATGCCGGCGAGCACGCCACGGCGCCTCGACCATAGCCATGCCGCTTCGGCTCGCTTGAGTGGTGTTACCTCGGCGCCTGTCGGCACGTATATGGCAGGGTAAAGCGCGGTGAATCCCCGGAGGGCGTACCCGGTGACCAGATGGTTCGAGAGCGCCTCATCCCTGATGAATGGCCACGGTACATCCCCCATGGTGACAGCCTGACACTGACCGCCGACAGCCACTCGGCGGTGCTAGCGCGCGGAGTAGACGCCAGCCTGTAGCTCCCATAGCGGGTCGCTGGTCTCCAACGCCTCGGCGGACAACTGTCGCTTGATCACCTTGAACGTCGCGGTACGTGGCAGAGTCTGGCTCACCCTGACGAATGAGGGCCATTGTTTGGGGCCGAGATCCTCTTGGGCGGCGAGGAATCCGCCGAGTTCGGATGGCTGGAATCCGTTGCTCACCACCAGTGCCGCCATTACTCGGTCACCCACGGTGGGGTCGGGGATGCCGTAGACCGCCACCTCGGTGATGTCCGGATGGCGCAGTAGTACCCGCTCAATGGGGGCGGTGCCCAGGTTCTCACCGTCGACGCGTAGCCAATCGCCCAGGCGCCCGGCGAAGTATACGTATCCGTTCTCGTCGGCGTAGGCGAGATCGCCGCTACGGTACTTGCCCTCGATCATGCGTTCAGCATCGGCCTCGGGGTTCTTGTAATAGCCGGTGAATCGCCCGGGCCCGGTAATGTTCACCAGCTCACCGGTGGCCTGTGCGGCATTCACCAACTTGCCGCTACCGTCGAAAATTGCCGGGGGACAGGGCTCTCCGGTCTCGATGTCCAGGATGCGGACCTCCGGCGTGAGTGGCCCGATTGCACCCGGGGGAGTGCCGGGTGCCCACCCCAGTGCGACGCCGCCCTCGGTCGATCCAAATCCGTCAATGACGAAGGCGCCGAATCGTTGCGCGAATCGATCGGTGTCCCCGGCAGCGGCTTCGTTGCCGTACATGATCTTCAACGGGTTCTCGGCGTCGTCGGGTTGCTCGGGTGTCGCCAGCACGTAAGACATGGGCTTGCCCACGTAGTTGGCGTACGTCGCTCCGTACCTGCGGACGTCCTCGAGGAAGCCCGACGCGGAGAATTTGCGCCGCAGTGCAATCGACGCTCCCGCCGCGAGGGCAACCGACCAGCCCGCAAGCACTGCGTTGGAATGGAACATCGGCATCGATAGGTAACAGACATCCGCAGGACCGAGGCCGAAGCGTGCCGACAGCATGATTCCCGCAGAGGCAACCTTGGCGTGGGTGATCTGGACGGCCTTGGGGTCTCCGCTGGTACCCGAGGTGAAGATGAGCATGAACAGGTCATCCGGCCGCACCTCGGGAACATCCACCGGCGGCGCGGATTGACCAGCGAGAGAATCGATATCGACGTGGTCCACCCCATCCAGCAGGGACGCGCTCGCGGAGTCGGTGAGTATCAACTGGCAGTCGGCCAGGTCGATGTCTCGCTGCAGTGCCGTGCCCCGCCGAGTGGGGTTGAGTCCCACCAAGACCAGGCCGCCGAGCGCGGCGGCGCCCAACAGCTGAGAGAAGGCCGGGGTGTTCTCCAGCAGAACTCCGATATGAGGAGGCTTCGAGAGATCCAGACGTGCGCGCAATACTGATGCCAGGCGGCGACTTTCGGCCACATGATCACGCCACGACGTGAACGAACCTTCGAAGTGCAGCCCCCGGTCGTCGATATCGGCCAGGTTCACGAGCAGCTGAGTGACCGTTGCGTCTTCCGGGGTGCTCACAATCAGATACTAGGCAGGCGTGTCGGCGAGCTCGCGCCCGATACGGCGCAGCTGCTCCGTCGCGCTGCCGGAGGCGAACTCGCCCCGCTTGGCGGCCAGGAAGTAGCGATGCACCGGGTGATCCTCGTCGATGCCCACGCCGCCGTGCACGTGAACCGCGGTGTGCGCGACACGGTGACCGGCATCGGAGGCCCAGAACTTGGCCGTCGCGACATCGACATCGGCGGGTAGATCTTCCGAGACCCGCCATGCGGCCTGCCACAAGGTGAGCCGCAGACCCTTAACGTCGATGTATCCGTCGGCCAGCCGTTGGGCCACCGCCTGGAAGCCACCGATCGGCTTGCCGAACTGCTCGCGAGTGCGCGCGTAGTCGGCGGTCAGCTCCAGCGCCCGCTCGAGCACGCCTAGCTGATAGGCACTGTGGCCCAAGGACTCCCGCAGCCCCAGCCACTCTACAACCTCCACGCCGCCGACCTTGCGGTCTGCCGGAACGGGAACCTCGGAGAGGATCAGCTCAGCGGAGCTGTCCTTGCCGGTGGTATGCAGGGTCTCTTGAGTGACACCGGCATCGGCGGCCGCCACCAGAAATACCGCGGTGCCGGTCTCGGTCTCGGCAGGCACCAGGTAGGCATCGGCCTCGACGCCGAACGGCACGAGGACGCGATTACCGGTCAGGGCATAGCCGGCGCCTTCGGTACGGGCGGCCACCTGTCCCTCGCCCGGCTCACCCTCGAGCGCAATGGTGAGGACCTTCTTGCCGGCGACAGCCGGTGCGGCCCAATCGTTCTGCAGCGCCTCGGAGCCGAACGCCGCAAGTGCACCCGCCGCGAGCACCACTGACTCCAGGTACGGCACGGCGCCCAATTCACGGCCCAGCTCGACGAGGATCGAGGACTGCTCGAGGACGCCGAACCCCCCACCGCCCACCGACTCGGGTGTCGCGGTGGACAGGATGTCGGCCTCGACGAGCTTGGCCCACAGCTGCCAGTCGAACCGGCTGTCCTGCTTGTCGAGTTCCTTCTGACGTTCCGGCGTGCTGATCGCCGACGCGATGGTGCGGGTCAGGCCGGCGAGGTCAGTCTGTGCCTCGGTAAGGGAGAAATCCATTGCAGTGCAGTCCCTTCTAGCGTGTCGCGGCAGGCTGGCCGAGGGCGGTCATCGCGATGATGTCGCGTTGAACCTCGTTGGTGCCGCCGCCGAATGTGAGGATCAAGCAGGCCCGGTGCATCCGCTCGACGCGGCCGCGCAGTTGCGCGCCCGGGGAGTCCTGACGCAGCGTTGCCGCCGTCCCAAGAACCTCCATGAGAAGACGGTAGGCCTCGGTGGCTAACTCGGTGCCGAAGACCTTCGTGGCGGAGGCGTCGGCGGGAGACGGAGCGGCATCGGTGTTGGAGGCCAGCTCCCAGTTGATGAGCTTGAGGTACTCGACCTTGGCGTGCACGCGGGCCAGGTTCAGCTGAACCCATTCGGAATCGATGATCCGGCCACCCGGGCCCTTGGTGTGCTGTGCCCACTCGCGTACCTCGCGCAGCGCGGTGATGATCGGCGCCGAGGAAACCAGAGCCACTCGCTCATGATTCAGCTGGTTGGTCACCAGCTTCCAGCCCGCGTTCTCCTCACCGACTCGGCTCGACACCGGAACACGCACATCCTGGTAATAGGTGGCGCTGGTGCCGGGCCCGGCCATGGTGCGGACCTTGGTGTACGAGAAGCCCTCGGCGGTGGTGGGCACGATGAGCATGGAAATGCCGCGGTGCTTCTTCACCTCGGTGTTGGTACGCACCGCCAGCCAGATGTAGTCGGCGTACTCGATGAGGCTGGTCCACATCTTCTGGCCATTGATGACGTAGTCATCGCCGTCACGGACGGCCGAAGTACGCAGCGAAGCGAGGTCGGTACCAGCGCCCGGCTCGGAGTAGCCGATGGAGAAGTGCAGCTTGCCCGCAGCGATCTTTGGCAGGAAGAACTTCTTCTGCTCGTCGGAGCCGTAGTGCATGATCGTCGGTGCCACGCTATTGATGGTCAGGAACGGCACCGGAGCGCCGGCGATCGCTGCCTCGTCGGTGAAGATCAGCTGATCCATCACCGAACGGTCCTGGCCTCCGAACTCCTTGGGCCAGCCGAGGGCGAGCCAGCCATCGGCACCCATCTGCTGGACGGTCTCGCGGTAGACGTTGCCGGTGCCGTATTCACCCTGATTCGACGCCAAGGCCGCGCGTCGCTCCGGGGTCAGCAGTTTGTCGAAGTACGCGCGTAGTTCGCGGCGCAGCTCTTCCTGCTCGGGCGTATAGGCGATATGCATGTGTGTTCCTCTGCTGCCCGTCGGCTGTCGTGAGCCCTCAGGTGTGACCCACGTTGACACAAGAGTTGTAACACGTTCTAGTCTAGGGAGTCCAGACGCGGCGCCACGGCACAAACTCAGCCCAGAGATCCTGGTGTTACCAGGGTTGTGTCGTGGGTCACGTGTCGTAGTCTGGCGATACAGCTCAGCTAGACGACGGAGTCGGCTCATGGAGCCGGAAAGAGGTTTCCAATGCGTGTCGGTGTAGTTCCTGACCGTTGTGAAGGCAACTTGGTATGTCTCGGGATCGCTCCAGAGGTGTTCGACGTCGATGACGACGACTATGTCGTCATCCTGCAAGAGGAAGTACCGGCCGATCAGGAAGATCTGGTCGAGCAGGCGATCGCGGAATGCCCGCGCGCCGCTTTGATTCGCAAAGACTAGAGGCATTCGTAAATCACCGGCCCGTCCGCGCTCGGCGGAGCGGAGCCGGCTCGGTTGGGGCGCGTCGAAAGCATGGGACTGAAGGGAAATTTGTATGAGCGCGATTGCTGATGCCGACCTGAGTGGCCGCGTCGCCATTGTCACCGGAGCCGCCGCGGGACTCGGCCGCGCCGAGGCGATCGGTCTGGCCCGATCCGGAGCGACCGTCATCGTG
Organism: Mycobacterium sp. D16R24; assembly: GCF_002013385.1. Classification (NCBI taxonomy): domain Bacteria; kingdom Bacillati; phylum Actinomycetota; class Actinomycetes; order Mycobacteriales; family Mycobacteriaceae; genus Mycobacterium; species Mycobacterium sp. D16R24. The sequence continues at coordinate 9,791 of NZ_MAEV01000009.1, read as the reverse complement.
AACGACATCGCGCCCGCTCTGGAGCGCAGCGATGTGCTCGACGAGATCGCCGCGGTGGGATCCAAGGGCGTGACCGTCGCTGGTGACATCGGTGAGCGCGCGACCGCGGACGAGCTGATCTCCACCGCCGAATCGCTCGGTGGTCTGCATGTCGTGGTCAACAACGCGGGCATCACGCGCGACCGGATGCTCTTCAATATGTCGGACGAGGAGTTCGACGCCGTCATCCACGTGCACTTGCGCGGTCACTTCCTGCTGACTCGCAACGCCGCCACCTACTGGCGCGGTGCGTCGAAGACTGCGGGAGCCCCGGTGTACGGCCGCCTGGTCAATACGTCGTCTGAAGCCGGCCTGCTGGGGCCGGAGGGGCAGGCCAACTATGGCGCCGCCAAGGCCGGCATCACCGCGCTGACGCTGTCGGCTGCGCGTGCCCTCGGACGCTACGGGGTGCGGGCCAATGCCATCGCCCCACGCGCGCGTACGGCGATGACCGCGGACGTTTTTGGCGACGCACCCGAGGACTCGATTGATCCTCTTTCCCCTGAACATGTCGTGACTTTGGTGCGCTACCTGGCCTCGCCGGCGGCGGAGGCGGTGAACGGTCAGTTGTTCATCGTGTACGGACCGACCGTGACGTTGTTGGCGGCGCCTACTGTAGAAGCGAAGTTCACTGCGGATTCCGGCGCGTGGGATCCGTCAGCGCTCAATTCAGCCCTTGCTGATTTCTTTGCTGGACACGATCCCAAGCGCACGTTTTCCGCGACCGCACTGATGGTCGAAGATTAAGCAACGCTAAGAGTGACGGTGCGGCACTAAATAGAACCAGTTCTATTTATCGCACCAAAATCGCAGGACAAAGTGGACGTGGCGTGCGATTTGCCTGCCCGTACAAGAATTGACACTAAGAATTTTTTCTCGTTAATATGATGCGCCTCACAGCGTGGTAGGTACACGTCGATCGTTAACCGGATCATAGGGGCCAGTCTTCGGCAGTACCGGGATGTGTGAGACAGGAGCAAAGGTTGAAGCAGCAGCTCGCGGCGCCGGCGCGCGCCGTCGGCGGCTTCGTCTCCATGTCGTTGGCCACGTTCCGTAACATGTTCCGCCGCCCGTTCCAGGGCCAGGAATTCCTGGATCAGACGTGGTTCATCGCGCGGGTCTCGTTGTTGCCGACGCTCTTGGTCGCCGTCCCGTTTACGGTCCTGGTCGCCTTCACGCTCAACATCCTGCTGCGCGAGATCGGTGCGGCGGACCTGTCCGGTGCGGCGACAGCCTTCGGCACGGTGACGCAGCTCGGGCCTGTGGTCACGGTGCTCGTTGTCGCGGGCGCCGGTGCCACGGCGATCTGCGCCGACCTGGGTGCCCGCACCATTCGCGAGGAAATTGACGCGATGCAGGTGCTGGGCATCGATCCGATCCAGCGGCTCGTGGTGCCGCGGGTGCTGGCGTCGACGTTCGTCGCGCTGCTACTGAACGGCCTGGTGTGTGCCATCGGCATGGTCGGCGGCTACGTGTTCTCGGTGTTCCTGCAGGGAGTCAACCCCGGCGCCTTTATCAACGGCCTGACGGTGCTGACCGGCCTGGGCGAGCTGATGATCTCGGAGATCAAGGCCTTCCTGTTCGGCATCTTCGCGGGCCTTGTTGGCTGCTATCGCGGGCTCACCGTCAAGGGCGGACCCAAGGGCGTCGGCGATGCGGTCAACGAGACCGTGGTTTACGCCTTCATTTGTTTGTTCGTCATCAACGTCGTCATGACGGCCATTGGCGTGCGGGTCCTGGTGAAGCACTAGTGACCGGACCGTATCTTTCGACGCACACCGTGACCTCCTATACCGTTCGGTATATGCGTGGTCTGGGACGCTCGTTCGACAAATTCGGCGAGCAGGCACTTTTCTACGCGCAGTCGCTGAGCTACATCCCTGCGGCGCTGACGAAATACCGCAAGGAAACCATCCGGGTGCTCGCCGAGATCACCATGGGCACCGGTGCCCTGGTGATGATCGGTGGCACGGTCGGCGTGGCCGTCTTCCTTACCCTGGCCTCCGGTGGCGTCATCGCGGTACAGGGCTACTCCTCGCTGGGCAATATCGGAATCGAGGCGCTCACCGGCTTCCTGTCCGCGTTCCTGAATGTGCGCATCATCGCGCCGGTGGTGGCGGGCATCGCGATGGCGGCGACGATCGGTGCCGGAACGACCGCCCAGCTGGGCGCCATGCGCGTTTCGGAGGAGATCGACGCGCTGGAAACGATGGCGGTCCACGCGGTTTCGTATCTGGTGTCCACCCGCTTGGTGGCCGGGCTCATCGCCATCGTCCCGCTGTATTCGCTGTCGGTGCTGGCGGCGTTCTTCGCGTCGCGCGCCACCACCGTGATGATCAACGGCCAGTCCCCGGGCGTATACGACCATTACTTCAACACCTTTTTGGTGCCCACCGATCTGCTGTGGTCGTTCCTGCAGGCGATCGTCATGTCGGTGGTCGTGATGCTCGTGCATACCAGCTACGGATTCAATGCCTCCGGCGGCCCGGTGGGTGTGGGTGTCGCGGTCGGCCAGGCCGTACGCACCTCCCTCATCGTGGTTGTGCTTGTCACCCTGTTCATCTCACTTGCCGTCTACGGCGGGTCCGGCAACTTCAATCTCTCGGGCTAGGAACCACATGTCAGGAGACTCATCGCGCCGGTCCGTCCGGCTAGCCGGCACGGTGCTCGCCGCCGTGTTGGTGGCGCTGACTGTGTTGACTTACCTGGCGTACAACGACGCCTTCTCCGACACCAAGCCCATCACTGTCGTCTCGCCCCGCGCGGGCCTGGTGATGGAAGAGGGCGGCAAGGTCAAGTTCCACGGACTGCAGATCGGCAAGGTCAAGTCCATCTCCTATGCCAACGAACAGGCCAAGTTGGAGCTCGCGGTTAATGCCAAAGATCTGCGGCTGATTCCATCCAATGCCACGGTGCGTATCGCGGGCACCACCATCTTCGGCGCGAAGTCGGTGGAATTTCTTGCCCCGCAACAGCCGTCGAGCTCGCCGCTGAGAGCAGGGGCGACGGTAACCGCGGAAGCGGTGGCCCTGGAAGTCAACACGGTGTTCGAGAACCTGACCCGGCTGCTCGGAAAGATCGACCCGGTCAACCTCAACGCCACCCTGACCGCCGTCGGTGAAGGGTTGCGCGGCAACGGAGACAATTTCGGACAGGGCCTCGTCGAGCTCGATCAATACCTGGATCAACTGAATCCCAAACTTCCTGCCCTGCAACAGGATTTTCAGAAGGCTGGTCAGGTGGGGCAGATCTATGGCGATGCCGCTCCGAATATCGTGCGCATACTCGACAATCTGCCGACGCTGAGCCGCACTATCGTGGATCAACAGCAGGATCTCAAGGCCACACTGCTTGCGGCAATTGGATTGGGTAACAACGGATACGAAACCCTGGCTCCCGCCGAGAAGGACCTCACCGCGGCGCTGCAGCGACTGCGCGCCCCCACCACGCTGCTCGGCAGATACTCGCCGGAGATTCCATGCACGCTGCAGGCGATCTCCAAGGCATTGGTGACCTTCACCCCGCTCATCGGCGGTGTGCGGCCCGGTCTATTCCTGAGCAACAGCTTTCCGCTCGGCGCACCGGTCTACACCTATCCGGATAGCCTGCCCATCGTGAACGGCTCCGGTGGCCCCAATTGTCGTGGGCTACCGAATATTCCCACCAAGGCGCAAAACGGTTCGTGGTACCGATCGCCCTTCCTGGTGACGGACAACGCGTACATCCCGTACAAGCCGTTGGAGGAGCTGCAAGTTAACGCTCCCGACACTCTGCAGTACCTCTACAACGGTGCCTTCGCGAAGCGAAGTGAGTTCTGATGCTGCGCGGTACACAGATCAAGGTTGTCGTCTTCACCGTGGTGATGTTGCTGGTGGCGGCGGGACTGATCATCACCTTCGGTGAGTTCCGATTCGGTTCAGGCAAGCGGTACCACGCAATCTTCACCACGGCATCCGACTTGCGGTCCGGTCAGAAGGTCCGCATCGCCGGCGTGCCGGTCGGTCGCGTCAAGGACGTCTCGCTCAATCCGGACAACACGGTCGAGGTCACCTTCGACGTCGACTCCAAGTATCAGCTCTACAGCTCCAGCCGGGCGATTGTCAGATACGAGAACCTGGTCGGTGACCGGTATCTGGAGATTTCGTCGGGCCCCGGAGAGCTGCGCAAGCTGCCCGACGGAGGAACGCTGGATAAGGAGCACACCCAGCCCGCTCTCGATCTGGATGCGCTGCTTGGCGGACTTCGGCCCGTGCTCAAGGGATTCGACGCCGCGAAGGTCAACGAGATCAGCAACGCGTTCATCCAGATTCTGCAGGGGCAAGGGGGAACGCTCTCCCAATTGCTCGGTGATACATCCTCGTTTACCTCGGGATTGGCCGAACGCGATCAGCTGATCGGCGATGTGATCAATCACCTCAACGACGTGCTAGGCACTGTTGACTCGAAGAGCAGCCAGTTCTCATCGAGCGTCGATCAGCTACAGCAGCTCGTCTCGGGCCTGGCGCAACAGCGCGATGTGGTCGCCGGAGCGCTACCGCCACTTGCTTCAACGGCCTCGTCGCTGGAGTCGGTGCTCAAGGACACTCGCCCGTACATCAAGGGCACCATCGAACAGACGCGCCAGCTGGCAACCCGGATGGATGAGCGCAAGGCCGATATCAACGTCGTCGTGGAGAACCTGGCCGAGAACTACCTGCGGCTCAATGCTCTTGGCGCCTACGGATCGTTCTTCAACATCTACTACTGCTCCATCCGGATCAAGGTCAACGGACCTGTCGGAACTGACTGGTTGATCCCGTTTGGTGGACCACCCGACCCATCGAAGGGCAGGTGCGCCTTCAAAAATGAGTGACATACAGGAGAAAGATCCGGTACGCACCGGAATCTTCGGCATCGCCGTGGTGGCGATGCTGGTGCTGGTCGCATTCGGCTATACGGGTCTTCCGTTCTGGCCACAAGGCAGGCAGTACACCGGATTCTTCTCGGACTCCGGAGGCCTGGAGCCGGGCGGCAACGTCTTCGTCTCGGGTATCAAGGTGGGTCAGGTCAAGGATGTGTCCTTGGCGGGCAACAAGGTTCGCGTGGACTTCACCGTGGATCGCTCGATCCGCCTGGGTGACCAGTCGCTGGCCGCGATAAGGACCACCACCGTGTTGGGTGAGAAATCGCTATCGGTGACGCCGGCTGGGTCGGGCCGTATCACCGAAATCCCGTTGGGCCGCACCAGAACTCCGTACACACTCAACAGTGCATTGAGCGACCTGGGCGCATCGGCGGGCGGGATAGACAAGGCGCAACTCGATCAGTCGCTGCAAGTCATCACCGATGCGATGCGTGACGCCACCCCGCAGCTGCGTGGTGCCCTGGACGGAGTCGCCTCGCTCTCACGCACGTTGAACGACCGCGATGCCGCCCTCGAGCAGCTGTTGAACCGTGCCAAGTCGGTGAGTGGGATTCTCTCCGAGCGTGCCGGGCAGGTGAACAAGCTTGTCGCCGATGGCAATCAACTGTTTGCAGCACTCGATGAGCGGCGTCTGGCCATCAGCGAGCTGATCAATCGTGTGCAGGGACTCTCGCAGCAGCTCAGTGGATTCGTGGCCGACAACCGCCAAGAGTTCCGGCCCACCATGGAGAAACTGAACGTCGTGCTCGATGACCTCTTAGACCGAAAGGCGCATATCAGTGAGGCGCTCAAGCGTCTACCCGGATACGGCACCGCTCTCGGCGAGGTCGTGTCCTCGGGGCCGGGCTTCCACGTCAACGTCTACGGCTTCCCGCCCGCGACACTGACCGCCGTCATGTTCGACACCTACTTCCAGCCCGGCAAGCTGCCCGCCAGCCTCTCGGACTACTTGAATGGTCTGATCGGCGAGCGCCAAGTCATGAGGCCGAAATCGCCATGACAACACAATCGAACCGTTTCACACCCTGGATCCGGAAGAGTGCCTACGCGCTGCTCGCCGTGACACTCGTGGGTGGCTTGCTGTATTGGGTGTGGCCCAGCCGCGGAACATACAAGATCGTCGGGCATTTCGCGTCGGCCGTCGGGTTGTACCCGGGTGATGACGTTCGGATTCTCGGTGTGAAGGCCGGCCACATCAGCGCCGTCGAGCCGCGCGAGGGTGACGTAAAGGTCACCATGGAGCTCCCGGACAAGTTCAAAGTGCCCGAGGGCGCGCAAGCGATCATCATGGCCCCAAATCTGGTGACCGCCAGGTTTGTTCAGCTGACCCCGGCCTACACCGAGGGGCAGGCTCTCGCCGACGGTGCCTCGTTGGGGCTGGACAAGACCGCCGTCCCGATCGAATGGGATGAGGTCAAGACCGAGCTGGCCAAACTCAGCGACAGCCTGGGGCCGCAGGGTGAATCCAAGGGCCCGGTAAGCGATTTCATCAACCAGGCGGCAAGTACTTTCGACGGTAACGGTGATTCGTTCCGGAACGCGGTGCGGGAGCTCTCGCAAGCGGCCGGGCGGCTCGGCGACTCGCGCACGGATCTATTCGGCACCATCAAGAACCTGCAGGTGCTGGTGGACGCGTTGGCGAATTCCAACGAGCAGATAGTGCAGTTCAGCACCCACTTGGCCTCGGTGTCGAAGGTCCTGGCGGCTAGCACCGAGAACCTCGGCGCCACCCTGGGTGCGCTCAATCAGGCACTCACCGATGTGCGAGGTTTCCTGGGAGACACCAACTCTGCGCTCGTTGATTCGGTGAATAAGCTGAGCGACTTTGTGAAGATCTTCTCCGACCAGAGCGACGACGTCGAACAGATCCTGCACGTCGCGCCCAACGGTCTGGCCAACTTTTACAACATCTACAACCCCGCGGCAGGCACGTTGAACGGCATGCTCTCGATTCCGAACCTGGCCAACCCGGTGCAGTTCATCTGTGGCGGCGTGTTCGAAACGGGCAACAAGGCCGAGTATTTGAAGCGGGCTGAGATCTGCCGCGAACGCATGGGACCCGTATTGCGCCGCGCGACCTTCAACTACGCCCCGATCCTGCTGCACCCGATCAACCAGATTTCGGCGTACAAGGGACAGATCATCTACGACACCCCCGAGACGGAGGCGAAGTCCGAGGCGCCCCGCGAGGACCTGGTGTGGGTCCGGCCCAATGGTGCCCCGCCGCCGCCGAAACCGTCGCCGCAGGACCTCAGTGCATTGATGCTCGGGCCCGAGGAGATCAACGCCCCGCCACCCCCGGGTACGGAGCTGCGTCCCGCCGAGCCGGGTCCGGTGCCGCCGGGCTTCCCCGCCGCCGCAGACGAGCCCGCGCCACTCGCTACTCCGGGAGGCCCGCGATGAGTTGTCTGAGTTCAACGCTCTTCGCGCGAGGCTCTCATCGCACACTGCGCGGGATGGCGATCGGTGTCGGTGTCGCCGTCGTGACGAGTGGATGTCAGTTCAATGGACTCAACTCGCTGAACCTGCCGGGGACGGCGGGTCATGGCTCACGGTCCTACACCATCACCGTCGAGCTGCCCGATGTCACCACGCTGCCGCAGAACTCTCCGGTCATGGTGGACGACGTGACCGTAGGCAGTGTGTCGGGTATCGATGCGTTCCAAAAGCCAGATGGTTCTTGGTATGCCGGAGTCAAGGTGTCCTTGAGTCCGGAGGTGCAGCTGCCGGCCAACGCCGTCGCGAAGGTCGCCCAGACCAGCTTGCTCGGCTCACAGCACATCGAGCTGGCCGCCCCCACCGGGGAACCCGCCGTGGGCCAGCTGGCCGGCGGAGACACCATCCCGCTGAGCCGGACCGACAAATACCCCAGCACCGAAGAGGTGTTGTCTGCGCTGTCAGTGGTAGTCAACAAGGGCAATCTCGGTGCGATACAAGACATCACCGACGAGACCTACAACTTGTTCAAGGGACGCACCGGAAACCTGACCCAGGTGTTGCCCAAGCTTGCCACCCTGATCTCGTCGCTGAACTCTCAGCGCAACGACATCATCTCGGCGATCGAGGGCATCGACAAGTTTTCGCGGGTCCTCGCCGAGCACAAGGAAAGCCTCGGGCGCGCCATCGATTCGATCGAACCTGCGCTGAAGGTGCTCAACGAGAATCGCGCCAACATCATCGAGGCGTTCCGATCGGTGGGGAATCTCGCGAAGATCACCGACCGGGTGCTGCGGACCACCAAGGAAGACATCGTCGCCGATCTCAAGGGGTTGTACCCGGTGGTTCGGGCACTGGCAGAAAACCGTGACGTTTTGATCGACAGCCTTGATCTCCTGCCGACATTCCCGTTTAGCACCAAGTACCTGCGGAACGCGGTGCGCGGGGACTACCTGAACGTCTTCGTGACGTTTGACCTGACCGCACGGCGCATAGGTGAAACGCTGTTCACCACATCGTTCTTCGATCCGAACATGCAGCACTTCAACGACGTAGTGAACCCGCCGGAATGGCTCATCGGATCCATGGCCAACCTGAACGGCAAGGAGACCAGCCCGTTCAGTCTGCCCGCGCCGGCTGCACCTGGCTCCCCGCAGGGAGGTGGTCGCTGATGGAAAAGCTGATCAAGATACAGCTGGCGATCTTCGCGGCCATCACGGTGATCAGCGTGGCGCTGATGGCGATCTTCTACCTGCGGGTGCCCACGGCGCTCGGCATCGGAAACCATGATGTGAAGGCACAGTTCGTTGCCACGGGTGGTCTGTACCAGAACGCGAACGTCACCTATCGCGGTGTGCAGATCGGCCGTGTCACCGATGTCGAGCTGACTCCCGAGGGCGTCACCGCCAGGATGCGGCTCAACGACAACGTGAAGGTGCCGGGCAATGTGCGGGCCGTCGTCAAGAGCGTGTCCGCCATCGGCGAGCAGTACGTAGATCTGGTGCCGCCACCGACGGGGGCCGCCGGTAGCCTGCGGCAAGGCGATGTCATCGGTACCGATCGCACCTCGATCCCCACCGACGTCTCCACTCTGCTGCGCCAGGCAGACAGCCTCGTGAACACCATTGCCGACACCCGGCTGCGGGAGGTGCTGGCCGAGGCGTTCAAGGCATTCAACGGATCCGGTCAGGAACTTTCCCGGCTGATCGATTCGTCGCGGCTGCTGATTCAAGAGGCCAACACCAATTACGACAGCACCACCAAGCTGATCGATCAGGTGGGGCCGCTGCTGGACGCCCAGATACGCAGTGGCGACAACATCCGCGGATCCGTCTCCAGTCTGGCGGCACTGACTGAACATTTCGCCAAAGCCGATCCGCAGCTGCGCCAGTTCCTCACGGTGGCTCCGGGGGCCGCCGAGGAAGCCTCCGAACTGTTCGCGGGTATCCGCCCGTCGTTCCCAGTGCTCGCGGCAAGCCTTGCCAATCTGGGTCGTGTCGGCGTCATCTACAACAAGTCGATCGAGCAGTCGTTGGTGATCCTGCCGGCGCTGTTCTCGGCGCTGTTGACGGTCGCCGGTGGTGCGCCGATGGACGAGGGCGCGAAGTTGGACTTCCGGCTTAACCTGGGCGATCCACCGCCGTGCCTGACCGGTTTCGTGCCGGCGCCGCTGATGCGCACCCCTGCCGACGAGACCCTGCGCGAGCTACCCAGCGACATGTACTGCAAGACGGCACAGAACGATCCGAGCGCGGTGCGCGGTGCGCGCAACTACCCGTGCCAGGAGTTCCCCGGTAAGCGGGCGCCGACCATTCAGCTGTGCCGCGACCCGCGCGGATATGTGCCGATTGGCAGCAACCCGTGGCGCGGTCCGCCTGCTCCGTACGGCACCCCGGTGGAGGACCCGCGGAAC